>JAAZLJ010000206.1 GCA_012799365.1 Syntrophomonadaceae bacterium | reverse complement strand
TGCTGGCTATGGAAATTGCTATTTCCGAGTCATTCAGACAAGTAGCTCCGACCGTGGGGCTCATCTTCCTGGCCGTTGCTCTGTACTTTGTCTGGCGTTCGTTCTACAAAATGAGGATCCCATCGGACGATTAAGAACTTGATACAGGGAAATGTTTGATAAGTAAGCCTCACAACACTTGGTGTTGTGAGGCTTTTCTTATATTCTATAGATAGCTGCCGGGTAAATTAGCTGCTTCCGGGCCTTGAAAAAAATGGTGCTTCCTGGTATGCTGTTGATAATTAGTGACAGGAATATTATGCATAGAAGCTGTGGCCTTTCTGGCGGTAGGCAACTTCTTTATGTTTATCTTAAAAACTGGATAATACATAGAAGGGGTGGAGTACCATCCCTTTCTGGTTATTTGGGGGAGGAAAGTTTGGTGGCTGATATTCATCCTCAAGCGCGGCCGTTCTTTCTGAAAGGGGGGCCAGTAACCTGCTTATTGATTCACGGTTTTACTACTTCGCCTTCGGAAATGCGCCATCTGGGCGAGAAGCTCCATGAGGAAGGTTTTACGGTTAGTGCTCCATTACTTCCGGGACATGGTTCTACTCCGGAAGACCTGAACCGGACTACCTGGTGGGATTGGTATGGGGCGGTTAAGGAAGAAGCACAAAAGCTGGATGACAGCTACCGGCAGTTGTATCTGATTGGGCTCTCCATGGGTGGGCTGCTGGCCTTGAAAACTGCGGCCGACCTGGAAGGAGTGGCCGGAGTGGCAACTATTAATACTCCGATTTACCTCAAAGGTTATCTGATACCGTTTGCTCCTATTTTGAAATTTGTTAAGCCCTATGTGCCTAAAAAGATAGATGAAAATTACCGGGAGATGAAAAAGCGGGAGCGGTTTGCCTATGATGATATACCGGTTAAGGCCTTTTTGAGTATGCGGCAGCTGACAAAAATGGTGGTTCGCAGTCTCAAGAAGGTGGTGGCACCGGTTCTTATCTTTCAGTCTGAGGAAGACGAATCGGTCGAAAAAAAGAGTGCTTTAGTTATAAGGGACCAGGTGACCGGGGACAAACGATTGGTATGGCTGCAGAAATCTTCTCACGTGGCCACTATGGGACCTGAAATCGATTTTATCAGCCAGGAGATAATAGGTTTTATAAAACAGAATAATGACAATAATCAATAGTGGGGAATAAATATACCAGGTTAAGAATTCACAGCAGTGGATGTAGCCAGGTTAATTCCCAAACCGTATAGACAATTTTGGCAGGAGAGGTTTTATTGATGACCAGAGAAGAAATAATCGCCTATATGGAGCAGAAAAGCTACCGGCCGTTGGCATATCAGGAGCTTAAAGAAGTACTGCAGGTGGAAGACGATTCTGCTTTTGCAGCCCTGCTGGGGCGCATGGAAAAAGAAGGGGATGTTGTTCGTACCCGCAAAAACAAATACGGGCTGCCGTGGATGATGAACCTGGTAAGAGGGGTTATTTCCATCAGCCCGCGCGGTTTTGGTATCCTGACCCCGGAGGGAGACGGGCAGGAGGTATTTGTTTATGGGCGAGATCTGAACGGAGCTATGCATCATGATAAAGTGATGGTGCGTATCAACCGGCGGGGAAACGGGTCTCAGCGTCCGGAGGGCGAGGTCATACGGGCTTTACAAAGGGCGCATCACCAGCTGGTGGGTACTTACAGGAAGAGCAAGACCGTGCCTCAGGTGATTCCTGATGATCCTCGTTTGTTATATCCCGTTTATATTAAACCGAAGGGCCGGATCAAGGTCCGGGATGGAGATAAAGTTCTGATCAAGATTACGGTCTGGCCTGATAAGAATCAGTATCCAGAAGGCAAGTTGGTAGAGGTGCTGGGAGCTAAAGGAGCGCCCGGAGTCGATGTAGTATGTATAATCAAGAAATATCAGCTGCGGGATC
>JAAZLJ010000224.1 GCA_012799365.1 Syntrophomonadaceae bacterium | reverse complement strand
TAGCACATATTTCCGACATCCATCAGGGCTTGCATTACGCAGGCCCTTCTCCTTCTTCAAGGTTTGACGACATTAACCGGATTTTAGACTGGACAGCAGACCGACTCATTGCCGAGAAGGTTGACCTTTGCCTTATCGCTGGCGATTGTTTCAAAGATGCCAAAGTTATGTTTGACCGAGGCACAGAGGAAACTATTTGTATCGGTATTTGGTTGCGAAAATTATCAACCGCAGGCATTGAAGTCATAGTCATATCTGGAACCCCATCGCACGACTCCGTGGCAGGGTATAAATTCCTTAAGGAAATGCAGATACCGTATGTAAGAATTTTAACCCAGCCAATGATTATGACGGCAAGATTTGGCAGTCAAGTTTTAGAAGGCTCTGAAGAAGTATATGTCGCCTGTCTCCCCGGCCTCAACCGTTCTTCTCTGCTAACCCAAGAAGAATACAAAGGCTTGCCACCAGAGCAAGTGCACAGAATAATGACCGATAAAATAACTCAACTCTGCATGGGGATGGCCGCTCAAATGCCCAACGATAAGCCTAAAATACTGATGGCCCACATGACTTATCAAGGCGCAGACAAAGGATTTGACGACTTGCTGATGCAACACGAGCCTATCCTAACCCGTGAAGCAGTACAAGGCTTTGACCTCGTATGTTTGGGGCATATCCACAGACCGCAGGTTATCGACAATAAGGTATTCTACTCAGGACCGGTAGAGAGGTTATCATTCAACGAGCAAGATATAACGCCGGGATTTTGGATACATGAGCTAGGAGGCAATCAATATTTTGATTCTATCGGTTCTTGCTTCATTGAAACCCCAGCCCGCCGATATGTGACGCTAGAATGGGGCGAAGGATCCTTAAACAACTACATTGACGGTGAGTATATCAGCGAGAACCTTCAAGATGCCATCGTCCGTCTCCACTACTCTTGCTCGGAGGAGACTGCTCAACAGCTTAACCGTAAACAGCTTGAGAAGTCCCTGTATGACGCAGGAGCTTTTTTTGTCACTGAGATAAAGGCAGACATAGAACGAAGCGACAGAGCAAGAGATAACACCGTGAACGAGAGCCTATCAGTCCCGCAGGCGTTAGAGAAGTGGTGTGTTAATCAGAACATAGATGAGTTGGAAATTAAAGAGCTTGTTAGCATGACAAGCGGATTAATGGAGGGATAGCGTGAGAGAGATTATTTTCCGCGGTAAGCGGATTGACACCGGGGAATGGGTGTATGGCGATTTAATCCATGAACGATATGGCACTTGTATTCAATTCATAATCACCGTTAATCCGCGAGGGAAAGGAGCGCCGGAACGTAAACCAACAATCGAACGACACAAGGCGACCATTGACCCCGCCACCGTTGGGCAGTACACCGGACTAAAAGACAAGAATGGCAAGGAGATTTATGAAGGGGATATATTAGATTGCAGTTATGTCAATCCTATGACCGGCAATAAGGTGGAGCGTTTGTTTTTTGTTGAGTGTGGTGAAGCTGCCTTTGTGGCACGTTGTATAGGTCATAGTCCTTTTGGCGATATATATTTACACTTTGAAAACACAGAGGGCAATATCATCGGCAACATCCACGACAACCCCGAATTGCTTGAGGAGGGATAACATGCGTAAAGCAGCAGGAACCGATTTTACGCCCGGCCAGGCCCAATACCTACAGGATTGGGTGCAGGACAAGCTCCACCGGGAGACGGAGACCTGGAAAATATCGAATATCCGAGCGGATCTCCAGCAAGAGCCGGAGATGTCCCGGGTTGAGAAGCTGTTTTGGCGGCTGGACCGGCCGCTGCACGGGGTCGCCTACGTGATATTTGTGGCAGCGTTGCTCCTGATGGCCTGGTGGGTGGCTCAGTGGGCCAAAGTTGGAGGGTGGTAAGTCATGAGCACAATGACCACTGCAAGGCCGTACCTGACATGATGAAAGCTGGAGTCAACTGCTATATGTCCCAGGGGACCGCGGAAGCATTGAACCTTTCCGGCCACCGGGTGAGAATTAT
>JAAZLJ010000205.1 GCA_012799365.1 Syntrophomonadaceae bacterium | reverse complement strand
TCCAAATAAGCTCCGTGAATCTCTTCCAGGACTTGTGGATGCTCCAGACCAAAAAGCTCTGGACAGTCGCCAGGTCGCAAGCCTTGCTCTTGCAGCATGGTGCCCATGGCTCCATCCAAAACTAAAATCTTTTCCCGTAACCAGGTGGCTAATTTTTGCCCCAAACACCTTCACTTCCTTTCCCTGGTTGCTATAATTCTGGGCATAAAAATGCCCCTTCCGCAAGAAGAGGCATTTGGCATGATATCCATCATCAACCGCTCTCTTATCTTCCAGGAATTATCCCGCAGGAATTGGCACCGTACTTTGATGAACAAAGCGGTTGCCGGGTTTCACAGGGCCCGTCCCTCCACCTCTCTGGATAAGAAGTCGGATACTATTCCTTTTTAGGGTTCGGTTACCGTACCTGATAATGAACGATACCCGCACGCTTATTCCCATACGGTTACCTCACCGGATCGCCCTCCAGGTTCTAGGTTGAACTGGGAGCATCGCCATCTGACTTGGTGCCGGTATCTTCCTTTTCATCCAGGGATACCGCCTCTTCTATCTCACTTTTTATACCACTTGAAGCCCTCTTGAACTCGTTCATAGCCCGGCCGATGGCTTTCCCAGCTTCAGGTAATTTACCCGGTCCAAAGATTATCAAGGCAATAACCAGAATCAGAATCAATTCCCAGGGACCTATATTTCCGATAAAACCAAACACGGCAAACCCACCCCCTTTTTAACCTGTAAGTAACAGGTAGTCCACTTGACTCTCATATGCCATTCTAGCGCTTTTTTTAATCCGGTGCAATCAAATTCTAACAGCCTGCTTCTCCCACATGCCTTTTTCATGGCTCCGATGGTGATACCTTCGGTATCATGGACGTCTGATATGAAATCTACCTTTGCTGGTCCGAAGGGTTCAGGCTGATTTGATAAGTCGGGTGGTGCCCCAGAAACTCCTCGACGTAAACCCGCAGCACCTCACCCACCGACCAGGCCTGGGCAAAACATCCCCGTTCGCGGTGGGGTACATCCCCGTCAAAAATTTCTGCGACTGAACCCATACATTGGTCATCCAGGTGGGCTAATAGCGGTGCCAGCAATCGCCCTATCAATTCCTGTCTTCCTGAATAAGTACCATATAGCCGATTAACCGCAGTAACAAAATGCCCCCAGGGCCAGACCCATACCGTACCCTGGTGATAAGCCCGATCCCGTTCCCGCTCATTACCAGCGTAAACCCCCTGATAGCTTTCCGAGACCGGAGATAAGCTGCGTAACCCAAATGGAGTGTACAGTTCACGCCAAACCTTCTGTACCACCGCCAATTCCCGCTCGGGAGACAGCAGCCGAATGGGAAGACTGACCGCTATTATCTGGTTACACCTGACCGCAGCATCCTCATGGTAATCTTCAACCAGGTCATAGAGACAGCGCTCCCGTTCGTTCCAGAATACCCGGTTAAAGGAATCCCTGACCTCATCCGCCAACGTCTGATAGACCGTGGCCCCCGTCTCATCATCACATCGTGGTGCCAACCAGGCCATGAACCTCAAACCAAAATGCCACAAGGCATTGATTTCCACCGGTTTACCTCTACGCGGGGTTACACCCTGTCCCTCCACACATGCATCCATCCAGGTCAGGGCCATTCCCTCCTGTCCCTGGGCTATGAGACCATCCTGATCCATACCGATATTGTACCAGGTCCCGTCTTTATAATTGCTGATTATACTTTGCAAATGGGGATAGGCCTCCCGGACCAGCTCCCAATCACCCGTATATTCCAGATATTTGTACAGAGTCCAGAACATCCACAGGGAAGCATCCACCGTGTTATAGCTGGGAGGGCCAGCATCGTCAGGAAACAGGTTGGGCAGGAGCCCATCTTTTTCATGGATAATAAAATTAGCTATGATTTGTCGGGCATTGTCATAACGTCCGGTAACCAGAGTCAAGCCCGGTAAAGCGAGCATGGCATCCCGGCCCCAATCGGCGAACCACGGGTAACCGGCAATGATGCTTTTCTCTTCGGTACTTCTACGATACACCAGAAAATCATCCGCCGCCAACGTAAGTACCTGCATAAACCGATCTTCAAGTTCCACGCCCCGCAGCAGTCGTTCAATTCGTTCTAGTTCCACCGTCCTGTGCTCTGCCGCCCATTCCCCGGTAAGGGCCAGTTCCCGGGTTGAAGCTCCTATGGTGAAACTGTGATTTTCATCGGTCTCAACTAGAAATCTGACCGGACAAAATAGATCCTCCATCGCATTCAGGCCCCGCTCGGCTTCCAACTCATAGAAGACATCAAAATACCAGAAACGAGTCCTGATGAGCTCACCGTTATCAATAGCCAAATACAGCTCTGGCGCACCCTGGTACGCTTCCACCACCGCCTGGCGTCCGGAGATATTACAGAGAAAAGGCCAGTCATTCTGCCGGGTAGTATGATGATAATCCCGACAGGTTGTAAGCGGGTAAATAGACAACTGTACCCGACGCCGGTTAGCATTTAAAATGTGGTAGTTTACCAATACCGTGTTCTCGCCTTGAACCATCATGATCTCTTTTTCGATGAACACATCTTCTATGCGATATATATAGCGCGGAAGCGGGAACCGGTGAAATTCATGCAGGTGATGAAAACCGTACCCCGAATAGCCACCACTGGTTCGACTGGAAAATAGGCTGTATTCCCGCCCGTCAATGTAAACCTTTTCTTCCAACTTGGCCAACAACAGACGCCGATCTACCGGTGGATTCAGAGCAGCAATGAGCAGCCCATGATAACGCCGGATATTAATCCCCGATACGGTAGACACCGCAAACCCGCCCAATCCATTGGTTAACAACCATCCCCTGGTGGTCCCTTCCGGAGGCACCAACTGCGACCCCGTCACCGTGAACAACACTACCACCCCATCACACATGTTTTTATTAGGTAGGTTGTGCTATTGCAGACATTTTTACTACGGAAGCCTAATTACAACCGGGAAATAGGATTGTATCAATCATCATTCTTTGTCTTGCAGTAGATGGGTCTCCAATAAATACGGAATTTTACTAAGGTTTTTCTGCTGAATAACGATAATATGTAATATAGCGTATAAGGGGCTGGACTCATAAAGAGAGGCCCCGGGCGTGAAACGAACGCAGCGCCCGCTGATATAATCAACTACGGAAGGGAGTTTAGTACGTGTTAAGGGCTCTCTATACTTCGAGCACGGGCATGTATGCCCAACAGTTAAACGTGGACAACATCGCCCACAACATCTCCAACGTGAACACCACCGGCTACAAAAAATCGCGTATTGAGTTTCAGGATCTGCTGTATCAGAATCTGCATCGACCGGTGGTTAACGAAGACATGAATCAACCGGCTGGCCTGTGGGTAGGACTGGGAGTAAAGCCGGCAGCTACCCAGACTATTTTCTCCCAGGGTAATCTGATACCCACCGATAACCCGCTGGATGTGGCTATCGAAGGCCCCGCCTTTTTCCGGGTTCTGGATGCCAATGGTGATGACTATCTGTACACCCGAGACGGTTCCCTTAAAACCGACTCCGAGGGTTACCTGGTCACTTCTGACGGCTACTACCTGGAAGGTCCAGATGCTATCGAGCCGGAAGCTTACGAAGTAACTGTTGGAACGGATGGGACAGTAACCTATATGATACCGGGTGAAGAAGAGGCACTCGAAGCCGGACAGCTTGAATTGGCCAGATTTGTCAATCCGGCTGGCCTGGAGAAGGTAGGTCGGAACTTATATCGCCCGACCCCCAGTTCAGGCGAGGCAGAAGACTGGGACCCGGATGATGATACCACGGTCTCTTTGCATTCTGGATATCTGGAAACGTCTAATATTCAGATCGTAGAAGAAATGGTCAACCTCATCACCGCCCAGCGCGCCTATGAGATTAACTCCAAGGT
>JAAZLJ010000039.1 GCA_012799365.1 Syntrophomonadaceae bacterium | reverse complement strand
TGCGCCTTTCCATGTTGGCTCGATCCCCTATCTGCATTTCCACGTCTACCAGCTCTCCGCTGCCCAGCTGCACCTTTATATCAAGTATACCGTAGCTGTCGTCTATATACTCCTGTTCCAGGTAGGGATTTAATATCTGTACTGCTGTAATCTGTTGTTCTCCGGTCCAACCTAACACAGCATTTAGCAGGCTTATCAGTATGTGTTTATTTTCTTCAGCCCCGAAAATCTGTTTAAATACCACATCGACTTTGGGGTCCAGCATCTCGGACAACGGTTACCACCTCTTTTGTGTTTATTCTATCATACCGTATCCGGATTCTGGTAGTGTAATCCAACTGCGATACCAGACAAATACTTATACAATTGCTCTCCAAATTATTGAAGATTTTGTTTTGGTCAAATGAATATTAGGGGCGCCGTAAGAGGCGCCCCTTTATTAATTGGGCGAAGAAACCGGGAAGTCTATGAAGGAAAACTAAGTACGGTTGATGTAGATGATTACTGGTCATATCGAGGTTGGTTCTGGTGTTCCAGCAGTTCATCGATGGTGTGGGCTGGGGGGAGGCAGGTTTGTCCTGTACAAACATAGGCGGTTGGTTTTTCCGGGGTCAAAGCTCCGGTAACTGCGGCTGCCAGGCCCGGTTCTACCACCGGGTCAATCCAGGTTACCACCCGATGCAGGCGGTACTGGCGGAGGGATTCTTCCACCATCTTTCGAGCTTGAGCATCGTGTTTTTCCCCTACCACGGTTACCGTGGTCCACGGTTGTTCGGCTGCCAGGAGAGCACGGGCATAGCCGGCGGCCAACGGTCCGTAGCTCAGTACATAGTCATCCTGCCAGATAGAAAGGGCTTTTTTAGCTGCTTTCTCGTAAGGCTGGTTATCAGTAAGAGCCGTCAGTTCCAGCAGCCACAGCGCGGTGCGGGAGTTTAGTTGGAGATCCAGGTGGGGCCGACCCAGGGCTCCGGGTGCAGTTTCACAGGGGATGATATCATAGAAACCGCCTTCAGGTGCTTCCAGGTGGAAAAGGCAGAAATCAGCCAGCAGACCGGAGCGTTCCAGCCAGTGGCGGTCACCTGTAACCTGAAAGGCCAGGTTGCAGGCCTGTCCGTAAGCGGTGACATCAGTAAGTTGACGGTAGAGGTGAGCTTGCCCATCGATATAGTAGTGAGCCAGGCCGCGTTCTGGGACCCAGCTTCGTTCCCACAGGCTTTCCAGGGTATTGATACCAAGGTCAATTATATGACGGTCGTCAGTAAGAACTCCCATTAATAAAAGGCTGCGGGCCATCATGGAGTTCCAGTCCGTGTATATAGTCGTATCAATAAAGGGGGCCTGAACCAATCTGCGTTCTTTTTCATCAAGCGCGTAATAATTCTCATCAGCATCCTGGCTGCCGGCCCAGGCATGCTGGTCGGCAAGATAAAGGTTTTTATACAGGTAGTTGAATACGTGGCGGGCTGTATCCAGAAACTCATCCTGATTGCTTACCTGCCAGGCCTGCAGGTAAGCCTCCATTAGCTGGGAGTTATCTTCCAGCATTTTTTCATAGTGGGGAATCCGCCATTGTCGGTCGGTAGAGTAACGAAAAAACCCGCCTTCAATATGATCAAACATGCCGCCGGAGGCCATTTTGTTCATGGTATGGGTGAAGACTTCCTCCCATTGACCATCTTTTCTGTGATGGGCCTCGATGGCATAGAACAGGGCATCTACCATGGGAAACTTGGGACTGGTGCCGAATCCACCCCATTGCTGGTCATATCTGGCCAGGATACGATTCTCAATCTGTTCGACCAGTTCAAGCAGTATTTCCGGTTCTGGTACCGGGCGGAATCGGGATGATTCGGTGGGTTGGAATTTACTTTTGAGCTCTGATTCTGGCAGCTGGTGTAATTCGTCTATACGGGTGAGCAGGTCACGCATTTGTTCCGAGGGTAGATAAGTAGCTCCGGTTATGAGTTCGCCATCGGCATTAAGAATGGCAGTAGTGGGCCAGCCTCCCAGGTTATACCGCTGGTTGATGTCCGGGCGGCGATCTGAATCAACCCGGATGGGTACGAAACGCTGGTTTATGATTTCTATAATTTCGGGGTCAGAGTAGGTGGTTTCGTCCATTACATGGCACCAATGACACCATACCGCACTTATAGAAAGGAGCAGCAAACGATGGGTCTTTTGGGCCAGGGCAAAAGGCTCGTTGCTCCATTCATGCCATTCAATTTCATGCGCCCGATTGGGCCGGGGGGAGAATCTAAAATTGGACATTCTTACACCTCGTAATAAAGTATCACCGAAGGAATGAAACCGCAGATGGACGCAGATAAACGCTGATAGTTATGAATGACGCTACAAACAAAATAATCCTTGCCAATAAAACCAGCGAGAAACAGGACGTTTGGAGCAGGGGAGATTGTACAGTCTCAGGCTATCTAGTCGTGGTTTATGGATGCATATAGGCTATAAACTTAAAAGGAATCAGCGTAAATCATAGTAATCAGCGGTCATCTGCGTCTATTTGGCGATTTATCTGCAGTTTCGAAGCCAGGAAGTATTTTGTAACGAAGAGGCCGGGTTATACCCGGCCTCCCAACTTATGTCCCTTCTAGCGGAAGATAGCACCTCCGTAAAGCCATCCGAGATAAAAGAAGCCGGCAATGGCTATTATGTGGAATATCCACCAGCCTGTCCGCAGAAAATGAAATGTACCCAACTCCATATCAATGTCACTTCTGGTTTGATCATCAGGCATACCTGAACCTCCTTCCTTAAAAGTTAAAAAGTTTACTTGTATGGCCTGCTTGCTTCTAATTTGTCCCGAAAAGGAAAAAATATGTGTGAGGTATTAGTTGCTAAATGGTAGTTATCAATAAAGTTAGCATTAATGAGCCTGGCATAAAATATAACTTTGACATCAGGGGATTTTTCTGTAAAAATTAACAATAATGAAGTT
>JAAZLJ010000038.1 GCA_012799365.1 Syntrophomonadaceae bacterium | reverse complement strand
GGTACCCAGGCAACGGTAAAGACTCTGAGCTCAGAGGATCTCTATGAGGCAGGGGCCGGCATCATCCTGGCCAATACCTATCATCTCTATCTCCGACCGGGCCCGGAAGTGGTAAGCCAGGCAGGAGGCCTGCATGATTTCATGAATTATCATCGGGGTATACTTACGGATAGCGGCGGTTTCCAGGTATTCAGCCTGGCCGCTTTGCGAGAAATAACCGATGATGGAGTTTACTTTAATTCCCATATAGATGGTTCCCGGCACTTTTTTACTCCGGAAAAAGCCATTGCCATTCAGGAGGAGCTGGGGGCAGATATCATTATGTGCTTTGACGAATGTTCGCCTTATCCCTGCGAGTATGAAGAGGCGCGGCAGGCAGTAAAGAGGACTACGGATTGGGCGGCCCGGTGCCGGGAGGCGGCACGAAGGGAAGACCAGAGATTATTTGGTATTGTACAGGGTAACGTCTACGATGACTTGCGGCGGGAGAGTGCGCTTTCCCTGCTGGAAATAGGTTTTCCCGGGTATGCTATCGGGGGTCTGTCGGTGGGTGAACCGAAATCAGATATGTACCGGATTCTAGAGTTGATGGATAAGATGCTGCCGGTAGACAAGCCTCGATATTTGATGGGGGTGGGAACTCCTGAGGATCTGGTGGAAGGGGTGAAGCGGGGGGTAGATATGTTTGACTGTGTTATGCCTACCCGTATCGCGCGGCATGGTTCCGCTTATACCAGTCAGGGCAGGATAAATCTAAAGAATGCAAAATTCAAGCAGGATTTTACCCCTGTTGATGAGAATTGTATTTGTTATGTCTGTCGGAATTACACCCGGGCTTATGTGCGGCATCTTATTAACGTCGGGGAGTTTTTGGGATTGCGCCTTTTAAGCTATCATAATATTTACTTTTTGCTCAATTTGATGGAGAATATAAAGAGTGCAATTGCCCAGGACAGTTTTCCCGTGTTTTACCGGGAGTTTCTGCAGGCTTATCCCCGGAACTAACTACATCTACTATCTGTCAAAGGCCTGTGCTTACAAGAAGGAGGGATTAGTATGGAATGGCAGCTGCTCGCTATCTATATGCTGGGCTTTTTTGTTATATTTTATGTTTTGCTGGTTCTTCCCAGGAAGAGGCAGGAAAAAAAGCATAACGAGATGGTTGAGAGCTTGACCGCCCGCGAGAAAGTGGTTACTATTGGCGGTATATGCGGTGAAATCAAAAAAGTAAAAGAAAAGACTTTTATGATTATTACAGCTGATGGCACCAACCTGGAGATTTTAAAAACAGCGGTGGCCTACAAAGAAGAAGAGTAGGCAAGCGGGAGAAGGAGAACCATGGTTACACTGGCAGATGTTAAACAAAATCCCATTGTTGATGCTTTTATTCGCAGGGGAAACAAGCATCTGGGGGCAATAGGGTTTACTGATCACGGGTATGAACACGTTGGTCTGGTAGCCGAACGCAGCTACGCTATATTAAAAGATCTGGGCTATCTGGAGCGGGAGGCCGAACTGGCAGCCATTGCCGGATACATCCATGATATTGGTAATGTGATTAATCGCAACGGTCATAGTCAGAGCGGGGCATTAATGTCTATCCGTATTTTGAGTGATATGGGTATGGATGCCGATGAGGTCTCGGTGGTTTCAGCCGCTATTGGCAACCACGATGAAAACAGCGGTCACCCTGTAAACCGGGTTGCTGCTGCTCTTATTCTGGCGGACAAGTCGCATGTACATCGGTCGCGAGTAAGAAATCCCGATATATCGACTTTTGACATTCACGACCGGGTTAATTACGCGGCGGAAGAGGCCATCTTACGGGTAGATGGCCATAATCACATCATCAGCATGGACCTGGTCATTGATATAAATATTTGTCCCGTAATGGAGTACTTTGAGATTTTTTTGAGCCGCATGATCATGTGTCGGCGGGCGGCCGACTTTTTGGAATGTGAATTCGAGCTCATAATAAATGGGGCCAAATTATTGTAGTCTATGGGAGGAGGAAAGAGTGTGAAGAACCACACTGGTTTGGTCAAACTGGTAATCGTGGGAATAGCCGTAATACTGCTGGCCGCTTTTTCGTTAAAGCCTATTCTCAATAACATTAATCTCGGCCTGGATTTAAAGGGCGGGGTGCACGTTATTTTTGAGGCGGAAGAAAAGCCTGGCGAGAAATTGACGCCAGACACTCTCAAAAAAGCGGTGGCAGTTATGAGAACCCGGGTAGATGCTCTCGGGGTCAGGGAACCTATCATCCAGACCCAGGGCAACAATCGGGTGGTGCTGGAACTGGCCGGGGTTGAGGACCCTGAACAGGCGGTAAGGGACATTGGTAAGACTGCCCAGCTGCAGTTTATAGACGAAAATAATAAGGTGTGGGTGACGGGTAAGAATCTGAAGGATGCGAAAGCAGATCTGGATCCGACTGATAACCTGCCCAAGGTTCATCTGACTTTTGACAAAGAGGGGGCGGAACTTTTCCATCAGGCCAGTCAGGCCAATATAGGAAAAGTAATTCATATCGTCCTGGACGACGAAGCTATCAGTTCTCCTGTAGTCAGGGATGTTATTTCCGGTGGGAGTGCGGAAATCAGCGGTGGTTTCGAAACGGTGAAAGAAGCCGAGACGTTGGCGGTTCAGCTGCGTTCCGGTGCTCTGCCGGTGACCCTCAACCTGGCTGAAAAAAGGACGGTCGGGCCTATTCTGGGTAGTGACTCGCTGGAAAAGAGTATTAAAGCGGGAATTATCGGTTTGCTGATGATACTGATTTTCATGGTGGGATATTATCGACTGCCCGGGGTAGTAGCAGATATCTCTTTGGCCCTGTACGGGGTTTTAGTGCTGGGGATCATGTCATTATTGGGGTTCGTGTTGACCCTGCCGGGGATAGCCGGGTTCGTACTATCTATAGGCATGGCGGTAGATGCCAACATCATCATTTATGAGCGGTTAAAGGACGAGCTGCGTCACGGGAAGACCCTGCGAGCAGCGGTTGATGCGGGATTTAGACGGGCTTTCTGGACCATTTTTGACGCCAATATAACTACTCTAATTGCGGCCCTGGTCTTAATGTACTTTGGAGTGGGGCCCATCAAAGGATTTGCCGTGACTCTGACTATCGGTATTCTTTGCAGTATGTTTACCGCTATCGTATTTACCCGCTGGCTGCTGAAATGGACGGCTGATTCGGTTAAAAATACCTGGCACTACGGAGTTTAGGAGGGTCGAAGATGAGGATAATAGAAAATAGGAAATGGTTTTATTTATTGTCACTGCTTGTTCTCATTCCTGGCCTGATCTCCTTGTGCTGGCCGGGGCGGGGACTGAATAAGGGGATTGATTTTACTGGTGGTTCGATGCTCCACATCACTTTTGAGCAGTCGGTACAGGTGAAAGAAGTCAGGGATGTTCTGGCCGAGTTCGGACATAAAGAAAGCACCATACAGAAGAGCGGCCAGGGGGAGTTTTTTATTCGCACTCATATGCTGCAGCAGGAAGAGAGCGATAATATCATCAAGGCTTTTAATGAGAAGATTGGACCGGTAAAAATCATGCGTAATGAGGGAGTTGGGCCGGTAATTGGTAAGGAACTGACCAATAAAGCGATTTTATCGGTATTGGTAGCCGCAGTGCTAATGCTGCTCTATATCTCTTTCCGTTTTGAGTTCAGTTTTGGGGTAGGGGCTATTGCTGGAACCTTGCACGACGTGTTGTTGGTGATGGGAATATTCTCCATTTTCCAGCTGGAGGTTGACAGTGCTTTTGTGGCGGCGCTTTTGACCGTAGTAGGTTATTCTATTAATGATACCATCGTCATATTCGACCGTATACGAGAAAATCTCGGTTTCAAGAAACGTGGAGACCTGGCGGAAACGGTTAATAAGAGTATCATGCAGACGCTTAACCGTTCCATCAACACCGTGCTTACTGTGTTGTTTGCCCTGGTTGCTCTATTCATATTCGGCGGAGAGACCATCAGAGTGTTTACTCTGGCTTTACTCATCGGGATCAGCATTGGATGTTACTCTTCCATATTCCTTTCCAGCCCCATCTACTATGACCTGAAGACCCGTGGGGCAGGGGGCAAAGCTTAGAATCGAAAAATATATATTTAAGGGGGCGGGGAACCGCCTCCTTTTGTTTTTTTGTGGGGCCAATGAGGTACTTATAAGTGGTTGGGGTTAGTGACTTTTACGGGGAATTTCCCCCGGGGTATTGTATCTTTGTATTTTATGGTATAAAATTATAATAGAAATTATGCCAGTTGAATTTGGCTAATCGACAGATTCACTTCTTTTTGTACTACGAAATTTTCTAGTACATCCTTTCTTGAAGTTGATGTTTTATCTGATTTCCGTTATGTGCTTTTATTTACAACCGAAATAAACCATTGACCTTGTTTGCTGACGAAGGAAAAGTTTGCCGGGTTATGTTGTGGAGTGATACCAGCCTGTAATCACCTGTCGTATCAGGGTGGGGATTTGCGGTTTTTGGTTGTATATTTTTGGGATTGTGGCATAATTTCACCCGGCCAGGAATTGTATCAAGGTAGACTCTATTGGAATAAGATGAAATGTTGCGAACTCAGTATTTATGGTTTCCGGGAGGAGGACTGATTATATGCATCTTTTGAATTTGGGTACATATCCACCCAAACAGTGCGGTATTGCCTCGTTTTCAAATGATTTGCGAGACAATCTTTTGCTTTGTGGAGCTGATGTCAGTGTGGCAGCTATATCGGATACCGATTATTCTTATGTTTATCCGTCTGAGGTTGTATACAAAATACGCCAGGATAGAAGATCTGACTATATAACCAAGGCTAAAGCTATCAATAAGGATCAGGATATAAAAGCGGTAGTAATTCAACATGAATACGGCATCTTTGGCGGAGAAGACGGGGATTACGTCCTGGATTTTATTTATCATCTAGATAAACCTTTTCTTTTAGTTACTCATACAGTACTGCCCCATCCTACTTCTCACCAGAGAAGGGTGCTGTCCGAACTGGTGAAAAAGGCGGCGGCGGTGATCAGCATGACCGAGCGCTCGGCGGATTTGTTAGCCCGGGTTTACCAGGCCAGGCCGGAACGTGTACATGTTATTCACCACGGGGTTCCTAATTTTAAGGTTAAGGATCGAGAAGAACTGAAAAAGGAATATGGCTTGACTGGCCGTAGAATAATCACTACCTTTGGTCTGATTGGTCCGGGTAAGGGTATTGAGAAGGGCCTGCAAGCCCTGGCTGCTGTTGTAGAACGGCATCCGGATGTGCTGTATATCATAGCCGGGGGAACTCATCCCATGCTGCTTAAAAAACAGGGGGAGAGTTATCGAGAGATGTTGATTAATCTGGTGGCTGATCTGGGGTTGGAGTCCCATGTCAAGTTTGTTAACCGTTTTCTGGAGGTTGACCAGCTGGGTGATTACTTGTATATGACCGATGTCTATCTATCTCCTTATCCTAACCGGGATCAGGCGGTAAGTGGTACTCTGGCCTATGCCATAGGATGCGGCCGGGCCATAGTAGCGACCCCTTATGAGTATGCTCTGGAGATGCTGCGCGAACAGCGCGGGCTGGTAGCGGAAGATGCCCGGCCAGAATTTCTGGCCCGGCTGCTGAATCAGGTGCTGTCCGATGCAGAATTACAAGCTGAGCTGGAAAAGGCGGCCAGCACTCTGGGCCGGACCATAAAGTGGTCTTATACTGCCCGGCAGTATATGGAATTGGCGGAACAGGTGGCAGAATCTCACGAAAGAAGGGTCGTATAAGATGTCAGGGCAAGAAATAGACTACAGGCATTTTCGCACCCTGACCGATAAGACCGGGATAATTCAGTTTGCCATCAAGAATCGCCCGGACATAAATAGCGGACATACGGCGGATGATAATGCCCGGGCTTTGCTGGTGGCTTTGAACATGAGGGGTGAGGAGCGTCTTTATTATACCAGGCTGTTCACCAATTTCTTGTGGTCAGCCCAGTGGCTCGATGGCAGCTGGTGCAACCTCAAACTGCATCAGCGTTTCGTTCCCACCCTGGATTCGGAAGACAGTCTGGGTCGAACCTTTATGGCCTGCGGTATAGGAGCTGGCTGTGATATAGATGAAGTGGCCGGGCGTTGCCGGGAAATGTATGTGAAGGCCCTGCCCATGGTGTCTCAACTACAGGCACCACGTTCTCAAGCCTATGCTATCATCGGTCTGGTTCGGGGCTTTGACACATTTGTAACCTATCAGGATCTTCTGGCTGATGTCGTAAACAGATTGGCTGCTGCTCTCATGGAGCGGTATTTGCGGCAAAGAGGTCCGGAATGGAGATGGTTTGAGGACCGTTTAACCTACTGCAATGGAATAATGCCGCAGGCCATGTTTACCTATTATGGTTGGAACGGAGATAAAAGGGCCCGACAGATAGGTGAGGAGACGCTTGGTTTTCTGAGTGATAATTTATTTACCCGGGGCTATCTCAATATTGTGGGTAATGAGGGCTGGTGGGAGCAGGGTAAAGAGATTCCGCTTTTTGACCAGCAGCCTGTCGATGCTTGTTC
>JAAZLJ010000204.1 GCA_012799365.1 Syntrophomonadaceae bacterium | reverse complement strand
GTGCGGGCATGCCCATGGGACCGCTGGCCCTGGCCGATCTGGTGGGTATAGATATTGTACTCAGTGTATGTGAGACCTTTGTACGTGAATTCGGGGATCCCAAGTATCGTCCGGCTCTTTCCTTCCGACAGAAGGTTCGTGCGGGTCACCTGGGCATGAAGACCGGTAAAGGTTATTACGACTATTCTCGAAAGTAGGAGGTGCTGCCGTGGAATTCAAAACTCTTCTATATGTAAAGGAAAATGGCATAGGTACCATAACTCTTAACCGCCCCAAAGCTTTTAATGCCTTGAATGATGAGCTTATGGATGAGCTGGGGCAGTTGGTAGATTCCATAGCCATGGACGATGAAGTGAAAGCGGTCATTATCACCGGAGGACAGAAAGCGTTTGCGGCTGGCGGGGACATAGGCTATATGCTGACAGCAGATACGCTGCAGGCGGAAGCTTTCATCGACCTGTGCCACGCGACGATTGATAAAATTGCTGATTTGGACAAGCCTGTGGTAGCGGCTATCGCTGGACTGGCCCTCGGTGGCGGGTGCGAACTGGCCATGGGTTGTGACATTCGTATCGCTGCAGAAGGGACACGTTTTGGGCAGCCGGAGATTAATCTGGGGATAATGCCGGGAGCAGGAGGAACCCAGCGGTTGGCTCGGTTGGTCGGACCGGGGTGGGCCAAGCAGCTCATTCTGACCGGGGATCCCATCGATGCTGAGACGGCTCTTCGTATTGGGCTGGTAACCAAAGTGGTTCCGCTGGAGAGTCTGATGGACGAAGCCCAGAAACTGGCGGGTAAGCTGGCTTCCAAGGGGCCTATCGCTATGCGGATGGCCAAGAAGTGTATCAATTATGGGGAAAATGTAGACCTGCCATCGGGACTGTTGTTTGAGCAAAAAACGTGGGCATTCCTTTTCTCTACCGAAGACCAGACCGAGGGCATGAAAGCCTTCGTTGAAAAACGTAAACCGGTATTCCAAGGGAAATAAATCAAGGCGATGTTTTCATAATTAATAACTATAAGGGGGTATAACCATGGATTTTAGATTAAGTGAAGAGCAGGAAATGATGCGGCGGATGGCACGGGACTTTGCTGATAATGAGATTGCCCCGTATGCATTGGAATGGGATAAGGAAAGCAAATACCCGGAAGAGTGTGTTAAGAAGCTGCACGAGACCGGATTACTGACCATTGGTGTGCCTGCAGAATATGGTGGACCAGGCCTGGATTTTGTCGCCAAAAACATTGTATCTGAAGAAATTTCCCGGGGAGATGCGGGTGTAGCCACAATTATGGCCGCCAGCACTTTGCTGGGAGCCGAGCCGGTACTGATTGCTGCTACTGATGAACAGAAAAAGTGGTGGTACGGCAAGGAAATGGAAGGGTGTGTAACGGCATTCTGTCTGACTGAACCGGGAGCCGGTTCTGATGTGGGGGGAATGGCAACCAGGTGTGAGAAGGTAGGGGATGAATACGTCCTCAATGGCACCAAACAGTTTATCAGTAATGGTGGAGTGGCCGGACTTTATACCGTGTTTGCTACTATGGATCGCAAGCTGGGGCATAGAGGCATTTGTGCGTTCATGGTGGATAGAGATACTCCGGGTATCAGCATTGGACCTGAAGAGGACAAGCTCGGGATCAGAAGTTCTAACACCACCTCGGTTATTTTCGAAGATGTGAGGGTACCGGCCAAGAACCTGCTGGGCAAAGAAGGGGACGGGTTCAAGATCGCTATGAAGACCCTGGACCTTTCACGGGCCACCGTAGCCGCTATGGGTATTGGTTGTGCTCAGGCTGCATACGAGGCGTCAATCCAGTATTCCTTTGAAAGACAGCAGTTTGGTCAGCCTATTTTCAACTTCCAGGCTATTCAGTTCAAGCTGGCTGATATGGCTATGCGTATTGAAGCCGGGCGTCTTCTCTATCTGTCCGCTTCCAGCCGACAGGATTTGGGCATGCCTTATACCGACGCAGCCTCTCTGGCCAAGTGCTATGCGGGTGATGTTGCCATGTTTGTTGCAACTGAAGCGGTTCAGATTCATGGTGGTTATGGATATACCAAAGAGTATCCCGTCGAGAAGTACTTCCGTGACGCCAAGATCTTCCAGATATTCGAAGGAACCGGAGAAGTGCAGAGGGTAGTTATTGCTGGCGATATCCGGCGTAAATTCCAAAAATAGATAGATAATTTCAGGAGGGAGGGGCCTGTTTGAGCTACTTGGATGAATATAAACGGAAGCTGGTATCGGATGATGAAGCGGTAAAGGTGGTTAAGTCCGGGGATCTGGTACATTACGGTGAGTTTATGATGAACTCACATGTGTTGGATGCGGCTCTTGCTCGGCGGAAGGACGAGCTTAAAGATGTACAAATTAGAACGGTAACCTGTCCTTTCGTACCCCAGACGGTTCAGGTGGATCCGGAGCGGGAAAGCTTCATATTCAATGACTGGCATTTCAGTGGGGCGAGCCGTAAACTGCACGATAAAAACTTGTGTAACTACATCCCCTTAACTTACCATGAAGGGCCGAGCTTTTATGACCGGGGTTATATACCGGTAGATGTGACTTTGCTCAAAGTTACGCCCATGGATCAGCACGGTTATTTTAACCTGGGTACCTCCAATTCAATCACTCCTGCAGTTTGTGATGCGTCTAAAACCATAGTTGTCGAAGTGAACGAGTCGATACCCCGGTGCCTGGGTGGCAGCCGGGAAACCATCCACATATCCCGGGTGGATTACATCGTAGAGGGTGATAACAGACCTCTACCCGAACTGCCCGACGTACCAATAAGCGATGAAGATCGTAAGATCGCATCTATTGTTATGGATGAAATCGAAGATGGAGCTTGTCTCCAGTTGGGGATCGGAGCCATGCCCAATGCGGTAGGGGCCATGATTGCTCAGTCAGACCTCAAGGATTTGGGGGTTCACACCGAGATGCTGGTGGATTCGTTCGTTGATATGTACGAGGCCGGGAGAATAACTGGAACTCGTAAGACCATTGATATCGGTAAAATGGTTTACACGTTCGCTATGGGGACGAAGAGGCTCTACGACTTTTTGCACGAGAATCCAGTATGTGCCAGTTACCCGGTGGATTATACTAACAATCCTTATGTGATTGGCCAGAACGACAATGTTATAGG
This sequence comes from Syntrophomonadaceae bacterium, assembly GCA_012799365.1. GTDB lineage: Bacteria > Bacillota > Syntrophomonadia > Syntrophomonadales > Syntrophothermaceae > JAAZLJ01. Next base: position 10,089 of record JAAZLJ010000204.1, on the reverse strand, counting down.
CATCAATAATGCTATTGAGGTGGATCTGTACGGTCAGGTGGCTTCGGAGTCATCCGGTATCCGGCATATCTCTGGTACCGGGGGACAGCTGGACTTCATTTTTGGGTCCTATAAGTCGGTAGGAGGCAAGGGGTTTATCTGTCTGAGTTCGACATTCGTTGACCGTGATGGCCAGGTGAAGTCACGTATCAGACCGACATTGACCCCGGGTGCAACGGTGACGGTTCCCAGGAGCCTTAATTTCTATGTGGTTACCGAGTACGGCATTACCATGCTGAAGGGTAAATCAACCTGGGAGCGGGCCGAGGGTCTGATCAATATTGCTCATCCTGATTTTCGGGATGAACTCATCAAGGAAGCTGAGAAAATGAAGATTTGGGTTAGAAGCAGTAAAATAGCTTGATTATAAGTTGTAAATATCAGTCCAAACCCAAAATTACCTCCTAATAATCACTAATTTGTGGGTGGCGGGTGTTAATCCGTCGCCCGGACCTTTTTTTCCGAATTCTAAAATCAGTTAGTCTAAAAAAATTGAAGGGGGAATAAACATGACGAGGGAAATCAATGAAGTGGTAATGGTTAGTGCGTGCCGGACCGCTATTGGATCGTTTTTAGGAGGCCTGAAGGATGTACGGGCCAATGATCTGGCGATGACCGCTGCCCGGGGTGCTATAGATAGAGCAGGCATTGATCCAGAAATAATAGATGAAATCGTAATGGGAATGTGTCTGCATCACGGGAATGGCTCACTGCCACCGCGGATAGTGGGGATGGGAGTGGGACTTCCTATCAGAAGCGGGGCCTGTGAGGTCAGTCAGAACTGTGCTTCCGGAATGCGGGCCACCGAAATAGCCTGTCATAATCTGATGCTGGGTAAGACTGATATTTCCCTGGTGGTAGGGTGCGAAAGCATGTCCAATGTTCCCTATCTCGTGCAGAAAGGACGTTCTGGATACAGATTGGGTGATGGTAAGATCGAGGATGCTATGCTGGCTGATGGACTGGTATGTCGGTTGGCCCAGGGTCATATGGGAACTACTGCTGATCGGGTAGCCAAGCAGTATAATATTACTCGTGAAGAATGTGACGAACTGGCTTTGATGAGCCATCAACGGGCAGTAGCGGCTATTGAAAGCGGTGTATTCAAGCGGGAGATCGTACCGGTTGAAATCAAAAAGAGAAAAGGTACTACCATATTCGATACTGATGAACATCCCATCAGAGGAGCAAATCTGGAAGCTATGGCCCGCCTGCGCCCAGCATTTAGTAAAGATGGAGTAACCACTGCTGCCAACGCTTCGGGTATCAATGACGGTGCTGCAGCCGCTATCTTTATGACCAGGAAAAAGGCAGACGAACTGGGCCTCAAGCCGCTGATGAAGATGGTTAACATCTGTACCGAGGGAGTGGCTCCAGAAGTCATGGGACTGGGACCGGCCCGAGCCATACCCAAGTGTCTGGACCAGGCAGGTATGAAGTGGGATGACATTGAGTACTGGGAAATCAACGAAGCCTTTGCCGCTCAGTTCCTGGGTGTGGGCCGGATGCTCAAAGAAGAACAGGGCATCGAGATTGACATGGATAAGGTCAACCACAATGGCTCCGGGATCGCCTTAGGCCACCCGGTGGGATGTACAGCGTTACGCATTATTGTTTCTTTATACTACGAAATGGAAAGATTGGATCTTACTCTGGGCGGAGCCTCCTTGTGTGTAGGCGGGGGACCGGCCATGGCCTCGATTTGGACCAGAGATGTCTAGTCTCGTATCTTGCGGCGCAGCCTGATGAATTAAACGACTGTTGTTTACGCAGGCTGGAACCAAAAGATTGCCTTAATTGTACACAAAACTCCTCCACCATACCGGGCTGTGAACCTATTTCACAGCCCGGATTTTCTTGTTTTATTTCTAATTTTACGAGGTATTGTTGAATCGTTGACATGGTAATAGGGCTCTGCTATTATCAAATTACAGGGAACTTTTGGTTGTCCCGTTTTTTGGCGGAAGTGTGCCTAGGGTTCCGCATACCTTCAGGGGTGTGGACCGGTCCGAGTGGCACAGGTGCCTATGGCACTACACCGGAGGGAAAAAAGCCCAGGCGGGTAGGTTTCGCATTTCATGTTTGTCATGAGAAAGCAATGCGAAGCCTGCCAGCGTGGGTTAGTTTGTTTTTATACCAGTTTTATTAATATTTTCCCTACTTTTTGACGATTATTAGAAGAGGTGAGGTAATTGGCAGTCGTAGGTATCGTAATGGGAAGTGACTCCGACCTGGAGGTCATGAAGCCAGCGGCAGAAGTCCTGAAGGAGTTCGGAGTAGAATACGATATAGCTATCAGTTCGGCTCATCGCCTGCCGCGGGAAACGGCCCGCTATGCTGAAACCGCCGCGGAACGGGGACTGGATGTTATTATTGCCGGTGCCGGAGGAGCGGCCCACCTGGCGGGAGTAATTGCGGCCCTGACTGTTTTGCCGGTTATTGGAGTTCCTATTAAAACCAGCACTCTGTCGGGGATAGATTCATTGTATTCGATGGTGCAGATGCCGCGGGGCATTCCAGTAGCTACGGTGGGGATAAATGCCAGTGCCAATGCGGCCCTGCTGGCCCTGGCCATTATTGGCATTAAAAGTAGAACTATACAGGAAAAACTCTTTAAATATCGAAGAACTCTGGCAGAAGAGGTAAGGACCAAAAATCTGCAGCTGCAGAAAGCAGGTATTGATGGTTATCTAAGCCATAAGGGGGAGAACCGGTGATCGAGCGTTACATTCTGCCGGATATGGGGCAGGTGTGGTCAGAGGAGAATAAGCTGAGTAATTGGCTCAGGATAGAGCTTCTGGCCTGTGAGGGTTGGGCTCGCCTGGGGCGGATTCCAGCTTCGGCTCTGCGGGTCATCAAGGCCAACGCATCTTTTGAAGTGAAGCGGGTGCGGGAGATTGAATCCGAGGTCAGACACGATGTTATTGCCTTTCTGACCAATGTGGCGGAACAGGTGGGTGAAGAATCCAGATATATTCATATGGGTATGACTTCTTCTGATGTTTTGGATACCGGCTTGGCTTTGCAGATGCGGGAGGCTGCCGATTTGATTCTGGATAAGCTGGAACGGCTGCAGGCGGTCATTGGCCGGCAGGCTGGTCAGCATAAGTACACCCTTATGGTAGGCCGTACGCATGGGGTTCATGCCGAACCTACTACCTTTGGTCTAAAAATGGCCTTATGGTATACGGAGATGAAACGCAACCAGGAGCGGATAGCCCGGGCGCGTGAAGTTATCAGCTATGGCAAGATCTCAGGAGCCGTAGGTACTTTTGCCAACATTGACCCGGCGGTGGAGGAGTATGTGTGTCACGAACTGGGATTGAAACCTTGCCCGGTTTCTACCCAGATCATCCAACGTGATCGGCAGGCAGAATTCATGGCAGCTCTGGCGGTAGTGGCCAGTTCGGTGGAGAAAATGGCTGTCGAAATTCGTAACCTGCAGAGAACCGATATCCGGGAAGTAGAAGAGCCATTCTATCCAGGACAGAAGGGGTCTTCAGCCATGCCGCATAAGCGCAACCCGATGATAAGCGAGAGGGTGACTGGTTTGGCCCGGGTGGTCAGGAGCAATGCCCTGGCCGCTATGGAGAATGTAGCTCTGTGGCATGAGCGAGATCTAACCCATTCTTCGGTGGAACGCGTTATCATTCCGGATAGCTGTATCCTGTTGGACTACATTCTGGATAAATTCAAAACCGTGATGGAAAACCTGGTGGTTTATCCAGACCATATGCGGACGAATTTAGATAAGACATCGGGATTGATATTTTCCCAGCGGGTGATGTTGGGCCTGGTGGAACGGGGCATGACGCGTGAGGAGGCTTATCGTTTGGTACAGAAAAACTCCATGCAGGCTTGGAATCAAGGCATTGCCTTGCAGGAGTTGGTGGCACAGGATCCAGAGATCGCAAAATATTTGGATGATAAAGCTTTGCAGAATATTTTTGATTATACTTCATATACCAGGCAGGTAGATTACGTATTTCGCAGATGTGGACTGGAACCCGGGTAAAGGATGAATGGGTCATACTATGCCCGGGTTAGTAGTATCATGATGGTACTATTAAACCGAGTGGGATAAAAAGGTAATAGCCTATTATTGTAGGAAATTAAAGGGGGGTATCCGGGATGTAGGATTCATCCCGAAGGACATGCAGAAAAGGTGTTTAAAGGTGTTGAATATGCATACAAACAATTCTGCCCGGTACGCCCGCATTCAGGTCAGGCTGGCGTCCTGTTTCCATTTTAAATGGTTCAGCAAGGGGGTGTGAGTACTGATGGAAAAGTCTCTATGGCAGCAGATGGGGCTAACTGATGAAGAGTATGCACAGGTTCAGGAGATATTGGGCCGCGAACCTAACTATATAGAGTTGGGACTGTTTGCGGTGATGTGGTCGGAACACTGTGGTTACAAGAATTCCCGTCCGGTATTGAAGTATTTTCCCACTGAGGGATCCCACGTCATCGAAGGTCCGGGTGAGAATGCGGGGGTAGTGGACATCGGGGATAATCAGGCGTTGGTTTTCAAGATTGAGAGTCATAACCACCACCCTGCGGCGGTGGAACCCTATCAAGGAGCGGCCGTCGGGGTAGGAGGTATAGTAAGGGATATTTATACCATGGGGGCAAGGCCTATTGCTTCCATTAATTCACTTCGTTTTGGTCCTCTGGATGATGAAAGAATTAAAAACCTGTTATCTGAAGTGGTTTCGGGTATTGGCGATTATGGCCATGGTCTGGGAATACCGACGGCAGCAGGCGAGGTATATTTTGATGAGTGTTATCGGGACAACCCCGTGGTAAATACTATGTGTGTGGGGCTGGTTGTGCATGATGAAATTACCCGTGCTGTACCTGGTGAGGTGGGTAGTTCGGTGATGCTGGTGGGTTCCAAAACCGGTCGGGATGGCATGCATGGGGCTGCTTTTGCCTCGGGAGAGCTATCCGATGTCGTTGATACCAGGCCTTATGTATCGGTGGGGGAACCTGTTATGGGGAAATCGCTCATGGAAGCCTGCCTGGAAGTAATCAGCGAGGGTTTGGTGGTCGGGATGCAGGGTTTGGGAGCGGCTGGTCTGACCAGTTCAGCGGCAGAAATAGCCAGTAAGGGTAAACGGGGCATTGAGATCGACGTATCCAGGGTACCTCGTCGAGAAGAAGGGATGACTCCCTACGAAGTCATGCTATCAGAGTCACAGGAAAGGATGCTGCTCTGCCCGCGGCCGGGGAAAGAAGGGCGTATTCGGGAGATATTTGATAAATGGGGGCTGGATGCGGCGGTTATTGGTAAGATAACCGGCGATGGTGTGCTGCGGGTGACTGAAGGGGAGCGGGTGGTGGCGGAAATTCCGGCAATAGCCTTAACTGACATGTGCCCGGTGTATCATCCGGCTACAGCTGAGCCAGCTTATTATCGGGAAAAACAAAGCTTTGATCTCGCCAATTTACCTGAACCGGACGATTATAATCAGGTCTTGAAGTCGCTGCTGGCGTCGCCCAATATTGCCAGTAAGGAGTGGATCTACACCCAGTATGATTACCAGGCTGCCAATACGGTGCTGGAGCCGGTACGGGGTGATGCTGCGGTGCTGAGTATTAAAGGCACTCCCCAAGCAGCAGCTCTCACTGTAGATGGTAACAGCCGCATGGTGTACCTGGATCCATTTATGGGTGGTATCCATGTGGTGTGTGAGGCGGCTCGGAACCTGGCCTGTACCGGGGCCCGGCCTCTGGCCTTGACTTATTGCCTTAATTTCGGCAGTCTGGAACGACCCGAGGTTTTCTGGCAGTTTGAAAATGCGGTGCGGGGGATGGCCATGGCTGCCTATAAGTTAAATATTCCAGTTGTAAATGGAAACATAAGTTTCTACAATGAAGCCGATGGGAAGGCGGCCATTTATCCGACTCCAGTCGCAGGCATGGTTGGCTTAATCGAGGACGTAAATGCCGGCATGGATATGGCTTTCAAGCATGATGGTGATGTGATCTTATTGCTGGGGGGAGAGGGCAGCCAGCTGGGCGGTAGTGAGTTCCTCAAGCTGGAACACGGTTTGGTAACCGGAGAGGTACCGGTGTTAAACCTGGACAACGAAAAAATGCTGCTACAAATGCTGGAACTGATAATCCGTACAGGTATGGTTACTTCCTGTCATGATTTATCCGAGGGAGGACTGGCGGTGGCGTTGGCCGAGGCAGCTATTCAGGGACGTAAAGGCTTCAGAGTTCATCTCGACTCATTTCAGGAACGCCTGGATGTGGCTTTATTTAATGAGGCGCCTACGCGGACTATAGTCACTTTACCTTCGAGTCAACTGGGTGAGGTCCTGGGGTTGGCCGAGGGTCATATGCTTGATGCGGTAGTTCTGGGAGAGGTGGGTGGAGACCGGTTGGTTTATAGCTTTCAGGGTCGGGAAATTATCGATGTCGAATGGCAAGAGGCTGCTTCCATATGGAGGGGGGCTATCAGGTGTTCCATGGGCTAGATGATGACAAAATGAAAGAAGCTTGCGGGGTTTTCGGCATCTATCTACCTGATGCTGAACCGGGTTCTAATGAGGCTGCCCGTACTACCTTTTATGGGCTCTATGCGTTACAGCACCGGGGACAGGAAAGCGCGGGTATCGCTTCCTCAAATGGGAATGATATAGAACTGCATAAAGGTATGGGTCTGGTCTCCGAGGTGATTAATTCCAAGGTAATCGACCAATTGCCGGGACAGATGGCCATTGGTCATGTGCGCTACCCTAATGGCGAGGATAGCCATCCGCTTAATACTCAACCCCTGGTGTTTAGATATCTGGGGGGAATGGTAGCTCTGGCACATAATGGGAATCTGGTCAATGCGGTGGAACTGAGAAAAAAGTTGGCCCGAGAGGGAAGCATTTTTCAGACCACTGCTGATACTGAAATCCTGGCCAACCTTATGGCCCGGCATTGTCAGGAGCGATTGGAAAACGCCGTTACCCGGGTTATGAGCGAGATTAAGGGCGGCTATGCGGTAGTGATGATGACGGAGAACCAACTGGTGGGTTTCAGGGATCCCAGGGGCATTCGTCCCCTCTGTCTGGGTAGAATCAATGATGGCTATATCCTGGCTTCAGAGTCCTGTGCTTTAAATACAGTCGGGGCGGAATTCATCAGGGATGTTAACCCGGGAGAGATCATTATAATCGGTTCGGAGGGCCTGAAATCGTACCAGGTACGGGAGGCTGGAGTGGGGGCCCACTGTATATTCGAGTATATTTATTTTGCCCGTCCGGATAGTACCATCGATGGAATAAATGTGAATCGGGCCCGGCGGGCTATGGGTCGGCAGTTGGCCCGGGAAAGTCGGGTGGATGCTGACATTGTCATAGCCGTTCCGGACTCTGGTACTTCAGCGGCCCTGGGCTATGCTGAGGAATCAGGCATTCTCTTTGAAGAGGGGTTGATGAAGAATCGTTATGTAGGACGTACCTTTATTCAACCGACTCAACAGATGAGGGATCTGGCGGTGAGGCTGAAACTTAACCCGGTGGCTGAGGTGGTGAAAGGGAAGCGAGTTATTATGGTGGATGACTCCATTGTTCGCGGAACCACCAGCAAGATGATCGTTAATGTTTTAAAACAGGCGGGGGCAGCAGAAGTCCATATGATGGTGGCTTCACCTCCCACCAGCTATGCATGTTATTACGGTATCGATACCTCCCGTTCGGGTGAGCTCATAGCTGCTAGGCTGGATGTAGAAGGTATTCGCCAGTTTATCGGGGCTGATAGTCTGCATTATATCAGCGTGGAAGGCATGTTCTCTGTTTTTGATGCAGGCGAGGAAGGATTCTGTGCCGCTTGTTTCAATGGTGAATATCCTATTCTTGTTGAGGGTGAGGTGATGGATACGTGTTCAACGGAATGAGTTACAAGCAGGCTGGAGTGGACATAGAAGCTGCTGATCAGGCAGTTGATCGCATTAAGCCGTGGGTAGAAAAAACTCGTAGACCGGAAGTATTGGCAGGTATTGGTGGTTTTGGCGGCTTTTTTGCCCTGGATACGGAGCGATTCAGGCACCCGGTACTGGTATCGGGAACCGATGGGGTGGGTACCAAACTGTGTATATCCCAAATGACCGGGGTTCACGATACGGTGGGAATTGACCTGGTGGCCATGTGTGTAAACGATATCCTGGTACATGGAGCCGAGCCGCTATTTTTCTTGGACTACCTGGCGGTGGGTAAGCTGATTCCCGAGGTAGTGGAGGAGCTGGTACAGGGAGTGGCACGCGGCTGCATGGAAGCAGGATGCTCTCTTATCGGTGGTGAAACGGCGGAAATGCCTGGTTTTTACGGTGAGGAAGAATATGATATGGCTGGCTTTGCCGTGGGGGCGGTGGAGCGGGAACAGCTTATTGACGGTACGGGTGTCCGAGAGGGCCAGGTGCTGGTAGGGTTACCCTCTTCCGGGCTGCACTCCAATGGCTATTCTCTGGCCCGTAAGGTCTTGCTGGAGCAAAATGGTTTAAAATTGGAACAGGAAATAGAAGAGCTGGGTAAAACCCTGGGAGAGGAACTTCTTACCCCTACCCGCATCTATGTTAAGAGCATCCTGGAGCTCATAGAACAGGTGGATGTCAGGGGTATGGCTCACATCACTGGGGGAGGCATAACTGAGAATCTGAAACGAATCCTACCTCCGGGGTTGGGAGCAGTCATCGAAAAAAAATGTCTGCCGGAGATGCCGGTTTTTGAGCTTATTCGCCGGCTGGGTCGGGTAGACGAAGATGAGATGTTCCGCACTTTCAACATGGGAATTGGCTTCATTATGGTCCTGGATAAAGCGGAGGCAGATCACTGCATTGCCTTATTGAAGTCCCAAAAAGAAGAGCCTATCATATTAGGTAAGGTATCAGCAGGACAAGAAGGTGTAATGATAAAGTGAGCGTTGTTCATACTCCATCGGGACGTAAGATGCGATTGGCAGTGCTGGCTTCAGGGCGGGGAAGTAATTTCGAAGCTATCTGCCGGTCGGTGGACGAGGGACGACTGCAGGCTGAAGTGGTAGTTGTCATCAGTGATCAAAAAGAAGCACCGGTATTAAGCAAAGCCGGTATTCGCGGTATAAAAAACCTTTACATAAATCCGGCTGATTATGAGAGCCGGGATGCTTGTGATGTGGCGATGGCCCATATATGCCAGGAGGCCGGGGCTGATCTGATAGTGCTGGCCGGGTATATGAGGCTGCTGGGGAAAAGCTTTTTGCGCCACTTTCGCTGGAGAACCGTAAATATTCACCCGGCTCTGCTTCCTGCTTTTCCCGGCCTGCGTGCGCAGCGACAGGCAGTAGAATACGGAGTACGTTTTAGCGGATGTACGGTACATTTTGTGGATGAAGGTATGGATACCGGCCCCATTATACTGCAGGCGGTGGTTCCGGTGCACTTTGACGATACCGAGGACACCCTGACCGAACGCATCTTACGGGAAGAGCATCGTCTCTATCCGCAGGCATTACAATTGATCGCTACGGGACGGGTAGAAGTGGTAGGTCGAAAAGTGAGAATAAGGAAGCAGCTTGAAACCGCAGATACACGCTGATGGTAGAGTGGCGTGAGGTGGTTACTCCAATCCGAACAGACGCCAAATACACTGAAAACTTATGAAATCGCTAAAAATATAAAATAATCTTAAAGAGAGAGTGTTAACCTGGCCCAGCGACCTGCGAAGCCCACGATGTTACGGCAAATGTGGGGGTATCGAAGCGAGCCGGTTAATACTCCCCGAAATATGTCGTTTTTATGGCTCTACTGGTGATATCTTTGATATCATGGACGTCTGATGTGGTGGTACCTCCGGTACCACGGACGCCTGTCGTATAAACATATGGAACAGGAGGTTTTTACTGTGAGTAAGCGAGCTTTAATAAGTGTTTCCAATAAGGAAGGAATCACAGATTTCGCTCAGGGATTGGAAAAGTTGGGGTATGAGATAATCTCCACCGGAGGAACCTTTAAAACCTTGCGAGAAGCTGGGGTACAGGCGATTAAGGTGGCTGATATCACCGGTTTTCCAGAGATAC
>JAAZLJ010000037.1 GCA_012799365.1 Syntrophomonadaceae bacterium | reverse complement strand
GTAGTACAAACTTACGATGAGCCGCAGCCCGGTACATCCCACCGGATGACCCAGGGCAATACCGGAACCGTTGTGGTTTACTTTATCCAGTTTCATGTTGTTGGTGAGGTCGATTCCGTGGTCTTCCTGGAGCATTCTACCCACACCCAACCACTGCGCGGCAAAAGCCTCGTTTATCTCCCAGTACTCCACATCTTCAAACTTCATGCCCGCTTGTTGGAGACACTTGGGAATGGCCACCGCCGGTCCCAATCCCATGACCGTGGGATCAACCCCTGCACTGCAAACATTTATCAGCTTCATCAGGGGTTTGAGCCTCAATTCTTCGGCCTTCTCCTTGGACATTATCACCGCGGCCGCCGCACCATCATTGATGCTTGAGGCATTGGCGGCGGTTACTACTCCACCTTTCTTGAATACCGGGGCAAGCCGGGACATGGCTTCCAGGTTGGCATCGGAAATCATGTTTTCATCGGTATCAAAATAGCTGACCTTGCCCTTCCGCCCCTTGATCTCCACGGGTACTATCTCCCGCTTAAATGTGCCGTCATTTACAGCTCTGGTAGCTCGCTGGTGGCTTATCAACGCCAGCTCATCACATTCCTGGCGGGTAATTCCGTATCTTTCCGCCACATTTTCCGCAGTAATAGCCATATGCCCATCGGTAAAGCCGCAGAACAGCGCATCATAGACCATGGCATCTTCCAGAATACCAGAATTCAACCGGTATCCCATCCGGGCTTTACCTAACATATAAGGGACGTTGGTCATACTTTCGGTCCCTACCACCAGAGCAATATCCGTCTTACCGAGCTGGATATTCTGAGCAGCTATTTCCAATGCCCTCATGGAGGAAGCACAATTCTGATTGATGTTAACCGCGCTGCTGCTATCGAGCAGACCAACGGCCAGCCCCACCTGCCGGGCGGGAAGGGAACCCTGCATATGAGGGTACACCTGCCCCAGGGTAATTTCATCAATTAATGCCGCATCGATACCCGCTCTACTGATAGCTTCTCTACTGGCAGTGATAGCCAAATCCTTGGCCTGAACGCTCTTCAGGCTGCCGAGAAAACTCCCAATAGCGGTCCGACACGCACTGACCATTACGACTTCTTTCATTTAATAACCCCTCCTTCTCATCTCACCGATAACCAGCAACCGATTATGAGGACCGAAAGCTTCCATCTATTTCGAATAATCATAGAAGCCCCTGCCGGTCTTGACCCCAAGGTGCCCGGCTCTCACCTTCTGCTTGAGCGCCAGGGCCGGCCGGAATTTGGGATCACCGAACTCTTTATGGAAATACTCGATCACCAATAACAGCACATCGATGCCAATCAAATCGCACAGAGCCAGCGGGCCAATGGGCATATTAGCCCCCAATTTCATAGCCTCATCTATCTCCTCGACGGAAGCCACCCCTTCCTGGTAGGCAATAGCAGCATCGTTCAGGTAGGGAACCAGAATCCGGTTAACTACAAATCCCGGCAGCTCTCTAACCTTGATGGCATTCTTGCCTATAACTTTGCAAGTTGTCATAGCCAGATTGACTGCTTCTTCATCAGTTTCCACTCCAGGAATAACCTCTACCAGCTTCATAACCGGTACCGGATTGAAAAAGTGCATGCCCACTACTTTATTCGGTCGACCGCTGGCTGCGCCGATTTCAGTAATGCTGAAACCGGAAGTATTGGTGGCCAGTACCGTATCCGGTGCACAGATCTCGTTTAGTTCCGCAAAAACCTTCTTTTTGATATCCAGGTCTTCAATGATTGCTTCTATCACCAGGTCGCAATCCTTAAATGCCGCTGTATCGGTGGATACAGTGATGTTATTACGAAAACCGGTAATATCATCACTGCTCAATTTCCCGCGCGACTCTGCCTTCCCCCAGCTCTTGTTCATACCCGCCAGAGCCCTTTCAAGGACACTGTCATCTATATCAACCAGAGTAACCTGCAGTCCCGATTGGGCACCTACCTGAGCTATTCCGGCCCCCATCGTACCGCCCCCCAGTACCCCCAGCTTGCTTATCGTCATGAGGATCCCTTCCTTTCTATCTCATACGGTAAATGTTCAACGGGTCAATCTCCTCTCGCAGCATCCTTACTTCTTCCACCAGGACCAGGTCAGTCTCCGTGGCTCGGGATACATCGATGGCAAATCCAGTGCTTTCCTGCAGCTCTGCAGAAGACACCCCCGGAAACAGCTTATCCACGTACATTTCTTTGGTCTCATCATCAAACTGCATAATACCCAGGGTAGAAACAAACGCACTCGGCCCTCCCTGCAGACCCAGTTCTTCCCGTCTCACCAGGTCACCCTCCGGCCACTTCTTCACCATCCATCCCGGGGTAGTCAAATAGTCCACCATCTCTACCACCCGTCGCTTCTGGTGGGCCATCAGGGTAACCGTAGTGCGGGCAAAAACCCCTATATCCACCGCCCCGGCCGTCCCCGCCAGTCTTTTGAACGGTTTGTTGTAATCATCTCCAACGAAAGTAGAGTTTACGTTACCGTACTTATCGATCTGGGCCCCGCCGATGAAACCAAAATCAATCTCATCCCGGCTCAAGGGAAAAAGTCCTTCCGGGTCCCCCATTTGCCAGGAAGAACCGTAGGTTATACGGCTATCCATGATCGAGATGGGCAGCTCCGGTGGGTTGGCATCATACTGACCGGTCTCTACGAAAATTATCATGTTGGGACAGTACAGCTTCTTGGCTAACTGGGTGGCTACCAGAGGCAGCCCGGTACCAATCAAGCCCTTTTTTCCATCAAAATTCTTTAAAAACCGGGCGGCATAGATGACCATGGCTTCCGTGGGGGTATATTCACCCGGTTGGGCATATCTATCAGCCATTACTACATCCCTCCTTTGCTTCTCGGAACATACCCGTAAGGGGGTATGGCGCGAAGTCTTTCCAGGCGGCTGGCTCCGAGTTTATCCAAATAACCCTCATGGTCCTTAACGTCGAAGATCCATTCATCCGCCCACTGCTGGAAACCCTCTTCCGTTGCACACCGGGCAGCATAGTCCTGGAGAAATGGAATGTCCATATCGTAAAAGTTATACACCTGACCGGGATGACCACCCCACGGTACCTCTACCACCATATCCACCGAAGTACAGGGAATCTGGTTGCGGTTGGGGTCCTGCCGCAGGTATTCCTCGGGTACGACCTGTTCCGCGGTTATGATGACTTTTCGGGCAGCATGTACCGCAAAATGGTCAAAGGTCAAGCTCCCATCAATTCTGGCAGTCCCCTGTTCTCCCGCTTGCTGGACATGACAGATACATACATCGGCCTTGATGGCCGGGAACAGTTGAACAGTGCCCATATCAAAGAACGGATCCTCCATTAACTGATATTTCTTACGGGGCAGTATATCCTGGTTACGAGCCAGTTCCCGTGCCTTATCCAGGTTGTCATAGGCCGGGTTCAAGACATCGGTTCCCAGACAGCTCTTGGTAGCTATGAAGGGACAGCCCGCCATAGTGGCCAGCAGACCCAGACTCAAATCCAGGTGACCGATATCATCAATAATGAGGTTACCGGCCTCACTCCACCGCTTCATATTGGGTGAAATGCCGAAAGCTCCATTCGAGCTGTAGCAGCCCCGATATGCTCCCAGGCATCCCGCACCGATAAGCAGGTCGCCCGGAATGGAGCAGGTCCCCAGCAGTACCAGATTTCTTTTCTGCTGGCGCACCATTTCACAGACCGCTGCTACCGGGCGCCGGTTCTCCACGATGCCGCCGAAAAAAATAGTATCTCCATGTTGTATCTCCTGGATAGCCTCCTGCAAGCTGACAACTTTACTCTGCATAGACTCTATCCCCCTTCCTCACTTTCAACTATAAAATGGGCCTTATTAATACCTGAGTGCCAAACC
>JAAZLJ010000203.1 GCA_012799365.1 Syntrophomonadaceae bacterium | reverse complement strand
TCCTGACCATTACGCACCACATATACGTTGGCTTCACACATTACCGCCACCCCCGTTTGCGTTTAAACAGTCAGGGCACACCAAACCCTGGTCGGTTTCCACTGCTCTCGGTTCCATTACTCCCTCCTCACAGACAACACACTGTACCGTGGGATAGATGCGAGCACGGGAAGGTATATCGACGGATACCTCTCGGTAATCAAACATATCCTCAAAAGGCCGGGTCATGATAATCTCGAACAGCACTCCCCGCAAGTTCTCTCTTTCCGCCTCCTCATCAGCAGTTAGAACCCCCTGACGATTTAATTCCCGAAAACGATCAAAAGCCGGGTCTTTCAAGACACCATATTTTTCATAAACCCTTATCGCCCGGTTCTTTTCCCGGCTGGCAATGGTATAAACCTGTTTGCCATAGTCTTTAAAAATGAGATTGCCCTTGCCAAAAGTACAGCCCAAAACTGCCTGGATAGCATCTACTCCACAGGAATCATGCTCTACGATAGCCACCAATTCTTCGTCATAATCAGGTTCCACTTCCAGAAACTGCTGGGCAAATTCGGCCACTCTCACACCTTTTAAAAGACCAGGACAAATATGTCCGTGAAATTGAACCGCTTTTTCCAAAGGAGACATATTCCTGCACATATGGTTCTACCACCTTTCCTGGCTTAATTATGTACTTAAATATATAAGCTATCAACACACCTGGCCAGTGGCACAACACTAAACCCGACTATGGTGCTCTCCCGTATCAAAAAGCCTTCTCACCTTATTAACCAGATGATCCACCTGGATGGGTAAAGGAGCATCAACCACTCCCGCTATCTCCAAACCATAGCGGTTAATGGGCAGCAACACCTTGGCCGCATTCGATGTTGCAATTGCCTCGGCCATCCGAGGAGTGAGTTCACCGGAAAATGCATTGGCCGCTATAATAGCTATGGAACCCAGAACCACATCGACTCGACCCGCACTATAAACTACGGCGTTCTCCCCACTGGCTCCCTCATTGGCACCTGCCTTTAACATCATGGAGGTAGCCAGGGCATTGGTTCCCAGCGCTAATATGGTAATGCTATTCCCAAATTCCTGGCGTAACTTCTCTACGACCAGCCTTCCCATACCGCCACCCTGACCGTCAACCACTGCTACTCTCAAACCTGTCCCTCCAAAGTATTATTACTCAGTATAGCACAAAACCACTTAATATCGATTTAGCCATTCCTGGTATTTCATCTGCCTACAAAAAACCCGCTTGAGCCAGCAAGCGGGAAGAAAAAGATTGGGATGGGTATATCAAAAGCCTTCCGGCTCTTTGAACCACTTTCGTATGACTTAATAGGTTAGTTAAGCTAGCAAATAAATAAGCCGTGACTCCTTCGGAAAGGCCCACGGCTTGGAACCTGTTATATCTAACAGGCGTGAGGTTCTCCTTTCCAAATACGGGAGGCATGGTCGTTTCCAACTCACACCCATCGGCCTATGAACCATAGTCTCAAATATCAGGTTCCATAGGCTCGGAGACAAGATTAAATTGCCCAATAAAATAAACCGGTATGCTGGAAAAAGAGCTGACACCGGTTCATCTAGTCATTCTTAACTCCTTTCCAAACATGGGAGGCGCAGTCGTTTCCAACTTGCACCCATCGGCTCACAAGCCCTGGTAATATAACGTTAGGTTAATGAGCTCGGAGTACTTATTCGATTGATAATTATGGTATCATATGTTAACTATTCGGTCAACCTGAATTTTATCAATAAGCATTGCAGAGAGTTCTTGACCCACCTCTTCCCCCGGCACTCATCATTATTTGTAAACGTTCATGGTTAATTATCACAACAGACGTCCCTGATACCGATAATATCGCCATCAGGGGCATGAAAACACCGCGTTTATGGAGTGTGGTTAACCCGCTCGCTCCGATACTCCTCGACTGCAGTATATGAATTTACGCTGAGTTCTAACCCCGTAGCGGAAGCTTCGTAAGTCGCTCACCCGGTTAATACCCTCCAGGTAGATTGCCCGGTCTTCAGTGTATATTTTTAGTATTATCTGCGTCTATCTGCGTATAATTGCAGTTTCAAAATTTATGATGCCCTCGGCTATCTCTTTAAACACCGGAGCACAACTTCTACCCCCACTCACCCCGTCTTCCACCAGCACCACCACCACCCAACGTGGATCATCCGTAGGGAAGTATCCGGCAAACCAGGTATCCAGATGCTCTGCGCCATCAACAGAAAACTGACCGGTTTGGCTGGAAGCAGTTTTACCTGCACAACCAACCAGAGATGTTCGGGCCTGGCTTCCAGTACCCTCTTCTACCGCCAGACAAAGCATATCCTGAAGCTGGCGAGCAGTAGGCCTGCTGATCACCCGGGTTCCGCCGCCAGGTTCAAACGCCTGTTCCCACCGACCATTGAGCTGCTGAATCCCTTTTACCAACCGGGGAGACCGCCACTGGCCGTCGTCGGCAATAGTAGTAATGAGAGAAGCTACCTGCACAGGTGTCAGCATTACTCCCTCTTGTCCAATACAAGCATTGCCTAACGCCGGGGCCCCCGGTTCTATTCTTACATATCCCCCGCCCTCTACCCCCGGGTAACCAACTATCCGGGTATCCATAATCTGGAGCCTCCTGGCATACTGCAGCAGCTGCTTCCGCCCCACCCTGCTTCCTATTTCAATAAACGCCGAATTACAGGAGTTGGCCAGGGCCTCCGGCAACTTCACCATCCCATGGCCCCCTTCTTTCCAGCAGGCTATAGATACCTGATCATTAAAAACATGGCTGCCGGTACAATCAAAAATATCATCCTCTGCCACCAGGCCCGCTTCCAAAGCAGCAGCAGCTACCACCAGCTTGAATATAGAGCCAGGGTGATACAAACCAAAAGCTCGATTTAAAAATGGACTATCCCTGGCTTCTGCCAGCGATTCGCCCGCTTTATATGGATTAAACACGGGCCGACTGGCCAGAGCCAATATGTCCCTGCTGCCTACGTCCATTACCACTACCGCTCCCTTTTTCACCCGCCCTTCCATAGCTTTTTCAACTAATTGCTGTACCTTATAGTCAATAGTCATAACCACTCGTTGGCTGGCTGCTTCCTTCCATTCGTGATCAATTTTACCGAAAAGACCCGGGATAATCCCTCCCCGAGCATCAAGTACCGCTACCAGCTCCTCACTATGCCAGCTCTCTTTTAGTTCCTCATCGTATCTCTTTTCGATCCCCGAAGCCCCCGCCCATTCCTGACCTTCACCCGCTCCGGCATCAGCCTGAATCGTCTGGCCAATAAGATGAAGACAAAAACCATCACTGCTGTACCTCTGTTTGACCGGGTTGAGAAACACCCCGGGTATCCTGGCCTGGATCAGTGCTTCCCTTTCCCGATTATCCAGCGGATGCTTGACCGTCAAGAAAAACTCTCCCCGACGGGCCGCCCGTTTGATGTCTTTTTGTAACCTTCCCGCATCCATTCGTAACACTGAAGCCAGTTCTACCGATACCTGCTCTGCATCGGTTATCAGTCGGGGCAGACAACAAGCCGCCCACACCGTGTAGTTCCCGGTTAAAGGTATCCCATTACGATCCAGGATTTCTCCGCGCGGGATATCTCGTACAGACACCTTACGAGTTCGTATCGCCGCTGCTTCCTGGGCCAGATTTTTCCCATTAATAACCTGATGGTAAAACAAAACCCCTCCCAGACATAAATAGATTAAAGCCAGCAATGCCAGCACCTTTAGCAGCCGTTCTTTTATGAACAATATATAAAAAACCTCCGCTGCCGCTTTTTCTTAGATTAAACGGCATAGGGAGGCCTTATACTGGGTATTATTCTATACAAATTCAAATTTTACCGGAAACGATTGGACGATCCCCAGTACATCTTCGCGGGTATCCGGGGTCACCCTGATAACTATCAACCCCTCGTGACAGTTAAGAGTTGAAACGATCCCCAACCCATCATAACCCTCCATTATCTTATTCACCACATCAATATCACGCGGTTCCAGGCGCAAAAATATGTTTTCTTCATCCTCATGCATAGTCATCAACCCTTCTCAGCAGCGTAAAATACGGCAGCGGTGTTGGAACTGGCAGCCAGACCAGCTGTTGAGCATGTCGGGCCCGATCCACCGGATTCATCTCCATATCATACAAATTCTTAATTTCATACCGCCAGGTAGGTGTCTCATCTGAAAATAAAAACTCCACTGTATCCCCGGGCCCAAATGGGTTCCTCTGCTCCACCAGAGCCATGCCCCTTTCGGGATTATACTTCCTGACAATGCCACAAAAAGCCACCGGTAAAGCCCTTTTATCCTTGTAGACATCCTGCCCCTGCTGAGGAGGCCCCAGTAAAAACCCGGCGGTATAAGGACGGGTAGCTATCTTTTCCAGCTCTTCCTGCCCATCCCGCCTGCCTATCCCATTACTGCCTGCTGCAGCCGCATCAATGGCCTGGCGGTACACCCGCGTAGTGGTGGCCACATAGTGTACGCTTTTCATCCGTCCTTCGATTTTAAAAGCATCTACCCCGACCTCCATCAACTTTGCCACATGATCCAACAAGCACAGGTCCCGGGAATTCAGGATATAAGTTCCCCGCTCATCCTCCATAATAGGAAAATACTCACCCGGCCGCTTCTCCTCCCGCAGATAATAACGGTAGCGACAAGGATGGGCACATTCTCCCCGGTTACCACTGCGCCCGGTCATGAAACTGGACAACAAACAGCGGCCCGAGTACGATACACACATCGCCCCATGGATGAATACCTCTACCTCCACATCTGCCTTTTCGCGGATCTCTTTTATACCTTCCCATGTAACCTCTCGCGCTAACACAATACGCCTGGCACCCAGCTCACGATAAACCCGGGCCGCCATATAGTTTGCCACACTGGCCTGGGTACTAACGGTAATGGGTAAACTCGGTGCATACTCTACCGCCATCCTTATAACCCCCAGGTCGGACACGATAAGCCCGTCCACTCCGAGATTCTCCAGTTCTTGCAAATAAGCTGGGAGCCGCGGTAAATCGTGGTTATGGGCTATTATATTAACCGTCACATAGACCTTTTTCCCCCGCTGGTGAGCCATCTCTACCGCCGTTTCCATCTGCTCATGAGTAAAATTATCCGCAAAGGCTCTCAGGCTGAATTCGGTCCCCCCCAGATAGACCGCATCCGCCCCATAAATAAACGCCGCCTCCGCCTTTTCCAGGCTGCCGGCCGGCGCTACTAATTCTGGTTTTTTCAAGTACAACCCCCCTGCTATGAAAATAACTTTGAAACCGCAGATTAACGCTGATGGACGCAGATAACGCAGAATATTATGAAAAAGCTGAAAAACATAAAAATATCCTAAAAGGGAGTGTGGTAACCCAGTAAAGCGACCTGACGAAGGCGACGTCGCTGTACACAGCGAAGCTTGAAGGCTGTGAAGCGGAGCGAGAAACAGGACGTTTCGAGCACCGAGGGCTGAGTGCATGGACGCCGAATCCTGAGGGGTCCGCTTCACACTGAAGCAAGCTGATGTACTGCAGTC
>JAAZLJ010000202.1 GCA_012799365.1 Syntrophomonadaceae bacterium | reverse complement strand
CGTTCTGGTGGTATCACCCGCATAGCCTCGATAAAAACCACCAAAGTCCAGGGTGAGCATATCTCCCCTTGCCAGCTTGTTTTCAGTCGGCTGCCCGTGGGGCAGGGAAGCCCGCTCCCCCGCCACTGCGATGGTATCAAACGCTTCCCGTGAACACCCTTTCAGCTTCAAAAGTCTTTCCAGCTCAATGGCCAGGTCCCGCTCTCTGGTCCCCACCGCTATCATGGGAAGAAGTTCCTGGAAAGCAGCATCACCTATAGCCACGGCCTGGCGAATGCGAGCCAGTTCTTCCGGTTCTTTGACTCGCCGCAATTCTTCCACCAGGGAGGCCCGAGGCTCCAGCCGTTCTCCCACCGCTTCCTGAGCCTTTAAATATTGTCCAAAGGTCAGATGTTGGCTTTCAAATCCTATTTTAGACAGGCCCTGGCATAGTTCCGGCAAGGCTTTTATATACCCCTGTTTCTGCTCATATACCTCCCAGCCAACCGCTTCCACCTGCGCCTGTTCAGTATAACGGGGATCAGTCACCAGGTACAACTTTTTGGCTGTTAGTACCAGAAGACCTTCTCCCGTAAACCCGGACAGATAATAAAGATTCTCCGGCTTGCTAACGAGAAATCCATCCAAACCGTTTGCTTCCATCTTTTGCCGCAGATTGTTTACCCTTTGCGCATAATCCATATTTATATACTCCTCAGGATTTCACCAATTGTATCGCCATCTCTACCGCCAATCGGTAACTGAGTGGACCAAAACCAAATATACCGCCCACCGCTATCGGACTAATATATGAACGGTGCCGAAACTCCTCCCGGGCATATGGATTGGAAATATGAACCTCAATAACCGGAAGTTCCGCCGCCCGCAGAGCATCATGCAGAGCTATGCTGTAATGGGTCAGAGCCCCGGCATTAATGACGATACAGTCTATCCGATCGCGAGCTGCCTGAATACAATCCACCAGGTGCCCCTCATGATTAGACTGAAAAAATTCTATCTGCACCCCTCGACTACGAGCTACCTCTTCCAGCCCGAAGTTGATTTCATCCATGGTTTTTTCACCATAGATATGAGGTTCTCTGGTACCCAATAGATTAATATTGGGTCCGTTTATTACCAGTATAGTCGCCACCGCTCCTCACTCCCCTGCTACACTCAAAGCCTTCACCCGCAGGGTCGGGGCCCCCCGGCTCCCAAAAAACCTGAGGTCATCTCCCACCCCATCCACGTCCCGCAGGAGATCCTGCAGGTTTCCAGCAATAGTAATGCCCCGTACCGGATGGGTCACTTCTCCATTCTCAATCAATAATCCGGCTGCACCTACTGAAAAGTCCCCGGAGATAGGATTGGCCGTATGCATCCCCATTACTTCTGTAATGTACAGTCCATGTGAAACTTCATGAACCAGTTCGGTTGCCGGTTTTGACCCTGCCTGGAAAAAGAAGTTGGTGGTACCGACTCCGGGTAAACTGCGGAATGAACTTCTGGCTCCGTTACCGGTAGACCGGGTTTGCCCCTTATTAGCAGTGTAAACATCATAAAGAAATCCCTGGAGGATACCATTTTCAACCAATACCGTCCGCTGAGCAGGAAATCCTTCTCCGTCAAAAGGAAAGCTGACGATACCCTCATCATAAAGACTGTCATCCACCAACGTTAATTCCCGGGCGGCTACCTCTTGCCCTACTTTGCCTGCAAACAGGGATTTTCCTTTTTGTACCGCATCGGCATTAACCGAATTGGCCAGAATTCCCAGGAAATTGGTTACTACGTACGGTTCCAACACACAGGGCATAGTACCGGAAGTAATGGTTTTACCCTGCAGCATTCGTACCGCATTATGGGCAGCCTCCCTGCCTACTTCCTTCGGTGTTAGTTCCGGCAAACGCCGACTGAACGTAAGGGAAAATCCGGTCTGGGCATCCCCGTCCTCTTCGGCCACCACATATGAATACAGCCCACAGAAAGAGCCTTTTTCAACTGCCCGGGTCCCTTCACTGTTAACAATAACCATGGTAAACTCGGAATCCTGGTAGGCAGCCTTTTCCACCACAGTTATCCTGGCATCATAAGCCCGGGCCGATTCCTCTACCTGCCGGGCCAGATCTATTTTCTGTTCCAGGTTGGCCTGGCGAATACCCGGTTCGTAAACCGCGAGCCGGGGATAGTCGAATTCCCCCGCAGGAAGGGTATGGTTCTCATCAGGACTGGTATAACGGGAACTTTCTATAGCTCGTTCCAGCATTTCTCCAGCGGTTTGTTCATCGGGTGCCGTAGCGTAAGAGAATCCCAGCCTTCCGTCCTTTATGACCCGAATCCCCAGCCCTACTTCTTCCGCCTCTTTCAAGGTCTCAACCTGCCCTCCCGCTACCTCAATACCCAGCTCCCGATCATAGAGCAGAAAAGCTTCCGCCTGCACCCCTTTTTGTCTGGCTCTATCTACCACTATTTCGCCGATCTTTATCAATTGCTCTTGCATATACATCACCTTTCAGCGAATTCTTCATACTCAAACGCGGTTAACACCCG
>JAAZLJ010000249.1 GCA_012799365.1 Syntrophomonadaceae bacterium | reverse complement strand
GACAACGACTACATAGACATCAGCCGCCGTGTCGCCTCCGTCTTCGAGCAGGGTACCAACGGTGACGACGAAGCAAGAGCTTTACTGAGTCAATTCCTGCGCAAGCATGAGGGAGAAAAGGTCGCGGCGGGATAAGTTCAAAACGGCAGATTTACCATAGATTTATTATCCCCGTGACCATTATAAGGACTGATTTACAGGAAGTTGGAGATGAACATTAGGCGTCTCGTACGGGCATTTTGCATGATATTAAACTTCATGATCAATAACTGAATACGGTGGTGGAAATAAGCAGTAAGAGGATAGATGAAGAGAAGGAAAGGAAAGTCCATAATGAAGGTTTTAGTCTAGTTGAGCTTATGGTAGTGATGGCTATTTTAGCTATCTTGGCTTCAATAGCAGTTCCTATATATGAAGGTTATTCAGAAAGAGCAGCTAAGCAAGTTTGTAATGTTAATTGCTTGCAGGTGGAACGAATTTATCATATTTATTTGCTGATGGAAAACAAAGAGCATACTAACAACGTATTTGATGAATTTATACAAAACTATGAGGAAACCATATGTCCGGATAATGGTGATATCAAGTATGTAAACGGAAAAGTTCGATGTATGTTGCATTCTGAAGATGAAGCTAATGGAAATAATGACGATGGTAGTGTTCCTTTTTATAAATGATGGTATTGAACACTCGAAAAATTTGAGTAGTTTAGATATTAATATAATAATCATAGAAAACAAGACTTGTGGAGGAGCATATGCTCTTACACAATATGTTGCATAAAAGGTAATGATTTACCATGAAAAATTTAGCCGTGAGTATGGTTGATGGGTAACGACCACAATATGTAGCATAAAAGTAGCGAAAAATAAAATTGTTATGCAAGATGTAGTAAAACGAAAAAGGAATCGAGGTTAGTATGGGGAAGGGATAAAAACTACCAAGTTATTATGAAAAATATGAAATTAAGATGTAGTAGAGAATGAGCGTTCATTTGCAATATTAGCGATATGCAACTACTCGAAAATTTCGAGTAGTTCAAGATTAGTGTAAAGAAGGTGATTTCATGGAAAGTATCAACCAATTTGTTTTATACACAACTGAAGACGGAGACGTTAGGTTGAGGTTGTTTCTTGAAGATGAAACATTATGGCTTTCTCAGAAATTGATTGGTGAGCTGTTTCAAGTGGAGTCACACACAATCAATTATCACATTAAAGAGATTTATAAGAGTGAGGAACTGGATGAAATCTCAACTACTCGAAAATTTCGAGTAGTTCAAAGAGAAGGAAATAGAGACGTTGCGAGAGAGGTAATATTTTACAATTTGGATATGATTATTGCTGTTGGTTACCGTGTCAATTCCAAACGGGCAACACAGTTTAGAATATGGGCAACTAAAGTTCTAAAAGAGTATATTGTTAAAGGATTTGCTCTAGACGATGAAAGATTAAAGCAAGGAGACAGAGTCTTTGGAAATGACTATTTTAAAGAACTCCTTGAAAGAATTCGATCGATACGAGCAAGCGAAAGAAGAATATATCAGCAGATTACGGATATATTTGCGGAGTGCAGTATTGATTATGATCCAAAATCAGATGTGACAAAAGAATTTTATGCAACCGTACAGAATAAATTTCATTACGCAATAACAGGGAAAACTGCAGCTGAGATTATACATTCTAAAGCTGATAAAAATGCTCCTAACATGGGACTAATGACGTGGAAGAATGCACCTGAAGGAAGAATCTTAGCTTCAGATGTCACTGTTGCAAAAAATTATCTTTCAGAACAAGAAATAAAAAGACTAGAAAGAACCATCTCCTCATTTTTTGACTATATTGAAAATGTTATTGAGAATAGGGAAACTTTCACTATGGAAGAATTTGCGAACAGCGTAGTAAGGTTTTTGGAGTTCAATGAATACAAGATTCTTAAAAATAGAGGTAGTATTTCTAAATTCGAAGCAGATCAAAAGGCAAAGGATGAATATAGAGAATTCAATAAAAAACAGCCCATACAGTCAGACTTTGACAAACAGATTAAGAAGTATTTAGGTTCAGGTAATAGCGAATAGAAGACAGCAGTAGATTTAAAAGACAGCAATCGTTGGAAACCCTTGACAGTTGAAAAAGAAGATCCCAGGGAATGGAAAATAGAACATGGTAATGCAAATTCCGATCACTATAGTGTAAGGATGAATGAAAAACATGAAATTAAGATGTAGTAGAGAATGAATGTTCGCACACAATATGTTGCATAAAAGGTAATGATTTACCATGAAAAATTTAGCCGTGAGTATGG
>JAAZLJ010000266.1 GCA_012799365.1 Syntrophomonadaceae bacterium | reverse complement strand
GACAACGACTACATAGACATCAGCCGCCGTGTCGCCTCCGTCTTCGAGCAGGGTACCAACGGTGACGACGAAGCAAGAGCTTTACTGAGTCAATTCCTGCGCAAGCATGAGGGAGAAAAGGTCGCGGTGGGGTAAGCTGGTAATATTAGACCCAGATAAAATTAGACGCAGAAGGACGCAGATTAACGCAGAAAAAATTATAAAAAATATTTAAAAAACACTGCATTCTCTGCGTCAAAAAAAGCATGAAAGGAAAAGTCATGGCCGATAACCATTATAAACATGTTAAATTGACTGAACAGATTATCGGTTGTGCCTACAAAGTCCACAGCAAACTGGGGACAGGATTCATGGAGAAGATTTATGAAAATGCTCTTATGGTAGAACTAAACAATGCTGGATTATCAGCACAACAACAGTATCCTATCAAAGTATATTACGATGAAATTATTATAGGAGATCATCTAGCTGATATAGTTGTGGAAGATAAGGTGGTTATTGAGTTAAAAGCGGTGAATCAACTAGTAAGGGCCCATGAAGTACAGCTTGTAAACTATCTTAAAGCAACCAACCTTGAAGTAGGATTACTAATCAATTTCGGAGATAAACTCACAGTTAAAAGAAAAGTACTATCTAAAAATTATAAAAAATAATTCTGCGTCTTTCTGCGTTCTCTGTGTCTAAA
Source organism: Syntrophomonadaceae bacterium (assembly GCA_012799365.1). GTDB lineage: Bacteria > Bacillota > Syntrophomonadia > Syntrophomonadales > Syntrophothermaceae > JAAZLJ01. The sequence goes on along the minus strand of JAAZLJ010000266.1, from coordinate 1,541 downwards.
AAAATCAGCGTAAATCAGCGTCAAAAAAAGGAGCCAGATGACATGCAAATACCTTTAATAAACCTGAAAAGACAACACCAGGCCCTGCAGCCCGAAATAGAAGCCGCCGTTCTTCAAGTCCTGGCCGGCGCCCAATACATCATGGGACAGAACGTCACAGCCTTTGAAAAAGAATTCGCCGACTACATAGGCGTCAAACATGCTATAGCAGTAGGCAACGGAACCGATGCCCTGGTAATCGCTCTGGAATCCCTGGGAATCGGCCCCGGTGATGAAGTCATCACCACCCCGTTCACCTTCTTTGCCACTGCCGAGAGCATATCAGCAGTAGGTGCTACCCCCGTATTTGTCGATGTACGCCTGGACACCTACAACATTAACGAAAACCAAATCGAAGCCAAGATAAACAGTAAAACCAGGGCCATCATGCCCGTACATATATTTGGCCAACCCTGTGAGATGGACAAGATAAATGCCATCGCTGCTAAACATAACCTGCATGTAATAGAAGACGCCTGCCAGGCAGTTAGTGCAGAATATAAAGGTAAGAAGGCCGGAGCACTGGCTGATATCGCCTGTTTCTCCTTCTTCCCTACCAAAAACCTGGGCTGCGCCGGTGATGGTGGCATGATTACCACCGATAATGACCGCTTGGCCGATATCTGCAGGGCATTAAGAATTCATGGCAGTGGTGAAGCTGGTGAAAAAGCATATAATCTGCTTAATAACATAGATGTCAGCACCACTGATAACCAGGACGGAGACCATACCGTTTATAATCCTTCGAAATACTACAACTATTTAATAGGGCATAACTCCCGCCTGGATGAACTACAGGCTGCCATCTTAAGAATAAAACTCAAGAAGCTGGATGAATGTCAAAAGCAGCGGCAGGACCATGCCCGTTACTATAATGAAGCTCTACAGGAAACCGACCTGGTCAGACCAGCAGCCATGGATAATATACGGCATGCCTATCATCTTTATATCCTGCAGAGTGAGAACAGAGCGGCCATAACCAGATACCTGAACTCCAAAGGAGTAGCCACCGGCATATACTATCCGATTCCACTGCATCTGCAAAAAGCGTATACTGACCTGGGCTACCAGTTGGGAGATCTTCCCCAGGTGGAATACCTCTCCCATCGAACCTTTGCCATACCAGTATTTCCCGAACTATCGGCCGAGGAGAGAGAATACATAGCAGCAGCTTTAACAGAGGCGAGTAACGTGAAGAAAACCTAGAAAATCCCGTCCTCAAAAAAACAAGAAATGAATCTATTTTGAACCCCATATTCACCAGTGATATATAGTTAAAAGATGGCAAGTTTGAATTAAGAATGACCGGTGAAATGCTCCGTACTTGCTCATTGTTTTTAGTTTTAAAAATCATAAAGAATCAAAACAATCAGCGCAAATCAGCGTCAAAAAAAGGAGACCCAACCAATGTCCGAAAAAGACTACTTCGTTCACGAATCCAGCTACATAGACCAACCATGCCAGATCGGCACAGGCACGAAGATATGGCACTTCTCCCATAT
>JAAZLJ010000201.1 GCA_012799365.1 Syntrophomonadaceae bacterium | reverse complement strand
CTTCCTCACCCATCAGCAGCTCCCGGGCAAAATATACAGCCGCTCGGGTCTTGCCTACACCGGAAGGGCCAGTAAAAAGATAGGCATGGCTGGGTTCACCACTTTGTAATACTTCCTGTAAAAACTTTATGACTCTGGTTTGTCCGATTATGTCCGAAAATCTATTCATGACTTAATTCCTGCCTCCCGCCATCCACCTTTTCATCCTCCGGCCAGCTTCCTGGAAACCCGCCAACAGCCAACTGTATACCAGCAGGTTCTGAACACTGAAGGCTGAGTTTATGGACACGAATCTCTAAGGGTCCGCCTGACGCCTCACACCTTATACCAGCATGTCCACCAACATACCGCGAATTTTATCGAGCGTTTGTAGGACTTCTATCGGTGTGGCCTTACGCCTGGTAAACTCTTGCAGAAGCTCCTCCACTTGAGAATCAATGCTCTGGACGGTTACCAGTATCGAGCGTCCCCCCCGCCTGACCCAGCCCTTCTCCTGCTGAACCAGGTAAGCGCGGGCGGTGGCTTCGCGGATAAAATCCCTGACCAAACCCTTATAACGCATCAGATCGGATAAGTTCAGGTTAGCTGCCAACCGGCCGGAAAGCTCATCAATTTGATGTAAGAGTTCCTGCATACGCTGCTGATGAGCTTCGCTTTGCTTATCTACCAGATCCCGAGAAAACTCACTTCCGCTGCTCTTCTCCACCCGGCCGACACCAACCCCGGAACCAGTTGTGCCTACTCGTTTCAAGTCTCCACTTGAACGCCTTCGATCTATCTTTAGCATAAGTTATCCCTCTATTTTAAGAACTATCCTTAACTATTGGTGGCTATGGTGAACCAGCCCCTTCAGGGTTTAAGATATGTAGTCACCAGATAGATTATTTCCTCATGAACCTTTTCCGGTAACTGCGCGGCATTAACCACCTTAATCCTTTCCGGCTGCTGACAACTGAGAGCCAGGTAGCCGCGCCTTACCCGCTCCTGGAAGGCCAGTCCTTCCTGTTCCAGTCGGTCGGGGACGGTTCCCCTTCTCCGAACTGCCCCCTCCGCCGGAGATAGATCCAAAAGGATGGTTAGATGCGGAATGGTTCCGCTCACCGCCATTTGATTCAGTTGATTCAAAAATCCCTTATCAAGCCCACGGCCATAGCCCTGGTAAGCCAGGGTAGAGTCGAGATAGCGGTCAGCAATAACTATGCTGCCCTTATCCAGGGCTGGACTGATTACCTCCGCTACCAGCTGGGCTCGAGCAGCACCATAAAGAAAGGCTTCAGCCACCGGATTAAGTCCATCAATGCTCGCATCCAGCAGCACCTCCCGGATCCGCTCTGCTACCGGACTTCCTCCCGGCTCCCTGACCGCCACCACCGAACGCCCTTCCGCCTCCAACCTCTGCCGCAGAAGTTCGAGCTGAGTGGTCTTTCCCGATCCGTCTATTCCTTCAAAGCTTATGAATAACCCTTTACTCATCCTGACTCCTCATCATCTTTAACCAGCAACCGTGTATTTAATCAGCTGCATTATCTATCACATACAGATATTCCAAACTCGGATCATCCGGGCCCTGAACCCGGCAACCACTGGCTCTTAGAGAATATAAATAGTCTATCATCTCTGAAGTAATCAGCTCTCCCGGCAGCAGGCATGGAATGCCAGGTGGGTAACTGGTCACCATCTCGGCGGAGAGCTGTCCCGCCACCTCGGAGAGGTGCATCCGGCGCATTGGCGAAAAATATGCCTGGCGGGGAGTTATCTCCACCCGGGGATACGGAGGTACCGGTACGGCTAACCTCTTACCGGGTGCCGTTCCGACATATCTATAACTGATATCTCGTAATGCATGGTAAAATCCGCCCCAGTCCTCTTCTTGATGGCCTGGAGAAAACATAGCCAGAATAAAATCCTCCCCGGCCATCTCCACCTGAATCCGATATTGTTCCCGCAGCAGATCCGCTGTCTGATACCCTGTAAGCGATAACCCCGTTACCCGTACCAATACCTTGAGCGGATCGTATCCCTTAACCCCTGCAGCCTGGAGCATCTCCTCTCCAGGACATTCCAACCCGGGTATCACCCTTATTTTAGCACGATAACGGTCAGCCAGGTGCAGAACACTTTCCAAACGTTCTGTCCCCTCCTCCACCATTAAACATCGGGCCAGATCCATAGATGCCAGAAGTGGATAAGAAGGGCTGGTGGTAGTCAGAAGATGATAAGCATTCCGCAGCCTGACAACGGGCTTAAAACCGGGACCAATATGTAAAGCTGCCCCCTGGGTCATCACCGGCAAACTCTTATGCATACCGTGAACCACCGCTGCTGCACCCTGAAGCAGCGCTGGAGCCGGTAACCGAGGATGAAACCCGAAATGCGCCCCGTGTGCTTCATCTACCAGCACCATTTTACCATATGCCGCCATCAGTCGTACAATTTCACCCACATCGGCCGTAGTACCGTAATAAGTAGGACTGACCAAAAAAACCGCCACCGCATCGGAGCACTGTTCCATAGCCGCCGCAATATCTTCTGGTTCAACAGCAAGTACCAGTCCCCACGGCCGCATCAGCCGACCGGAATAATACACCGGCATGGCTCCGGAGAGCACCAGCCCGGCGTAAAATGAACGATGAGCATTACGCGGAACCAGTACCGGCTCCCCCTCGCCAGCTACGGCCAGAAAGACAGCTTGTATCCCCGAAGTAGCCCCATTAACCAGAAAAAAGCTCTCCCGGGCTCCAAAGGCCTGAGCCATCAACTCCCGGGCTTCTTGAATAGGCCCTGATGGACTATGCAGGTCATCCAGGCCCGGTACCTCGGTGAAGTCCAGGGTTCCCATCGTTCTCAACTCTTCGATAGTAAAACCCCGGCCACCAACGTGTCCCGGCATATGTAATAAGGTGTTATTTTCCGCACGGTATTTTAATAAAGCCTCATAAATAGGTGCTCGAGATCTCACTGATATCACCCCTGCTGTGAAAATAACTTTGAAACCGCAGATACACTCGGAGAACGTAGATAAATCGCAAAACAGACACAGAATACACAGAAAACTTATGAATACGCTGAGTAAAGACCTAGACGCCGCAGAAGAACGCTGATTATTATAACTTACGCCGATTTTCTTTAATTATTTTTGACGCAGAGAACGCAGAAGGACTCAGATGATACCAAAAATATACATTGAAGATGCGGCTATCTACTACGAAAGTATTAACCGAGTCGAGCGACTTACGAAGCCAACGATGTTTTGGCGAGTGTCGGCGGAACCGAAGGCGGAGCCTGAGCGCCACCGAAGCCGACGATGTTTCGCCAGTGCGGCTATTCCGTCACCCCTATTATACCGGTATATGGGCAAAAAAAAGCGCAACTGCTTTTGCGCTATTCCCAGAGTTTCTTGATTCTCCCCAATAACTCACGGTAATCCTCGGTACCCGCTTCAAGTTCCAGTATCATGGTCTCACACAGATTACAGATAAAAACCCCGTTAATCAGGTAGCCCCCACGAATACCTCGGGGCGGAACCTCTTCACACAACCGACAGCGGGGAAGAAGCTTTCCTTTTTGGGTAATTGGGCTGGAAACCACCGTTTTCGCTTGCATGCGCCTGTACCCCTCACATTTTATTCTTATCCTTACCATTTTTTGTTTTTAGCATACTGCACCTTTATTTATTTTACAATACGGAAATCTGAACGAAAATGTGATTATCCCGGGCTATAAGGTTCTGACAAGCATTCTAGATACTACCATCACGCAGCCTGCCCGTCGCTTCAATTATGTTACTCATGGAAGAGGCCACATCCTCTATCACTCGAGAGATGTCCTGGATGCGACGGTTAAGTTGAGCAATGGGCTGCAGGATACGGGTTGGATCCATGCCCACAGGTACCGGCTGTACATTCTCTGCCCGGGGTCTCTGCGAATTAACCGATTTTGGCTGGTCCTCGGCTTCAGTTTCCTG
>JAAZLJ010000230.1 GCA_012799365.1 Syntrophomonadaceae bacterium | reverse complement strand
TCCTCAAAGCTTTGAACTACTTCATGGTCTACTGGATGGTCACCCAGGTGGTACGGGATCATCGTTCCTATGACACCATACTGCGTATACTATTTGCCAGCGCTCTGGGGGTAGCCGCCATCGGCATTGCGGCTGCCACCGGCTTTTCCAGCTATCCGGGTGCTTTTGAGAACGGCCGCATCATGTCCACTCTGCAGTACCCGAATACTACAGCCACTTACATGGCGGTCATGAGCCTCATCGGCATCACCCTGTGGATCCGTGAGCGGAACTTCTTCTTCAGACTGTTGTATGGACTGGGTACCACTGTCATGATGCTCATCGCTATTGTTGCCGTTTCTAAAGGCGGCTGGATCGTCCTGGCTGTGGGCGGTTTGCTCCTGCTCCTGGGCATGCCCGGCATCTACCGGGTAAAATCCATGTACAGCCTGCTGGCGGCCCTGGGAGCCGCTGCTATTGCCACGGTCAAGTTCCTGCCGGCTATTCAGGCCGGGGAGAATACTCCTGCCTTTCAGAGCCTGGCCCTGGCAGCCATCATTGTAATCATTGCCCAGCTCATCTGGCAAGGGCTTGAATTCTGCTATAAGCGCAAGGGAACCTGGATAGCCGTGGGGGCCGCCACCCTGGTCCTGGCTGGCGGTATAGCCCTTATGGTTCAGAGCGGGTTACCGGCCCGGGTTTCGCCCGAGGTAATGCCTACCACCCTGGTACAGCGTTTTGCCGGCCTGGGTGATACCAGCGATTTCAGCTATGCATCACGTATGGAATTCAGCCGAACGGCATTAGCGATTGTTAAGGACCACCCTTTGGTAGGTACCGGGGCTGGAGGTTGGAACGCCCTTTACCACCAGTACCTGGGTTTTCCCTACTGGACCACCGAAGTTCATAACCATTTTCTCCAGGTAGGGGTGGAAGCGGGCACCATAGGTTTTATGGCCTTTCTGGCCATGTGGGCCCTGCTCCTCTATAATCTCTTCCGTCTCTATCGGGCTCGACCCCGGTCGGATGAATGGGCAGCGAATTGGGGGGTGGCTGCTGCGGTACTGGCCTTTGGGGCTCACTCGGCCATCGACTTTGACCTGTCCCTGGCCGCTATGGCTCTTATACTGTGGTCACTGCTGGGGCTGAATGCGGCCGGCTGCCGGATATCGACCTCGACGAAAGAACCTGCAGCGAAGACCGAACCCCTCTGGATACAGGTAACCGCTATGTCCCTGATCCTGGTTCTGCTAATTCCCGGAGCCTGTTTCGCCCGTGCCTGTACTCTGGGTGACGATGGGGTCGCCTATATTAATGATAAGAAACTCGACCAGGCCGAAGAATGTCTGGAACGTGCAGTAGAATTGAACCCCTGGGACGGAGCCAGTCAGGCCCGCCTGGCCAACATTCAAGCAGTCAAATATCAGGTTCTGCAGCAGAATAACTACCCGGGAGCGGACCAGTACCGGAGTCTGGCTCTGGCCACTGCTCGGAAGGCCCAATCCCTGCGTCCCTATGATATTCGCACCTTACAGGAATTACGCCAGGTCTATGGAATTACCGGAGATGGGCAGGGTCAGGTTCAGCTCCTGGAAATGTCGCTGCAGGCTAATCCCATGGACTCGATGAACTATGCCAATTTAGCCCAGGGTTATGCAGCCGTGGCGGGATTCTATTTGGAACAGGGCAATCCCCGGGAGGCTTCTGACTATCTTGAAAAGGCCGAGCAGGTCTCCCGGAGACTCGATGACAAGATAGCCGCAGTGGATTCCAGGTATCCCCGGTTCACCAGCCAATTAACCCGGCCGGCCGGATTGGAGCTGGCAGTGGGGCAGACGCTTTTCCTCCGGGGTGAATACTCCGAGGCCATAGGTTATCTGGATAAGGCGATAGCCGAGGGTACGCTGGTTCCAGAAGCCAGCACCTGGAAAGCAGCTGCCCTGTACAAGATGGGTCAATCTGCCAGTGCCGAGCAATTATTAAACCAGGCCGCTGGTCAGGATGCGAAATACCGGGATGA
>JAAZLJ010000225.1 GCA_012799365.1 Syntrophomonadaceae bacterium | reverse complement strand
CAATTTGATTGCAGATAACCAGGTAAATCACGGCCAGGGAATACTGGTAATAGGGTAAACAAAAGGAGGGCAAGTAGGAAACCGTCTTACCGCAGTAGGGACAGTAATAGCGTCTTATCAGTATCCGACCCCGATAGGTGAAATCAAGGCAGTTCCGCTCATAGAAGCCATGTTTTTTAGGGGGTATGAGCATCAAGCATTCTGGGTTGGGACAAGTATCAGGAATCGGAAATTCAAAATCTACTTGCCTCGCGTATTCCGCCGGACTAACCGATGTTAAAAAAATCTGCTGCAAGATTATCACATCCCACACCAGATTCTACCGCTTTTCAATGCTAAAATAAATTAGGAATTATTCGCGCTTTACTTGAGCATTCATTTTGTCTGCAGATTGTTTAATCTGCGAAAAAAGGTTCCGGAAAAGAGCCTTTTATGTGAAGATTAACAAATAACGCATAACGGCCTAAATACCGGCTCCTCAGGCAATATAAAACCATTCTTTTTATCAATAAATGGTAGATAGTCTGGCTACCCTACTAGTTCGTCCATTGTCTTCAGAATATGTTTACACCTCAAATGATATGACGCCAGTCGCGCCTTGCATAAAGGATTCTCTCAACATCAACAACCTTTGACTTTTCATCTATAGTAAAAAAGACAATATAATTCTTTACGAATAGCTTTCGATATTCCATCATTGCAAGCCGTTCATCAGTCACAAGAGGGCATTTTTGCGGTATGACTGCTAAACCCATTATAGCTTTCTCAACGTTGTCCATCATCTTCAATGCGGTCATTGGTGCTGATATTTGCGCAGAGATATATCGGACAATGTCACGTAGATCTTTTTCGGCAGGTTCCGATACGTCAACCCTATAATTTGCCATCAGTTATTTCCTGCCTGATGTCTTGCATTACATCTTCCAGCGGGCGCTTTTTTCCCTCTTTTACTGCTGCCCTGCCCTCATCAAGCAGACGGTAAAGTTCAAGTTTGCCGTTAAGCATCTCGTAGGTCTCAATGCTCATAACAGCCAAATCTCCCTGCCCATTTTTGGTAATAAAAACGGGCTCTCTGCTTTCACGGCAGAATGTTGAGATCTCATTGTAGTTGTTCCTTAAGTCCGTACTGGATTTAATGTTTGGCATTAAACCGGCCTCCTTATCTAATCTAAAGATATTATGCCCGAATTTCTTTAGATTATCAAGGCGGATTGGACACAAGGGGACGTTTTTGTTGTGTCACACTATATATCCATAATCGTTATCTACGCCATCTGGACGTTTTACCCTCCGTGAACATGCAGTATATCATACGGATAATCTCTGAATAAGAAACTTTGATTTGTTAAATTTTTAACTGGAGTAATATTATGCGTAAAATTCCACGCCGGGGTAAGGAAGCCCAGCCTCAAGGGGGTCACGATACCAAAGGTATACCGGATATCCCGCTCCCGCAGGGCTATGATGATAAGATGGCCTTGCTGCGCCCTTATGTCGACAAAAACCATGACCTGATTGCCCGGCCTTTTTACCTGGATAGTGAGATGAAACTGCAGGCCTGTGCCTTTTATTTTAATGCCGTTGTTGATGATGATAAATTAAATGAACATGTATTTAAACCATTGATGATACACAGCGGAGGTTGGGAATCTGGTGAATTTAGTAATACTGACCGGGTGGATTTAATAGTACGTACCTCCATCAGTGTGGGGCAATTACGTAAAACCGATAGTTTCGCAGTCATGACCCACAGCATATTCGATGGTATGTTGGTCTTAATTTTTGAGAGCATACAGGAAGCGGTTATAATCGATATTCACGGTGGTGAGCTTCGCTCTATTGAAGAACCCCCATCTGAAAGGGCCACACGCGGCCCCCGGGAAGGTTTTATTGAAAATCTGGATACAAATATTGCCATGGTCCGGCGCCACCTGCGTACCCCCCGCCTGGTGATAAAAAAAACTATAGTCGGCCGGCGTACCCGTACCCCGGTGGCAGTTTTGTATATTGATGATATCGTTGACCATGGCTT
>JAAZLJ010000200.1 GCA_012799365.1 Syntrophomonadaceae bacterium | reverse complement strand
GCTCGCGACCAATTCCAGCGGTACGCAAGGTATTACGTTTTTTCGATCGCAAACGAAAATAGGGCGGCTGTAATTTGACGCAGAGCAGATTAACGCGTTACCACACTCCTTCTAAGATTTATTTTTGTTTTTTCAGCGTATCCATAAGTATTCTGTATATTCTGCATCTATTTCGTGGTTAATCTGTGTTCATCAGCGTGATGTGCGATTTCAAAACTATTTTCACACCAGCCACGGGGGCTGTCCCTGCGGCTGGTATTTTATTATAGTTTTGGATTCCTTCTCTTTTGTTGTAGAATAGGAGAGACAGGAGTTGATATCCTGAAGGGCCATAATTTGGCCGTTGAACTACCGATATACCAGAGACAGGAGACGGGGTAGTGAAGGAAAAAGCTGTAAAAAAATACCTGACCTTAACTTACGGCTGCCAGATGAATGAAAGGGACACCGCTACCATTGCCGGGTTGGTGGAAAGAAGCGGATACCAGGAAGCCTCCTCTTTTGAGGAAGCGGATCTGATAGTTTTAAACACCTGCAGTGTCCGGCACTCGGCGGAAAACAAGGTCTATGGGAAACTGGGCGAGCTCAAACGATTTAAACAAGATAAACCGGATATGTTGATTGCCCTGGGAGGCTGTATGGCCCAGTTGGATGAAGTCAGGGACAAACTGAAGAAAATGGGGATAGTGGATGTCGTTTTCGGCACTCATAACCTGCACGAGCTTCCCTACCTCCTGGAAAAAGCTGAAGCCGGGTTGGAAAGGCCGGTTATAGATGTTTGGGCCGAAGCCGGAGGGATTGTGGAAAATCTACCTGCGCGACGCCCGGGAGGAATAAGCGCTTTTGTCAACATCATGTTTGGATGCAATAATTTCTGCAGCTATTGTATAGTGCCTCATACGCGGGGGCGGGAAAGAAGCAGGCACCCAGATGATATTCTGGCCGAGGTGGAAGGCCTGGTAGAACAGGGAGTCAAAGAAGTTACTTTACTGGGACAGAATGTTAATTCCTATGGTCGTGGTCTGGAATCCAAGCTGGATTTTGCCGACCTGTTGCGCATGGTTAATCAGATAGATGGCCTGTACCGCATAAGGTTTACCACTTCCCATCCTCGGGATCTGTCTGACAAACTTATTCAGGCTATTGCTGATTGTTCCCGGGTCTGTGAACACGTACATGCTCCTTTACAGGCCGGGAGCAATCGCATTCTACAGGCCATGAACCGGGGCTATACCTGTGAAGAATACCTGCGGCTGGTAAGACAGATGCGGGCCACCATTCCGGGAGTGGCCATTACCTCGGATCTCATAGTCGGTTTTCCCGGCGAGTCAGAGGAGGACTTTCGAGCAACTCTGGCTATGGTGGAAAAGGTGCGGTTTGATAGTGCGTTCACTTTTATGTATTCTCCTCGAACCGGTACCCGGGCCGCGGATCTAAAAGAGCAGGTACCGTTGGAGATTAAAAAAGAGCGGCTGTTGCGATTGAATGAAGTTCAGTATCAGATTGCCCGGGAGGCCAATCGTCAGCTGGAAAATCAAGCGGTAGAGGTGCTGGTAGAGGGTCAGAGCAAGACCGATTCCGAACGACTCACTGGCAGGACCCGAACCAACCGCATAGTAGTATTTGAGGGAGGAAAACACCTGGTAGGAAAACTGCTGCAGGTGGTCGTTCGTGAGGCCAGGACCTTTACCCTTTACGGAGAACTGCCGAAGGGGGAAGGGGCCTTGAGGTAGTTGTATATTTTAAGTGAGGAGGTACTTTATTTTGAATCGGGACGAAATTATCAGGATGGCATTGGAATTGGGTAACTCCATAGCTGCCAGTCCAGAGCGGGCCGAAGTGGGCAACGCCCAGGAACAAGTCATGCAGAACCTGGAGGCCCGGCAGATGGTGTTGGAGTTTCAGAATACCCGTAACCGTTTGATGGAAAAGAATCAACAGGGATTGGCTATTTCTGAAGCTGAAGGACAGGAGCTGCAGAACCTGGAACAGAACATGCTGAGCAATGATATTGTCAAGGAACTGGTGGCGGCTGAAGAACAGTTTAACCACCTGATGCAGGCGGTCTATTTCACTATTAACCAGGCTGTATTCGGAAATATGTGCTCTGATGGGTGCGATTCCTGTGGCGGCAGCTGTGGCTAAGGGTTTGAAACTATAAAGCTTATCAGGGGAGGACCTTGGGTGACCAGGTACACACCAATGATGGAACAATACCGGGCGATTAAAGAACAGCATTCCGATGCTATCCTCTTTTTTCGCCTGGGCGACTTTTATGAAATGTTTTTCGAAGATGCTCGTACTGCCTCCCGGGAATTGGAGATAGTTTTAACGGCCCGGGATGGAGGGGCGGCGGGAAAGGTGCCCATGTGTGGGGTACCTTTTCATTCTGCTGATACTTACATTGCCAAGCTGATTGAGAAAGGCTACCGGGTAGCCATCTGTGAACAGGTAGAAGACGCCAAACAAGCCCGGGGCCTGGTGAAGCGAGAAGTGATCAAGGTCATTACTCCCGGTACGGTGCTGGATAACCTGATGCTGGAGGAGGGGCACAACAACTACTTGGTGGCGGTAGTAGAGGGCGAAGAATGCCTGGGTTTGGCGGCGGTGGATGTTTCTACCGGCGAATTTCGGGCTACGGAGATGGGCGGGCCCGAGGCCCGTTCCTGGCTGTGCAGTGAGCTTTACCGTCTCGACCCTTCCGAATGTTTGATTCCAGCCTGGAGCAGTGGCGAGTCAGTGGTGCATGAATTCCGCCAGCAGATGCAGCAGGTAGTAATTACCGAGGTGGATCCCAAATACTACCGATATGAATATGCTGAACAGAAGCTCAAAGACTATTATCAGGTTACTGGTCTGGATGAGCTGGGGATGGAAACCAGCCGCGCTGGAACTATTGCGGCGGGTGTGGTTCTATCTTTTATTGAGTCAACGCAAAAAATCCACCTGGAACATTTGCAGCCAGTTCGTTGGTATTCAGCCCGGGATTATCTGGGCCTGGATCTGACCACACGTCGTGACCTGGAGCTTACCCGTACGATGCGGGAAGGTAAACGTGAAGGCTCACTGCTGGGAGTTATAGATTGTTGTATGACGCCTATGGGGCGGCGTTTATTACGCTCCTGGCTGGAAGAACCCCTGGTAGATCCGGTGGTCATCAATCAGCGTCTGGACGCGGTAGAGGAACTGCTGGCCTCTATGATGCTGCGTGAAAGCCTGCGCCAGCAGTTAGATTCCGTTTATGACCTGGAAAGACTGGTAGCACGGGTAGGAAGTGGTCTGGCTCAGCCCCGTGAGCTGCTGGCCCTGAAGACTTCTCTGGGAGTGCTGCCTGCTATTCGGGAAATGGCCAATCAGGCTCGGAATCCCTGGCTGCAGAATATTTTGGAATTGGACGTGCTGGAGGATGTTTATGATTATCTGGATGGTTCATTGG
>JAAZLJ010000236.1 GCA_012799365.1 Syntrophomonadaceae bacterium | reverse complement strand
CGTAAACGATAGATATTATAGCCCGGATAGGAACGTAAAGCTGGAGACCGTAAAACTAGGACAGGGCAGTTCCGGTTCTATTCCTATTCCAGATAGTACAGGTGATTACTGTCAGGCAGAGGTAGAGGTTTTGGTTCCCATTGAGGCTCCTTATTTCAGAAAGATTCTGGGCACCAAAAGTCGACTTGAAGAAGATGGACATCAAGTTAGCAGTGATTGGGATGATCCATATGGAGAATTACATGGCGATGAATATGTTGTCAAGATAAAGGGGGATGCGGTATTTAAGAAAGAGCCTCGGATAGAAGGTGGTTCTCCTGATTAAAGACCAAAATGGCTCAATCTCTATGTGGGGTATTATTTTTATGGCCATGCTGTTAGTATTTACGGTCTGGATATTGGAAACAGGTAAAGTTCTTACCATCTTGGCAGATTTACAAACAGCCGCAGATGCCGCATCGTTGGCAGGGGCCATGACTGCTGAGGTTGTTCCTCAAAAGGAATATGAAGCTGAATTGGACGATAAAGGAGACATTACAGCTGTTAATGAGATTATTACAGGTTGGGAAACCGAAATAAATAAAGAGGAGGCAGATAGAGAGGCAAATAAATTATTTGTTCCTAATTTGCCTGGGAATATAATTATTGAGCGGGCTAATTGGGAAAGTGAGGTAGAAATGAAAAATGAGTATAACGTCTTTATTAAAGACATCAGGCTCAAATCCCGAATAGAATCTTTTCTGCCTGAACAAATCTTACTTGGAGTAAAGAGTAAATCCACTGCTGTGGCTATAGAGGAGGAATGATTTTGAGAAAAACAGTTGCATTGTGTTTGATATGTTTTTTTGTTGGGGCTGGATTAGGGTATTTAGGCGGTTGGTTCCATTATGTGAAATCGCCCCAAATTGCGGCTCAAAAAGAAGCTGAACAGCGAGATGCTGAGATGAAGGAGATGGTCCGAAGGGGAGAATTAACAGACGTTAAGCCAGACAGGGTTACCATTAAAGTAGATAAAGGTGGCGGTGAGATCGGGAAAACAGTGACTTATCATGTCAATGAACATAGTTCAGTGCAAATTGGAATGAACTTTATCAATAATCCTGGACAGAAACCGGATCTAACAGAATATTTTGCCCCAGGGGATTATGCTAATCTGCTGGTCAAAGATGACCAGGCCCTGGTTGTCCATCGAGAACTAAAATCTAAAGAACAGGCCGAATCCGAGGTTGCTGACGATGAAGTAGTCGAGCCAGAACAGTAGTCCTGCAAAACCGAGAGCAAGTTTTCAACTGTCCCTTAATAACCCGCCTTAATTGGCGGGTTATTCAATTTATAAGACTTGAAAGTCTGACCATAGGCACTCTGCAATTTGGGGAGACATTCGATACTAGAGTGAAGGCGTTGGCGAACTGATATGACGTTGCACAAAATATATGACATTGCGATTTTACATAAGACGTTACACCAAGGCGTTGCACCAAGGTTTTTTTTAAGCGATGAGATCTATTGCGAAGTTAGCAGACCTAAAAAGTGCAAATAGATATATAACATAAGACGTTATGCATTTCACTAGACCGAAACATAGGCGTGTGATTATAAGTGGTAAGTTGTTTTTGAAAGGAGGTGAAATGTCATGTTAAAACAGCCACAAATAGAGGAATTAAAAGGGGGTAAGCATGTGGGAAGTTCTAGAAACCAAAGGATTGGGGAAGTATTGCTAAACAAAGAGTTGATTGTGCCAAAAGATATATACGTTTTAGGAGAGATTTACAAAATTGTTGCAGAAAATGCAGTTTTGTATCAGGATGATTGGGGAAGAGAGGGAAATAGAGATATTAAATGGAAGCATACTGTAAGAAGTTT
>JAAZLJ010000199.1 GCA_012799365.1 Syntrophomonadaceae bacterium | reverse complement strand
CGGGCCACATACAGGCTTACGGTAGTGGTTAACAGAGTGGATACCAGAGCTACCGTTACCAGAAGAACCACCATTTTGCTTTGTATGGAGTTACGTTTCACGGTTACTCCCTCGTTCCGATGAATTTATAGCCTATTCCGTAAACGGTACCGATATAGGTGGAATGAGAGGTATCGGGTTCGATCTTCTTGCGGATATTGCTTACATGGGTGTCAATAGAGCGTTCATACCCTTCGTAGGCTTCACCGTACACCTTCTCCAGGATCTGCAGGCGGCTGAAGACCTGGCCCGGGTTCTCAGCCAATAAATAAATTATCTTGAATTCGGTCGGGGTCAAGGAGAGCGGTCGTCCGTCCAACCAGGCTTCAAAACGGGCGGCATCCAGGACCAGTGATCCGAATTTTAGCTGTTCCGATCCATCGGGTTCCTTTTTTTCATACCTTCTTAATACGGCCCGAATACGGGCGGTTAGTTCCCGGAGGCTGAACGGTTTGGTGATGTAGTCATCTGCTCCCAGTTCCAGGCCCAGGAGCTTATCGATTTCGTCACTTCTGGCGGTGAGCATGATAATGGGCAGGTCGGAGTTTATCCGCACCTGGCGGCATACTTCCCATCCACTCTGTTCCGGCAGCATTATATCCAGTACCATCAAATCCGGTGATTCCATCTCTACTATTCTCAGGGCTTCCTGTCCGTCTACTGCCATAAGCACCTGAAAGCCTTCATTGGTCAGGAAATCAGCGATCATCTGCAGTATTTTGGTTTCATCGTCAACCACCAGTATTTTTCTGGCCAGAGCTATCACCCCGTATTTAAACTATCATATTTGCTGTGCTGGTTCCATATTTTCAACACCAGGCGGGTATGTAACGCCGCAGGGTCCAGCCGTTCTAAGGCTGGACCCTGGTAGCGGTATGGTGAAACTACCGGCAGCGGCAGTTCCCGCATATTCCGGGGCCGTTTCCGTTCCCGGTTCCCGGGTTCTGGGCTCGAGCGCCGTTCCGCGCTTTGCCGTAACCGTTACCATTGGGGCCGGTTGTGGTACGGGTGAGGTTCTTGGTGGTTCTTTCCTTCATGTTTTGCAGGCAGTTGTCATATTGCTCCTGAGTAATCTTGTTGTCTTTCAGGGCTTCTTGCAGGCGTTCCTGTTTCTTTTCCATAACAGCTGCTGTCAGTTTATCCTGACTTACGTTATGAGCAGCCGCTACTTCTGTCAGTGATTTGCCCGCCCGTCGCTCGGTGGCCAGGTCCTGCCGCGAGATGCCCAGTATATCACACACTATGTCTGCCATACTTCCGCCGTTTCGTCCGATAGCCAGGCCGGAACCAGGTTTTGCAGAGGTGGTATCGGCAGCAACTACCGGCACGGTACCGGCCAGCAGGGCCAAACCAACCACGAGAACCGCGGCAATAATCAGCTTGTTATACTTTTTATTGCGGAGCATCGATTGTCACCTCCTTTCATTTCTTTCTATTAGTTATTATGCCCTGGGGATTTCCAGGTAATTTGAAGCTAATGTTAAGAAAATGTGAAGAAGTATTCTGGCAAAGAGCGAATAGGTTGAGGCCCAACTATCGTCCGGATTTAGTTATACGTGAGCTGATATGCTGGATAGGGAGTATGAGCTCTGTCAGGTCAAAAGAACCGGTGATAAGGAAAAGATAGGTGTTTGATATGGTGCTGATAAATGTAGTATAATGCAGAAAACGATAGTAGAGACTCCGATTTGGTATACCTAAGGCAGTGGTTAAGCTATGGTAGCCAAACGTTAGGGTTCGCCTGGAAACAGGCCGGCCTCTCCGGTGGAAAGGAGCTCTTGATGTCCAGGATGACGCTCTTTTCAGGGTGTCTTATTTTTTTATGAGGGGAGAGGACAGGCATGGAAAAGAAGAAGGAAATAGCAGAAAGGCTAAAAGAGACGGCCGCGGACGG
>JAAZLJ010000198.1 GCA_012799365.1 Syntrophomonadaceae bacterium | reverse complement strand
GGCGTCCATGCACTCAGCCTTCGGTGCTCGAAACGTCCTGTTTCTCGCTCCGCTTCACAGCCCTCAGTTTCGCTGTGTACTGCGACGTCGCCTTCGGCCGGCGCTCAGGCTTCGCCTTCGATACGCCCGGCACTTGCCGAAACATCGTCGGCTTCGTATGTCGCTTCGCCGGGTTACCACACTTCCGTATAAAGTTATTTTGTTATTTTTGTCATCTGAGTTCATCGGCGTGTATCTGCGGTTTCAAAGTTTTTTTTCATAGCAAGGATAATAATACGGTCGGGAGGTTTTTATATGGTACCGGTTGGGATAATTGGAGACGGTTATACGGCAGCGGACCTGCTCCGCATATTGGGTAATCACGAACATGTCAGAGCGGTGAAGATATTTTCCACTGAGAATATTGGGAAAGATATTACTGAAGTCTATCCCAGTCTGGAACGGTTAGCCAGTTTGACCTGTGAGCGGACTGATCTGGAAGCTCTCAAGCGCGAGTGCCAGGCGGTCTTTCTGGCTCTGCCCCACGGGTTGTCAGTTCCCTATGTTAAGGAATTGACGGAGGCAGGGGTGCGGTGCATTGATCTGGGGGCAGATTTCCGGCTGAAGGATGCCCTGGTTTATGAGAAGTACTATGAACTGGCCCATGAGGCGCCAGAGATGTTAGAGACGGCTGTTTAC
The DNA here is from genome assembly GCA_012799365.1 of Syntrophomonadaceae bacterium. Lineage (GTDB taxonomy): Bacteria > Bacillota > Syntrophomonadia > Syntrophomonadales > Syntrophothermaceae > JAAZLJ01. The sequence continues at coordinate 14,090 of JAAZLJ010000198.1, read as the reverse complement.
GGCCTACCAGAGCTCTATCGTTCGCAGGTGGCGGGAGCGCAGGTGGTGGCGAATCCCGGATGTTTTCCCACCGGAGCGATATTGGCCCTGGTTCCGTTGCTGAAAGCGGGCTTAATAGAGACTACCGGTATCGTGATTGATTCTAAGAGCGGAGTGTCGGGAGCCGGCCGGGGCCTGAGACTGACCAGTCACTTCTGCGAAGTTAATGAGGGAGTTCATCCATATGGGGTAGGTACTCATCGCCATGCTCCGGAAATAGCTCAGGAGTTGGGCGCGGCCGCGGGCGGACCGGTACAGATAACCTTTATCCCCCACCTGATTCCGATGAGCAGGGGCATATTGACCACGGCCTATGCCCGGCTGATTCCCGGGGTAGGTGCAGCGGAGGTGAGCCAGGCATTCGAAGACCTGTATGCAGGTGAATTTTTCATCAGGCTGCTTCCTGCCGGGGTATATCCTCACACACGGTGGGTCTATGGCAGTAACTTTGTGGACATTGGTACCTTTGTTGATGAGGAGCAGGGACGAGTGATTGTGATGTCAGCGTTGGATAACCTTACCAAAGGTGCTTCCGGCCAGGCGGTACAGAATCTGAATATTATGTTTGGCTGGGAAGAAACCGAGGCACTGAGGATGGGTCCCGTATTTCCATAAGACGTCTATGATGCCGGAGGTATCACCATTGGAGACATGAAAACTGTATATTTGTGGAGTGTGATTGGGCTTCACACTCCCTGCTAAGATTTATTTTATATTTCTAGTATTATCTACGTCTATCAGCGTTCATCTGCGGTTTCAATTTCTATCGCAGATGTTCATGATATCGTTGGTGAGTAAGTTAATTTAAATATTGTTAGTGGAGGAGATGTCAGGTGCAGGTACTCAACCAAGGGATAACTGCTCCCCTGGGTTTTTTAGCCCAGGGGGTGGCGGCGGCGATAAAAAAACCGGATCGGGAGGATCTGGCCGTTATTCTGGCGGCCCGGGAGTGTAAGGCCGAGGCGGTTTTTACTACTAATCGGGTTCAGGCGGCTTGTGTCAAATATAGTAAGGAAGTAGCAGCCAGGGGTGCTGCCAGGGCAGTAGTTGTAAATAGCGGCAATGCCAATGCTTGTACAGGTCTTCAGGGTGAGGTTGATGCTCGGGTTATGGCTCAGACCGCAGCAGAGGTGCTGCATATTGATGCGGAAGAAGTTATTGTGGCCTCGACCGGGGTAATCGGAGTGCCGATGCCCATGGAACGGGTGCAGGCTGGCATTAAAGAGGCTTGCCGGGGTCTCAGTGTAGGCGGAGGCCATTCTGCGGCTCGGGCGATAATGACTACCGATACCGTGCCCAAGGAGATAGCGGTACAGGTGCGGATAGACGGTAAGCCGGTTCGAATTGGGGCGATGGCCAAAGGCTCGGGCATGATCCACCCGAATATGGCCACCATGTTGGGTTTTATAACCACTGATGTCAATATAAGCAACGAGTGTTTGGGCCAGGCCCTGCGGGACTCGGTGGACATTTCTTACAACATGATAAGCGTAGATCGGGATACCTCAACCAACGATATGGTGGTGGTTCTGGCCAATGGTTTGGCGGGAAATTCACTTATCGACAACATCAGTTCTCGTTCCTATAGGGATTTCAAAGCGGCACTGGACTATGTAAATGTTGAGTTAGCCAGGAGTATAGCCGGGGATGGTGAAGGTGCTACCCGGTTGATACAGGTGGAAATAGTTAACGCCGGTTCCCAGCATGCAGCCCGGCAGATAGCGCGTTCCATTACCGGGTCTAATTTGACCAAAGCCGCGGTGTTTGGACAAGATGCTAACTGGGGCAGGATCATCTGTGCTGCTGGTTACGCGGGAGCCGAATTTGATCCGAATTTGGTGGATATATACCTGGGTGAAGTGCAGGTGGCCAGTAATGGAATGGGTGTAGATTTTGATGAGGAAAAGGCCCGCCAGACTTTACAGCAGGATACCGTGTGTATCCGACTGGATATGAAGCAGGGTACCTGTGCAGCTACCGCCTGGGGGTGTGACTTGACTCACGACTACATCAATATCAATGCCAGCTACAGGACTTGATGGAAAATAAAAAGGGGGAGACCTGGTGACAACTCCATGCGAAAAGGCAGCCATACTGGTGGAGGCTCTGCCTTACATAAGGGACTTTTATGGTAGAACCGTGGTCGTCAAATACGGAGGCAGTGCTATGGCCGATTGTCGACTACGGAAGGCGGTTATGGAAGACATAGTATTAATGCGTTATGTTGGTATGCATCCCATCGTAGTACACGGTGGTGGACCTAACATTACCAGGATGCTGAAAAGGCTGGGGATTTCAACCCGTTTTGTCGATGGCCTGCGCATCACTGATGAAGAGACCATGGAAGTAGTGGAAATGGTTCTGGTGGGCAAAATAAACAAGGACATCGTAGCCGGGTTGAACGACATGGGAGGATTGGCGGTAGGACTTTCCGGTAAGGATGGTATGCTCATCCGGGCGGATCATATGTCGGGTAAGGAACACCTCGGTTTTGTAGGTCAGGTTCGGGAGATCAATACCGGAGTACTGGAGACTATCACTGAAAAGGGCTACATTCCGGTTATTAGTCCTATCGGAGCCGGTAACCATGGGCAGAGTTTTAATATCAACGCTGATCATGTAGCCAGTGCTCTTGCTACTGCACTAAAGGCTGATAAATTGGTGCTGTTGACTGATGTTCCCGGGATTTTAGCTGTTCCCGATGATGTATCTTCTCGCATTTCCCGGTTACGGGCATCTGAGGTAGAGTCTTACATTGATTGTGGAATCATTAGTGGAGGCATGATCCCCAAGGTGGAGTGCTGTGTAGAAGCTCTCCAGGGCGGGGTAAACCGGACGCATATCCTGGATGGGCGGATTCCTCATTCTATATTATTAGAGATCTTCACGGATGAAGGAATTGGAAGTATGGTTGTAAATGGATAGGGGGTAAGGGAGATAAATAACGAAACTATAATAAAAAAAGGGCAACAATATATAATGAATACCTATGGCCGGTTCCCTATTTCTGTGGTAAGGGGCGAGGGGGTCAGGGTTTGGGATGCGGATGGTAAAGAGTATCTGGATTTTATCAGTGGTATTGCTGTTTGCAGCCTGGGACATGCGGATTCAGGACTGGTTGATGCCCTGTATCAACAGGCTCAGACCCTCTGGCATTGTTCCAATTTATATTGGATTCAACCTCAGGTGGAACTGGCGGAAAAGTTATGCCGGGAGTCGGGGTTGGATAAGGCGTTTTTTGCCAATAGTGGGGCGGAAGCCAATGAAGCGGCCATCAAATTGGTAAGAAAGTATTGGAGTTTACGGGATAAGCCTGGCTGTGAGATCATTGTGTTCCGCAATTCTTTTCATGGTCGTACCCTGGCTGCCTTGACCGCGACTGGTCAGGAAAAATACCACCAGGGATTCACTCCTCTGGTACCAGGTTTTGTCTATGCTGATTTTAATGACCTGGAGTCAGTACGTGAACTGATTAATGACCGGACCGGAGCCATAATGGTGGAACCGATGCAGGGGGAAGGTGGAGTACATCCAGCTGCTCCTGAGTTCTTGCAAGGTCTGAGAGAGTTGTGTGACCGCCAGGGACTGCTTCTGGTTTTGGATGAGGTGCAGTGTGGAATGGGACGAACCGGTCAGATGTTTGCCTACCAGCATTACGGTATCCAGCCGGATGTGGTAGCTCTGGCCAAGGCTTTGGGTGGCGGATTTCCCATTGGTGCTCTGCTGGCTCGAGAAGAAGTGGCCGATGCTTTTATCCCGGGGGATCACGCTTCGACTTTTGGTGGTAATCCTCTGGCCTGTGCGGTGTCCAATCGGGTGGTAGATGTTATGGTGGAGCCCGGATTTTTACAGCATGTTAATGATATAGGGGATTACCTCAAGAATCATCTGCTAGAATTGGCTCGTGAGCGCCAGGATGTGGTTCAGGTGAGAGGGATGGGGTTAATGCTGGGAGTGGAGTTCACTCGCGATATCATGCCGCTGGTGGAACTATGCAGACATCGGGGATTGCTGCTGATTGCAGCCGGCCCCCGAGTATTGAGGTTCCTGCCTCCGCTTACGGTATCCCGGGAAGAAATTGATTCCGGGCTGGAGCGGTTAAGTAAGGCTTTAGATGAGTGGACGGTATCATAACAGGCAGCATGAAGATTGAAATCGCAGATAAACGCTGTTGGACGCAGATTAAACAATTCCTGCTGTGAACCTCTTATTCTATCGGCCTTGAGCCAGGAATCAGCATTAAAATGTCTCGTACCTGCTCATTATTTTAATGTTTTATAAAATTCTGCGCCTTTCAGCGTTCAAATCTATCTGAATAAGTTGAAAAGAGGTAAGGAAATGCAAGTGAAACTGAATCCGTCTTTCAAGGGCCGCGATTTTATCGCTATTAGTGATTACACTACCGAGGAGATTTTTGAAATATTTGATGTAGCCCGGCAGCTAAAAAAGCTGCAGCACGAACGTATTCCCCATCATTTGCTGGCCGGTAAAACCCTGGGTATGATCTTTCAGAAACCATCGACCCGCACCCGGGTATCATTTGAAACCGGTATCTATTACCTGGGAGGATACGGCCTGTTTTTAAGTCCTTCCGATTTGCAAATGGGAAGAGGGGAGACTATTAAAGACACTGCCCTGACCTTATCCCGCTACCTGGATGGAATAATGATCCGTACCTTTGACCATGAAGAGGTGTTGGAACTGGCTCATTATGCCAGTATTCCGGTTATCAATGGACTAACCGATCTTATGCACCCCTGTCAGGTAATGGGGGACCTCTTGACTGCTCTGGAATACAAAGGAGGACTCTCGGGTTTGAAGTGTGCTTACATTGGCGATGGCAATAATATGTGTCACTCTTTGCTGGAGGGTGGAGCCCGGGTAGGGATGCATGTGACGGTTGCCTGTCCTCCGGGTTTCGAACCTGAGGAATCCATACTGTCCCGGGCGCGCCAGGAAGCCCAGGCTACCGGGGCCAGGCTGGAAGTGATAGAAGATCCATGGGCAGCGGTGGCAGAGGCTGACTTAATTTATACCGATGTATGGGCCAGCATGGGGCAGGAAAAGGATGCGGCAGAAAAGGAAAAACATTTTGCCAGATATCAGGTGAACAGCAAACTGGTAGCTGCGGCCCGGCCCGATGTTATCGTTATGCACTGCCTGCCGGCTAAAAGAGGGCGAGAAATAACCGATGAGGTTATGGATGGTAGGCACTCGGTGGTATTTGATGAAGCGGAAAATCGTTTGCATGCTCAGAAGGCGATAATGGCCCTGCTCATGCAGTAGCGCGGGGCACCTGAAGGAGGTAAACGGCCACGAGTCGGGAGGAGCAAATTAAATCAGCCCGGATAGAGGATGTCGGAGCCCTGTTGGATTTCTGGAGTTCCATTCCCGGAATCGGTTTAGGGCGTGGTGACGACCGGCGAGCCCTGGAGATGTTTATAGCCCGGAATCCTGGCACCTGTTTGGTAATGAGGGAAAATGGGATGCTGGCTGGTACGGTAATGGCCGGTTTTGACGGGAGGCGGGGGTATATATACCATCTGGCGGTACATCCGCAGTACCAGGGTCAGGGTTATGGACAGGCTTTACTGGAGAAAGTAATAACCGAGCTAGAAAACCTGGGGGCACAGAAAATACACCTGTTCGTTTTTAGTCACAATCATCAAGCCATAGAGTTTTATCGCCGGCTGGGATGGAGAGAGCGGAACGATATTCAGGTGATGTCATGGGAGACCAGTCAAACTACCGGTTAGCACCGGTAATCTTTACAGGAGGCGAAAGTGGTATGGAGAAAAACCGGATTATAATCATGGGAGCTGCGGGGAGAGATTTTCACAACTTTAACACCTATTTTCGTAATAACCCTGCCTATCAGGTGGTAGCCTTTACCGCTACCCAAATTCCGGATATTGAGGGGAGGGTATACCCATCTAAACTGGCCGGAGAAAGTTATCCAGATGGTATTCCCATTTATGCAGAAGAGGAACTACCCCGCCTTATCAAGGAGCATCGGGTAAACCAGGTGATATTTGCCTATAGTGATGTTTCTCACGAATATGTGATGCACCAGGCTTCACTGGTGCTGGCCTGTGGAGCAGATTTTCGGCTGATGGGACCGGAGACTACTATGATAAAATCCCAACGAAAAGTGGTAGCAGTTACCGCAGTAAGGACGGGCAGCGGTAAAAGTCAGACCACCAGGTATGTCTCCCGTATTCTCAGTGAGGCTGGCAAGAAAGTAGCCGTAATCAGACATCCCATGCCTTACGGGAAGCTGGAAGAACAGGTAGTTCAGCGTTTTGCCAGCTATGAGGATCTGGATCGTCATAACTGCACCATCGAAGAAAGGGAGGAGTATGAACCTCATATCGATAGCGGGATAGTGGTGTATGCCGGGGTCGATTATGAGGCCATATTACGCCAGGCAGAGGAAGAGGCAGATATTATCCTTTGGGATGGAGGAAATAACGACTTTTCGTTCTATGTGCCGGATATCAACATAGTGGTGGTGGATCCGCATCGTCCCGGGCACGAAACCTCATACCATCCGGGTGAGACTAACCTGCGTATGGCGGATATTGCTATCATAAACAAGGTCGATTCTGCGGAACCTGCTGCGGTAGAAGCCGTAAAAGCTGTGGTCTCGGCGGTTAATCCGGGGGCTGCCATTATATTGGCCAATTCTCCTATTACGGTAGATAATCCGGAAGCTATAAAAGGGAAAAAAGTTCTGGTAGTAGAAGATGGGCCGACCCTTACCCATGGTTCAATGGCCTATGGTGCTGGGGTACTGGCAGCCAAACAATGGGGGGCGGCAGAACTGCTCGATCCGCGTCCTTATGCCGTGGGCTCTATAAAGGACACTTTTGCCAGGTTCGAACATCTATCCAATCTGTTACCTGCTATGGGGTACGGAAAAGTCCAGATGGAAGAACTGGAGAAGACCATCAACAGCTCGCCGGCTGAGCTGGTAGTAATCGGTACCCCTATTGACCTGCGTCGGGTCATGTCCCTGGAAAAACCGGCGGTAAGGGTCAAGTATGACCTGGAGGAGAGCGGGGCTCCCCGGTTGGCAGAACTGTTAAAAAAGGTGTTATAATCCCGGCGTGAGAAAACCACGGAATTCATTCCGGGGATTAAAAGCACCGGACATTGATTTTTAAGCACCGAAGTATCATCCACCTGCGGGTGGCACAGAATCACCGGGTGGCCGCGGAGAAAAGCTGGTCCGGGCCAAGCCGTTGGGAGTCTTGTTTATTTCCAAGGGGATATGAGAGACGGACCATATGACTTGTGGTAAAATATAACTATGCTATAAAAATTAGACGCAGATGGATGCGGATAATACTAAAAATATAGAATAACTCTGAAAGAAATATAATAATCTGGCGGCCTGCGAAGCAAGCCGATGTGTTGCAGTCGGGGAGTTCGGGAGCGGTTTTCATTTGAATAGGGGTTTTTGCAGTAGAATCAACGGTGAATTGCTTGAAACAGGAAACCTGGCAGGTATTTTTCTATGAAAAGTGGAACGGTCGGGGAGGTGGCGGTATTTGTTCGGTACTATAAGGTTTAACAGCCTGGAAAATGATATGGAAGACATCGAGGAATGGGTAGCGACTTTCTTCGGGCAGATGATGAACACTTGTAATGCCTTTTTTGCCACTCTGCCGCTGGCTGAGGCCATAGAGCGCATCGAGCTCATACCATGGGCAGAGCTGGTTCGGGAGCAATTGCAGGGCCAGGATCAAGAGATCATAGAATTTGCCACTGAGCGGATTACGGAACTAAAGGAGATGGAACTGGCTCATTATCGAGCTTACCTGGATCTAGAATAGCAGTATGGGCAAAGGAACGGTTAAAACCGTACGCAGATGAAACTAAAAAAATAAGTCCGGGCCGGGGACATTCCCTGGACTTATTGGGGAGCTAGCGGGTTAACCACACTCCATAAATGTGCTATTTTCATGCTATTGGTGACCTTCGGTATCATGGAGGTCTGCTATAAAACGATCCATATTGTCTTCCCCGGGTGCATATTAATTATGTAGTTAAAACCGGGGGAGGGAGAGCCGGGTTGAACAATGGATTTTATGACGTAATTGCCATACCGGTGATCAATGGGCTGGTAGAGATGGCCAAGTTGGCCGGCTTGCAGAAGCGGTTTTGTCCGATTTTAGCCGTATTGTTGGGAGTTGTCATGGGGTTGTATATAAGTGCCCCTCATGAGCCGCTGCCGATGGCGGTGCTGAGGGGTGTCATTATCGGGTTATCAGCGGTAGGATTATATAGTGGAGGTAGAAACGTCCTGCGTTGGGATGAGTTAATAGTAGAAAAAAGCGGAAAAAAAATTAAATGATTTGAAGAGTATTGTCAATTCGAGTTTAGGGAACGCTCGGGTTGACAAAAAGCTCCCTATCTTGTTAACATGTCATTCGTAATGAATAGTTTTATTGGCCGGCGTGGCTCAGTGGCAGAGCAGTCGATTCGTAATCGACAGGTCATCGGTTCAAATCCGATCGCCGGCTCCAGTTAAGATCAGTCTGAACCCCGATATTACGGGGTTTTTGTTTTGGCTTCTTGAAACCAGTAGAGCCTGATTTACTCGATGAGTGCCCGATTTCTTCATTATTTGGCCTGGGGAGGATTTTAGATTGGAAACTCTGCTGCACCAGGAACTGAGGGAGATTTTTGATGACCTGCTCGAACATTTTGGGCCTCAGCATTGGTGGCCGGGGGAGACGCCGTTAGAGGTAGTGGTGGGGGCTATCCTGACTCAAAATGTGGCGTGGAATAATGTAGAAAAGGCGATTAATAACCTCCAGGGGAAAGACTTGTTATCGGTAGCAGGTCTGGTACAAGTGCCGAGGGAAGAACTGGCAGAACTTATTATACCTACCCGATATTACAACCAGAAGGCTACGCGCCTCAAAGGTTTTATGATAATGGTTGAAGAGGAATTTAGCGGTGAAATGGACAAGTTATTGGCCCTGGAGACGGATGAGTTACGCAGGCTATTATTGAAGTCAAAAGGTATTGGGAAGGAGACAGCGGACAGCATCTTGCTATATGCAGCGGACCGACCGGTTTTTGTGGTCGACGCTTATACGCGAAGGATCTTTTCACGGCTGGGATATGTGGAGGAAAAAGTCAGTTACGATGAGATGCAGGCGCTTTTCACTAACCATCTGCCGGCTGATACTGATCTGTTTAATGAGTACCATGCTCTGATCGTAGCTCTGGGTAAAGACATTTGCCGGGCTCGAAATCCGCTCTGTTCTGACTGTCCCCTGAACCATCGTTGCTCTTACCGTATAGCAGAGGACGGTAAACAACCTGAAGATAATGGACGAGATAACACAGAATATTATGAAAACGCTGAAGACACAAAATAACCCTCACCAGAAGAGTCTTAACCGAGTCGAGCGACTTAGGAAGACAATGATCACGAATTTTAATATGGAATTACCACAAGAGAACCTCAGAAAAGTGTGAGGTCCTCCCCGTGGTTTCTTGAACGGAATATTAATTTTGTACATTCGGATCGCCAGGCAGGTCTAATCCGTGGGCCCCTTTTCCACGTACTGCCGCATTTTTCGCAGCATATAGCCGCCGAAGAACAACCCATTGATAAAGGCGATAGGGACTGCCAGGTATTCGAACTTCCAGGCCGGCCGACTCTGGTTTTCTTCTGGGTAACGCCTGAACATGTTAGCTATCCCTCCTTTGTGAGCATAGTTTATACTGAATTGGCGCCACGTATTTTGCCAAATGTCGGGTCTGGTGGAGGGTATTTTAACCACATCGATTTTACCGGCGATTCGTGAGCGTGGGAAGGACTTTAAAGAACAGGATATACAGCATGGCACCGGCGATAGATAGAGCAATAAGTACTGCAATCAGCTTTGCCGTCAAATAGACCACCTCTAACCTTAATCTTTGAGATGGCCAGGATTTTATTCATCCAGAATATGGATACCTAATTTGAATTTTTAAGGCGGGAGATGTCTTTTTCGCTTAAAACGCGAGCGATGTAGATGGTACGAAAGGTGGACAAGTCCACTTCGTGGGGTGGGGTGAGTTTACGCTGATGGCGGTCAAACATAACTCTGACAATGGGGCGGGTAGGGGTCTCATAGTTGCCATCTACCACCATCCCGGTTTCACCGGTATTTAAGGACACTACACTGCCAATGGGATAAATAGCGATGTTGGAGACGAAGGCGGTAAGGGAGCGGGATTCGAAATGAGTTTTAGCCATACGGCCTAGAATAGTGATAGCCTGGTTCACCGAGTAAGCAGTACGGTAAGGGCGGTCCGATAACAGTGCATCATAAACATCGGTTACCGCTACAATACGGGCGTATCTGTGGATCTCGTCCCCCTTCAAATTGCGGGGATAGCCCTGGCCATCCCAGTGTTCGTGGTGCTGCAGGGCTATATGAGCCGATAGCAGGGGGATATCATCGTAGGAGCGCAGGATCTGGTAGCCGTATACAGCATGTTGCTGAATTTCCCGGTACTCGGCCGGGGAAAGCTGTCCGGATTTGTTGAGTACTTCTTTGTCGATCTGAGTTTTACCTATATCGTGCATCAGAGCACCAATACCCAATTCTTTTAGATCCGGGTGATTAAACCCCAGCGTGATACCGGTGAGCAGGGACAAAACGCAAACATTAACTGAATGGTAGTAAGTATAATTATCATAAGAACGCATATCACTCAGGTTGACGAGTATATCGTGGTTGGCCAACAGTTCGTCCAGAATGTTTTCAACTGCGTCTTTGACTTTGTAGACATTGATACTGCGGCTGGACTCCAGTGCATGGAAGGTTTCCTTTACTTCCTGTACCGTCCGTATCCGTACTTCTTCGGGGATAACATCGGGTATTTCTCCCAAAGAGTTAAAAACATCGTCCTGAATATAAACCGAAGCTATACCCAGTTCGTCCAGACGATAAATAAAGTATTCAGTAAGGGCCATGCCAGCACCCAGCAGGATGGTACCATCATCGGCATATATATTACGGGCTGTTTTCATTCCAGGCTGCAGCATAGTAGTTCTGATTCTTCGCATGGTTCCTCCCCATAAAGTCGATTATTCAATTATTATGTCAATTCTTCGGAACAAAAGCCAAATCCTGCTTGCAAAGATATAATTTTGGCATCACCTGTATTTTCACATGATTTTTGTGTTATGGCCAGGAAAATAAAGCCCACGAGTTTTCTGGTTAACTGGTTTGCTACTGACTACATTACATGTTAAATTAGTCATAGATAGTATGGCCGGAAGGCCTGTAAATCTAGAAATGGAGAACCACGAATGGCAGAAAAAAGACGAAAGAGATTTTTCCCTCGGTTTCTGGTTAGAAGCCTATCCGAGGATATTATTAATCTTATGGATAACAATGAAGGCAGGTTATTTGCCCTGGAAATAATGGAGGAAATTCCTGCCGAACTGCGTCCGCTGGTGGTTGATAGTTTATCTGCATTTTATGAAGAGGAATTGGGGATGTTCTTTTATCTCCTCAAGGAGGAGTACGGTAAAGAACTACAGGCTTCAGTGGATCGGGCCCTGGAGAAATTTCAGATGGCGGGTTTGCATATTGAGCCCCCGGTATTCTGCCAGGGTGAATTCTATCGGGCGTTTGCTACCAGAACTCGGCATACTGGACAGGTAACCATCGATGTGGCCTGGACCAATGAATTTGGATCTCTGGATGTTGAATGTTTTTTTCTTTCTTTTGATGCCGATGGAATTCAGAGTTCTTTTGTAATTTGCGAGATGCCGATCGCTGAATACGAAAGGGAACGGGGTACAGCCACTGATCTGATGAGGATTTCCCTGCATGAAGCAGCGTTGTTGTTACAGCAGGCGTATGATTTAAATATTCAGCACATGACCAGACCCGGGCGGGGCAGGTTTTTGTTCCAAAAGTACCTGGATATGCCTGATAACCTGACCGAAAAACAGCAGAGGGATTTAATGTTTCGTATATCCAGTCCTCTGTGTCCCTGGCAGCAGGTTAACAGTCTTTTCCTGGCCCTGCGTCATCGGGATATTTCTTATATAACCTCCATGTTGAGCCATGCAAGATGCTGTGAACCAGACTTTATAAAACGTTTGTACCGGTTGTTGAACCCCGATGGTTTACTTATTGAGGGCAGGGTTAATAAGAGCTGTACTGGTGATAAGTATGCTTATGTTCAGGCCCAGGCAGTAAGTCTGGAAAATGAAGAGCTGTACCACAGTGAGTTTTCGTTCTATATGCAAAGAGAGGGAGAACGGTGGTTAATTATTGACCTATCTCGGGACACTTACCAGCGTGTCAACGATTCGCTGGCCGATAGCTCCCTGGTCATCAAGGTTTACTGTGATGTCTATGCGATTATGGATGTTGAAGCTCTGGTTAACAGCCTGGAGGATTTGGACAATATTCGCGAGGTTAATGAACTTCCCTATGGGGTACATCTCCGCATCTCTCAGTCCGAGGAGAATTTAGATCGGGGAGTTCTATTTCTCACCGGCATCATGGCTGACCTGATCATTAACGGGGATGAACTGGTGGTTATAACCAAAAGCCAGGAAGCCCGGGAGTTCTTGGGCGAGATGGTTATGCGTGACTATAATACCACCAGAATTGGTGAACATGAAGTAAGTGCCTTAACTGCTTACAGGTATTTATCCGGACATTACGTCAGCTTCGAGGATGTTCTGGTAGGCCGGGAAGAGAGCTTTCACGAGGACGGGATGAGGGTCTTCTCTGCTCGCTATACGGTGTTGGATCAGGAACGGGTTATGAAGAAGCTGCAGAGCCTGGAAGCCGTGGGGTACCAGTTAGATGATAATCATCAGGTCTATTACCAATACCGCAAAGTAGGCGAACAAGCTTCTCCAGAGCTGCTGGCTGAGTATGTACTGGGTTGTAACCGGGTTACAGTTTCGGCGTTTGGAGAGCGGGATAGTCGAGTCATAAGAGAGCAGTTCGAGCAGGATATCAGACACTGTTTGGAATTTGAAGGGATCGAAGTAAGGTTTAATGGAATTTTCGATAATCTGACTCCTGAGGTGAAGGAACATCACCCGGAGCTGGAGGGAGAGCTGAAAAAAGCCTATCTGGAGAAGTGGTACCGTTCCAAGCTCAAGCCGTTACAGGGTATGTCTCCGGCCCAGGCCCGGCAGAGTATAGAGGGACGGCGGCTGTTGTGGGAGATGTTTAAACAGATGAGCCGTCAGGAGAAGGGGCGGAATCCCTGGGGTAAGAACAATCTCAATTTAAAAGAATATATGAGGAAAGTGGGGGTCTAACTTAACCACCACTAAAGACGTACCACCAGGAGACATAATGTGTTCATGGCTAAAAAAAGCAGAAAGAAGGCTTTAAAACTAACTGTTGACACCTGTCGCGATATTTCCTATACTATAAAACAAAATTCGAATTTATCACCAACAGCAATGATGGGGAAGGACACATATGGTCCCTTGGTCAACAGAGAGTCGGGATGGCTGAAAACCGGCACCAATACGATATGTGGTGATCATCCCGGAGCTGCAGGGCTGAACAGCGTTAAACCGAGTAGGTTCTGCCGGATCAGACAGGTCCGTTATCAAATGTCCGGCATTAATATGCCGACCGAAGTGGCTGTATAGAAGGCAAACAGGGTGGTACCGCGGGAACAAACCTCTCGTCCCTGAAATAGGGGACCAACGAGAGGTTTTTAGTTTTTACAAATTTAAGATAACTTTGGAAGGAGTGGCATGAGATGGGGATGTTGATCTATCTTAACGGTGAATTTGTACCAGAAGAAGAAGCAAAGATCTCGGTATTTGACCATGGCTTTTTGTATGGCGATGGGGTGTTTGAAGGCATCCGGGCCTACAATGGTAAGGTCTTCCGCTTGAGCCAACACATCGATCGCCTGTATGATTCAGCCAAGGCCATCAACCTGGAGATCCCTATGTCCAAAGAAGAGATGATTGAGGTAGTTTGCGAAACTTGCCGACGCAATAATCTGCAGGATGCCTACATCCGTTTGGTTATATCGCGGGG
>JAAZLJ010000197.1 GCA_012799365.1 Syntrophomonadaceae bacterium | reverse complement strand
CTGCTCTAAGAATGGCTGTGAAGCCGCAGACTGTATCGCATAGACACAGAAAAATTATGTATACGCTGAAGATATAGAATAACCCTCACCAGGAGGGTATTATCCAAGCCGAGTGACTCAGTACAACGCGGGAATAAAATTCAATTCTGCTACAAAACCCCTATTCGAATGAAACCCGGTGATATTAAAGATCGAGATGCTGAATTAAGAATATTATCGTTGAAGTACTCCGTATATTCCCTTTTTAATATTTTACAAATCATAATGAATCTCCGTTAATCTGCGTCTAATTATATGGTGAAGGCGTATTTATGACTTGTTGCATTAACCTCTAAGGCGGGGATGTTTATGGATACACTGGTACTGGTGCTGGTAATTATACTCATGTTGGTAGGGGTAGCGGGAACTTTTCTGCCGCTGCTGCCAGGTATCCCGATAATCTTTCTGGCCATTGCCGGGTACGGCTGGTATGAAGGATTCCAACTGATTACCGGTAAATCCCTGGCCATCATGGGGGCTCTGGCCATACTCTCCATCCTGGTTGATTATCTAGCCGGGGTGATAGGAGCCCGCTATTACGGTTCCAGCCGGGCTGGTGTATGGGGAGCATTTCTGGGCGGTATTCTGGGAGTCATTTTTGGTGGTCCGGTAGGCCTGGTAGTAGGACCGTGGATAGGGGCTTTCGTAGGTGAATACCTGCAATTGAAAGATGTACGGCGGGCAGCCCGAGTAGGTACCGGGACGGTGGTGGGTATCCTGACCGGGGTGGCAGCCAAGGTGGTTATCGCTCTGGCTATGATTATCTCTTTCCTGGTAGTAATTATATAAATGAATAATTACCAGGGGATATGGTGTTCTATGGGATTAACAGTAAAGGATGGGTAATATGAGCAGGGAAGATATCGTGAGAATGGCAGACGCGAACAGGGTGGGCTTTATCCGCTTACAGTTCACCGATATTTTGGGTATACCCAAAAACGTGTCTATAACCCGGGAACAATTGGAAAAAGCTTTAGATGGAGATCTGATGTTCGACGGATCTTCAATAGAAGGATTTGTACGTATTGAAGAGTCTGACATGTATCTGAAGCCTGATCCTGAGACTTTCGTGGTATTTCCCTGGACCCGAGGTGAGGAGGGAACCATTGCCCGCTTGATTTGTGACATATACACCGCCGATAACCAGCCGTTTGCCGGTTGTCCTCGCTATGTATTGCAAAGAGCGTTGGCCCGGGCAGCAGAATTCGGGTTGGCCATGAACGTGGGGCCAGAGGCCGAGTTTTTCATGTTTTTGAAGGATAGTGAGGGGCGTCCTACTCTGCAAACCAATGATAGGGCAGGGTATTTTGATCTGGCCCCGGTCGATCTGGGTGAGAATGCACGGAGAGAAATGGTTCTAACTCTGCAAAAGATGGGCTTTGAGGTAGAAGCTTCCCACCATGAGGTAGCTCCGGGCCAGCACGAAATCGATTTCAAATACGATGATGCTCTGAGTACCGCAGATAAAATAATAACCTTCCGTTCAATCGTACGTATCGTAGCCCATCGACACGGGCTGCATGCTACCTTTATGCCCAAACCAGTCTATGGTGTAGCTGGTTCAGGCATGCATCTGCATGTATCACTTTTCCGAGGAGAAGAGAACGTGTTTTTTGCTCCTGCAGCCGAAAACCAGCTCAGTGAAACCGCTTTACACTTCGTAGGCGGGGTACTCAGGCATGCCCCCGCTCTAACGGCACTGGCCAATCCTACGGTCAATTCTTATAAACGCCTGGTACCGGGCTTTGAGGCCCCGGTATATATCGCCTGGTCACATCGTAACCGCAGCCCACTGGTCAGGATTCCGGCCCGGCGTGGAGTCGGTACCCGCATGGAATTACGCAGTCCGGATCCGTCGTGTAACCCTTATCTGGTTCTGGCCGCCATTCTAGCGGCAGGACTCGATGGAATTACCAATCGGATTGAGCCCCCGCAGCCGGTAAACCAGAATATCTACGAAATGAACATTGAAGCTCGGGAAAAAGAAGGGATCCAGAGCCTTCCAGCAACACTGTACGAAGCTCTGGTGGCTTTGTCCCGGGACGAAGTTATCCAGGAAGCCCTGGGTTCCCATGTTTACAATCGGTTTATGCATGCTAAACAAGTGGAATGGGAGAACTATCGTTCCCGTGTCCATCAGTGGGAAATCGACGAGTATCTGACTAAATTCTAATGTTTTCTATAATCTCGGGACATAGTTCACTCTCATCCAGAACAATATCTTATGTCTGAGATTTTAGAATTTCAGGTGTTACAAGGCCGACCTTTCTTTCTGAGCAGACCGGTTCGCTTAACCCGTTATGTGAACCCTGGAGTAGGGGAATAGCACCTTTTAAAACCGACGGATGAGGCCTATTACTTTTCCTACTATATCCGCGTTGTCGGTGATAACGGGCTCCATGAGAGGATTCTCCGGTCGTAGTTCTATGTGATGGTCCTGGCGATAGAAACGTTTGACCGTGGCCTCGTCTTCCAATAAGGCGACCGCGATTTCGCCATTTTCAACGCTGGGTTGAGATTTGACGATGACCAGGTCACCCTCCAGGATACCGGCCTCGATCATACTATCACCCTGGACCGTCAGGAGGAAATGTTCTCCTTTACCCAGCAGTTCGGCGGATAAGGTCAGGCTGCCTTCCCAGTTTTGCTCGGCCAGAATAGGTACTCCAGCTGCTACCTTTCCGATGATGGGTAACTCGACCACTTCATGGAGCGAACCGGGGAAACTTCCGTCTATAACCTCAATAGCTCGCGGTTTCGCTGGATCTCGGCGGATAACTCCTTTCTCTTCCAGCTGACACAGGTGAGAGTGAACTGTGGAACTCGATTTTAATCCTACCGCTTCGCCAATCTCCCGTACCGAAGGGGGATAACCCCGGGTTCGGATCTCGTTTTTTATGAATTGTAAGATTTCTTCCTGTCTTTTGGTTAGCTCATTCTTATTGGCCATGACTAACCTCCTTTATCCGTTTTGGAAATTATAGCATATAACAGCGTGCAAAAACAAGTGTTCGTGGCAATTCGAATCAGGTATACACGCGACTACTGATTCCAGTAGATCTTTTCCAGGGAAGTAAGGAAGCGTCGTTTCACCCCGGGATAAGCATCTTCCAGGGTTTCGAGCCAGCTTTGAACCACCGCCCGTTTAGTCTGGCCGGCGGCCGGGCAGGGATTGGCAGTTACCGGCAGGGCCAGGCGACAGGATAAGCTATATATGGTTTTTTCCGAAACATAGATGAGGGGACGAATAGCGGTAAGATTACTGCGGTCCAGATAGGCAGAGGGTAGGAAAGCACGCAGCTGGCCTTCAAATGCCATGGACATGAGCATGGTAGTCACGGCATCATCCAGATGGTGAGCCAGGGCCACTTTGTTACAGTTATTTTTCTGAGCGACGCGGTGGAGTGCTCCGTGACGCAGGTTAGCACAGAGGGAGCAGGGATTTTTCTCCTGACGTTCCTGGAAAACCACCCGACCGATATTGGTAGGTTCTATAACCAGGGGAATATTCTGACGGCTGCAATATTCGGCCATAGAAGAATAGTCAATCCCCATACCCAGATCGATGGTAATGGCGATAAATTCGAACTGCAGGGGAGTATACTCCTTGAGCAACTGGAGAGCATGCAGAAGCACCAGGCTATCTTTACCCCCCGATAGGCCGACAGCTATGCGGTCGTGGTCGGTGATCAGCTGATATTTCAGGTTGGCTCTTTTAACCTTACGGAAGAGCTTCTTTTCCAGTTTGGACATATGGTATTTTCCCCTTGTTTGGCTATGGAAATCGAAACCGCAGATACAACACTGATGGCGCAGAATACACTTAAACCTATGAATACGCTGCTTTTATTTTCGACGCAGAGAGACGCAGATAATATTAAAAATATAAACTAATCCACACTCCATAAATATGCCGTTTTCATGTCTCTGAGCAAGCTTAATAGGCTCGGGCCAGCAGTTCCACCGGGTGCAGCACCCGGGCCGGATACTGGTGCCGGGCCATGCCGTGCTGCAGCTGCATGGTACAACTGGGACAGCAGGTAGCTACCACTTCACATTCAGTAGCCTTGATGTTTTCCATCTTTTTGTCCAATACCCTGGATGATAGATCGTAATGAGTCAGACTGAAGGTTCCGGAACCACCGCAGCACCGGTCGGCATCAACCATCTCCACCAGTTCTACACCGGGAATTAGCTTAAGGAGTTCCCGAGGCTGCTGACGGATATTCTGGGCTTTAGCCAGGTGGCAGGGGTCATGATAAGTAACCCGAAACGGGCCGGCCATCTTCAGAGTTTTAGTATCTATTTTCAGAATCTCGAGCAGGAATACAGTAAGATCCACTACCTGGTCAGCAAAATGTATACCCTGCCGGGAAAATTCTTCTTCACCCAGGACAAACTGCAGGTTTTTCCTGGATAAGGCCGAAGAACAGGAGGCACAGTCAGTGACAATGTAGTCCAGCTTCAGAGCTGAAAACTCCCGGATATTGTGCCGCAAAAGCTCCCGGGCGGTACCCAGTTTACCGTTGGCTACATGAGGAAGACCACAGCATTTCATGCTGCGGGGAATGACCACTTCGCAGCCATTGTGAGTCAGGACTTTTACTGCCGCCAGGGCTACTTCTGGATTGAATAGATCGGTACCACAGCCCAAAAAATAACCGACTCTTAACTTGCGTTCCCCCCGGGCGGGGTTGATTTCTTTTAGCTGCTCCCGGGCCGAACGACGGGGAACCTGGGTCAGGATTTTTTCTGCTTGTGGCAGATCTCCAGGTAAGAGCTGCGTAAGCCCCAGAGTCCGGGCCAGTTTCTGCAGCCCCAGGGTTTGGGCCCCCCACATCATCCGGGATGACATACGTAAAAGTGCGGGATTGCACCACAGCTTATCAAAAATGAGGTGTTTACCGGGTGATCCCTTTTGCTCGGTTATATAGCTCCGGGCGGCAGCATTTAACTCATGGATATCGATGCCGGAGGGGCAGAAAGTGGAACAGGTCTCGCAGAGCAAGCAGTTGCCCAGCCGTTCGTAGACCGAGTTATCAGGCTCCACCACTCCGTCGCGCAACATCTGTACCATAAATACATGACCACGTGGGGCTGCGGTTTCATTCTTGATTTCAGCGAAAATAGGACATACCGTGCGGCAGCGCCCACAACGGACACATTTCTTGATCTGATCTTTTACTGATGGTAGTTCTTTGAATTTCAATCCAAATCCTCCCTGTATTGACCCGCGCTAAATAAGTTTGCCGGGGTTCATGATGCCTTTCGGATCCAGGGCTGTCTTTATAGCCTGCATCACCTTCAGGGCCGCTCCGTGCTCTAACTCGGCGTACCGGCGGCGAACTGCACCCACTCCGTGTTCACCGGTGGTAGATCCCCCTGATTCAATGGCCAGCAGGTGTATATCGTGTACCAGTTTTTTGACTTTTTCCACTTCGGTCGGGTTTTCCGGATCGATAACCGGGGCCGTGTGTACGTTACCATCGCCGATGTGTCCGTAGTTAACTACTGCGACACCGTGTTTTTTACCCAGAGCCCGTATTTTTCTCAGAGTCTCGGCTACCTGCGACAACGGTATGCTAATATCTTCTCCCGCAAAGACCCGACTGCCATCCGGCCGTACCCGGGCCGCCGCAGTAGCGGTCACACTACGTCCTTCCCACAAGGCCGTCATTCGCTCTGGTTCGGTGGTCCATTCTACCTGACTGGCGCGCCGCCGGGCGATATCCGCGATGTTGCTGCCTTCCCAATCCACACTGGCAGGGTTACCATCCACTTCAAATAAAAGAATGGCTTCAGCCTCTTCGGGCAGGGCGATCTCGGGCTTAAACTGGTTGACTGCTCTGATGGCCGACTGATCCAGGACTTCCACCCCTGAGGGTAGAATTCCCGCCTGATAAACGTCGAGTACTGTAGCCGGGGCGTCATCCAGAGCAGGGAAGACCGCCATTACAATACCGCGGGCTTTCGGTTTGGGCCAGCAGCGCAGCCGGATCCTGGTTATTACCCCGAGAATCCCCTCCGAGCCCACCATCAATTTAGTCAAATTAAGGCCGGATACGTTCTTTATCGCTTTTGATTTCATACCCCCGGTAATAATGACTTCGCCGTTGGGAAGTACTACTTCCAGGCCCAGTATATATTGTTCAGTGCAGCCGTATTTCACCGCCCGGAGACCGCTGGCATTGTTGGCTACCATGCCGCCGATGGTACACATCTTACTACTGCCCGGGTCGGGCGGGAAAAAAAGGTTGTACCCGGCCAAATGTTCGTTGAGATCGGCGTGAATAACTCCAGGCCGTACAATAACCTGCATATTGGCAACATCAACCTCTACGATCTCATCCCAGGTACATAAATCCATCACAATACCACCGGACAGGGGGGCCGCCCCGCCGGTTTCACCGGTTCCGGCTCCGCGCGGGGTTACCGGGATGCCATTTTCAAAGGCAAAGCGCATGATCTGTTGAACCTGTTCAGTAGAGCGTGGAAGCACCACCACGTCAGGGTCGACTTTCTCCAGTTTGGTCAAAAATGAACTATCATAAGAGTAGTACATGACGTCAAGGTCATCGGCCAGCACCTGATCCTGGTCCAGAATCTTGAGCATGGCCCGTCTGATTTCTTTCTTATCCATAGACTCGCTCCCTTACATTTCATGTTTTATAAAATGTTAATTACAGACCCTTATGTACATCACTCGGTCCCACCGGTCTTCCCTGAAGATGGTCACTGACCACCAGTTAAGCTAATTCTTTAGCAGGAACATAGCGCACTGAGTACCGAAACGACTGCAGCACATCGGCTTGCTTGGGCACCGGTCTGCTGTTGCAGATCAGCAAGTTTGGCTTGATTAAATTATGTAGGGTAAGAACCGTCACTGCTTGCATATGTTTACGCAGTTTATTGCTCCTAACGACGAATATTATAGCACAAATGGGGTGAGCTCACTTTTACAATTTGCCACCTCGCTTTGGTCGATCTGGCCTGCTGTTGTATAATTAACCTGAGTTCCCAGGTTGAGCAATTATGGTTGCTATGAAAATGATTTGAAACCGCGGATAAATGCTGATAAGCGCAGATAATACTAAAAAATATAAAATAATCCTGAAAGGGAGTATGATAACCCAGCGAAGCGACCTGACGAGGAGGCGTAGCAAGCGGGTTATCACACTCCATAAATATGTAGTTTTCATGCCTCCGATGGTGATACCATCGGAGGCATGAATTAGGAATGTATCATACAAGTTCTAATATAGTTGATCAAGCACAGCTTTTGAGTATTTGGAGGAATTATTTAGTGTACGAAGGGATTAAAGAGATCATTCCGCTGTCTTACCTGCGTTATAACGAACCCATGAAGGCCCATACCACGTTTCAAATCGGCGGACCGGTAGATGTGATGGCTCTGCCGACCGACTCTGAACAGGTAGGGCGGCTGGTAGCCTGGTGTCGTGCGCAGGGGATACCCTATCTGATAATGGGGCAGGGGAGTAACTTGCTGGTGCGGGACAAAGGCATTCGAGGTGTAGTAATCAAACTGGAGCAGAATTTCGCCGCCGTCAAGGTAGAGGGCGAGGTCATAACCGCCCAGGCCGGGGTACGTCTGGCCGAGTTGGCAGAGCAGGCCGTCGGGTTTAGATTGAGCGGCCTGGAATTTGCCCAGGGTATTCCGGGCTCTCTGGGAGGAACTATCTACATGAATGCCGGTGCTTATGGCGGGGAAATGAAAGATGTGGTGGATGAAGTGGAGGCCATCAGTGAAAAAGGTCTCCTGCATACTTTTTCCCGGGAAGAGCTGGATTTCGGCTACCGGCAGAGTGTGTTTCACACCAATGGGCACATCGTTCTCGTAGCCCGGATTCGGTTAAAAAGGGGAGAACCCGGGGCTATTAAAGCCAGGATGGAAGAATTTGCCCGGCGCCGAGAGGAGAAACAGCCATTGGAATATCCCAGTGCTGGCAGCGTATTCCGCCGTCCCGCCGGCCATTACGTTGGACCTATGGTAGAGGAAATGGGTCTGAAAGGCTACCGTATCGGTGGGGCGGAGGTTTCCCGTAAACATGCTGGTTTTATCATCAATACGGGAGGGGCAACCGCGGCTGATGTGCTGGCCCTCATATCATTAATCCAGGCCAGAGCGCAGGAGCGGTATGGAATAGTCCTGCAACCGGAGATAAGGATAGTGGGGGAAAAGTAAATAAGGGCAGGTCGTTAACGTAGGCGAATTTATTGATGTCGTAGTTACCATCAGGGGAAATACGGATAGGTATAAAGGCTGGTAAGGCCGGTGTTTTTAAGACAGTACCCGGATCTTTTTGTAATACCGGCTGTCACCTTGCTCTGTTCTGTGCTGAATAACCAGACTGATGTCACTGCAGAAACCCTGTTTTTACACCTGTTCATACCATGGGCAGTGGTTATGTCCTGGTAGATTCCCTGCATATGGTCGTGCTCCGATAGGAAAACGAGTTTTTGCAGTGGAATCAAGACTACGCTTCGTGTTACGAGAGAGAATACGACGTACGGAAACTGGTCTTGTTTTAATGATCGCCACAGATCGGACAAGAGGGATCCCTGGCCACCGTGACCTCATCCAGGCTCAGAGTAATCCCGTCAAAAACCAGGACTTTTCCCACCAACAGATCACCAATCCCCAGGCAGTATTTCAGCACTTGTAAAGCCTGCAGGGAGCCTACCGCCCCGGCTACCGGGCCCAGTACCGGTATGCCGCCAGAACCTGATTCCATGGCTCCGCCCCCGACAAAACACTGCCAGCACGGCCCCTGTCCGGGGATAACCGTCATGACCTGGCCATAGAAGTGGGAGACTCCTCCGTGAAAAAACGGTATTTTGTGCTCGAAGGAGAGCTGGTTCAATAGCTGCCGGGTTTCCAGATTATCGGTGGCATCGACCAGGCAATCGAAATGCCGCACGATTTCACCAGCGTTGACCGGGGTAAACCGTTCCTGATAGATCCTGAGCTCTACCTCGGGGTTAAGTTTTCCCAGTTTTTCCCGGGCGGATTCGACCTTGGGTCGACCCAGGTCATGGCTGTTATGTAATATCTGTCGATTCAGGTTACTGAGACTCACCACATCGTCGTCGACCAGGCCCAGACATCCGATGCCGGCCGCCACCAGGTAATAGGCTACCGGTGAACCCAGGCCGCCACCTCCGACTACCAGAACCCTGGCTCGGGCCAACCGCTTTTGCCCATCCTGTCCTACCTCATCTATGGCTATCTGTCGGGCATACCTCTCACGCTGCTCCTTTTTTAATTCCATTATTACCACCTGATTTCAAAAAATACCGAATACGTCATCGCGCAACAAAATAGAGCCTTATGAGCCTTCTTCTATTTTAAACCCTGTGACCAAAATCGCCAACCAGCGTTAAAAACCGCTCTCTTGCAGTACGAGCATCTATTTCATTTAGCAATTGATCGTAAATTGGCTGAACCAGTCTTATTCTCTGTCATTCTCTCTGCTTCAACCGTTGGAATATTATACATAATATCTCAACTTCTTTTTATATAGGATAGATGTTTTCTGGCACGAACTGAACCAAATCAAAAGGTGCTGCCGTTTAGTTCGAATTCCCATTTGCTTGACTTCGCCTTTGACTGCAGGCAACATATAATGGAAGGATAATGGTAGATTGCTGCATCTTCAATGTATATTTTTAGTATAATCTGCGTGTATCAGCGTATATCTGCGGTTTCAATTTTCATAACGGGTAGGGATTAATGGGAGAGATAACTTATGTACCGTTTTTTTCGCTACTACCCTCTGGTTCTGACCGGAGTAGTCATAATTCTGGCTGCCGCCATAATGGTGGCCAACCCCGGTTACCTGCACTCTCTGCCGCAGTCGGTGACTGCCTGCTATATCGGTAATTTCTGTCAGGGGAATGTTGGTACCGGCTATTTTACCGGCCGCGGCAACCAGCTTGACTTTGACCGCCTGCACCCGGGCGATATTCTGTTGGGGGGGAAGCCCGGGGGTGCCTACGGACACTTCACACATGCCGGTCTCTATCTCGGTGATAACCAGGTTTTGGAAGGTTATGTTGACTGCGGTATCAGCCGCCAGCCGGTAAATCATTACCACCGTTATGACTGGGCCTGCATCCTGCGGGTGCAAATACCCGAAAAGAACCGCCAGCAGGCTCTGGCTTATGCCCTGGGTCAGGAATTCAAACCTTTTTATCCCGCTGCTTTCAAGCCGGGTGAACGGCTCTGGAATTGTACCAAACTTATCTGGGCCGCTTACCAGCGGCAGGGCGTTGACCTTGATTCTAACGACGACCTCTGGATTACTCCGGATGCCATGTACCACAGTGCGCATGTCCAGATCATCGACCAGCGGGGGGAAATGCCATGAAGAATACTATCCGCTGGGGAGCACACCTGCTCTTAATCCATTTGTATTTCATTCTTATCGTATGGCTGGCCGGGTATTTTCCCGGGCTGGCTCTACTGGCTATGGGCGTCTACCTGGTGATTATCTGGCAGGCGGGACGTTTCATAGCCCATGCGACGAAAAGTTCTTCGTTAATGACGCTGGGGGCCATCGGACTTTTCGCCCAGCTGCCGGGCCTGGTACTGGCTGGAGCCTGCCTGGCTTTTTATCTGTATAATATCTCAGTTCCAGGAGATGCAGCCTTTGCTCTACAGTTATGGCATACGCCCTTTATGCCTCTGCTAACTTTCGTATCCTTTCCGGTGTATCAAGGATATAACTTATACTTTCTGGCCCTTTTTATACTTCCTGTATTCTATGTGCTACTTCTATGGGCTGCCGGTAGAACCAGTTCAGGGCAGGAACAATCCCCGGTTCCGCGCTGATGGCGTGAACGGGGAGGTTGCTTTTGCCAGGGAAAGATGCTGAAAGACGGTCGGGAAATGAAAAAGGCGAACCACTGCAGGTTACAGCAGTGGTTCGCCTGGCCTTACCTAATAGTTTTCGGCGGCTGGTTCGTAGTATGCTCGTGGGTGATCACAGGCGGGACAGACCTCAGGCGGTTCAGTTCCTTCATGAACGTACCCACAGTTGCGGCAGCGCCAGCGAATAGACTCATCGCGTTTGAACACAGTGCCGTCTTTGACCCTCTGCAGCAGAGCCCGGAACCGTTCTTCGTGTTCTTCCTCTACTTCACCGATCTCGCGAAAGACATCCGCGATCTCGGTAAAACCTTCTTCACGTGCGATTTGTTCGAATTCTTTGTACATAGTAGTGTGTTCATAATTTTCTCCATCGGCAGACTCCGTCAGGTTTTGGGCAGTATCACCAATACCATCCAGGAACTTCAGCAGCCTTTTGGCATGTTCTTTTTCGTTCTCTGCCGTCTCCAGGAAAATGCCGGAAATCTGTTCGTATCCTTCTTTACGGGCCTGGCTGGCAAAGTAGGTATATTTGTTGCGAGCCTGTGATTCCCCGGCAAAGGCTGCCAGCAGGTTAGCCTCGGTACGAGAACCTTTGAGTTTCATAATCATTCCTCCCTCTTGTTAATAATTTCACACATGGTATTAAGTTCTACAGTCAGTTAAAATATCCTTCCAGAGGGTAACATAAAATACAGTTCTATATGAGCAGTTATTCCCGCTAACGAGATTTTTTATTTGCGGAACGCAACATCCGGGATATAATACCGGTTTTTGCCCCGGCCTGGTTGGGCATATGTTGCTGCATATGCTGCCGGTTTTTGTGTTTCGAACCGGTTTCTATTATCATAAATAGTGTTGAAAAGTTTGCGTATATCTGCGGTTTATTTTCATAAACAGTCCATGATACCGATGGTATCACCATCAGGGACATGAAAACTGCATATTTATGGAGTGTGGTTAACCCGCTTGCTCCCCGACTTGTCGACTGCAGTACATCAGCTTGCCTCAGTGTGAAGCGGACCCCTCAGGATTCGGCGTCCATGCACTCAGCCTTCGGTGCTCGAAACGTCCTGTTTCTCGCTCCGCTTCACAGCCCTCTGCTTCGCTGTGTACTGCGACGTCGCCTACATAGGTCGCTTCGCCGGGTTACCACACTTCCGTATAGATTTATTTTTATCATCTGGGTCCGTTAGCGTATATCTGCGGTTTCAAAGCAGTTCTCAGAAAGGGGTTATCCGGTGAAAATAATCCTGGCGTGTTTGAATGCCAAATACATACACTCATCTCTGGCCTGCTATTATTTGCGAGCCTGCTGCCGTGAAGAATTTCCTGGAGTCGAAGTTATGGAATTTACTATCAATGAAGACCCGGGGGACATAATGGCCGAGATTTATCGGAAACAGCCAGACGTGCTAGCATTCTCCTGCTATATTTGGAACATCGAGCTTACTCTCACTATAGCTCGTAACCTGAAGCAGCTGCTCCCCGAATTGGTAGTCATCCTGGGAGGGCCGGAGGTTTCGTATGATCCGGTAACGCTGATGGAACAGAACCCGGCCATCGACCATGTAGTGAGAGGGGAAGGGGAGGCCAGTTTGCCCGAGCTTCTGCGGGTGCTTTCACAGGGCGAAACTGGTGAGGTCAGAGGTACTACCTGTCGGGTGGGAAAAGAAATAATACACCATGAAGACCGGGAACTAATCCAGGACCTCGATACCATACCTTTTCCTTATAACGACGTGGAAAACCTGGACCATCGTATCCTCTACTATGAGACCTCTCGTGGCTGTCCCTTCAATTGTTCTTACTGTCTCTCATCTACGGTCAGGGGAGTCAGGTATTTTCCTATGGACCGGGTAAAAAAAGAGCTGCAGATCCTGGTTAAAGCAGGGGCTGGTACCATCAAATTCGTTGATCGTACTTTTAATGCCAGTCCGCGCCGGGCGCGAGAGTTGATGCAGTTTTTAATGGGGCTGGAGGGTGATACAGTCTTTCACTTTGAAATAGTGGCTGACCTGCTGAGTGACGATATGCTGGTCTTTCTAAGCGAGGCCCCGCCTGGCCGCTTTCAGTTCGAGATCGGGGTCCAGTCTACCAATAAATCTACCCTGCGGGCCATAAACCGCCGTCTGAACTGGCCCCGGCTCGAGCGGGCAGTGAAAACCATTGGTAAACACGGCAGCATCCATCAGCACCTGGATCTAATCGCCGGTCTGCCGGAGGAGGATTATGATAGTCTGGGTCGGTCATTTAATATGGTCTATGGATTACG
>JAAZLJ010000196.1 GCA_012799365.1 Syntrophomonadaceae bacterium | reverse complement strand
TCGGCTCACCTGCTCCCGGGCGCATTTTCAACCCTCTCTGGCCTGGAAAGGCTCTCAGCCGGTGACCTCTCCTCTCTGCTCGGTGATAAGGGTTTACTTTTCCCGTTCCTGGCAGTTAAATAATTTCAGAATTAGACGCAGATTAACGCAAATTCATTATGGTTTAATAAAACATTAAGACAAAGAGAAATACGGAGTATTTCAGCGGTAATCAACGGTAATTCTCGATTCAAAATCTACTATCTTTTAATCATTGCACTGGTTTTCATTCTAACAGGGGTTTTCGCAGTAGAATCAATATCTGATGCAACGATTTGAGATTATTATATGCAGGCATCTGGTTTTAGTCAACTACGGTTCTCTGCCAGCACCCCTGACTCTTAGCCAGGCAATTGCTGACGAGCCAGCTCCAACCTACGGCGACATTCATCGGAACCCCAGACCGACATGAGGTAAGGTAGTTCCAAACCACGCGTAAGGCCAGTAAAGGCCGCCCGCAGGGGCATATACACCATTTTGGGTCGAAACCCGGTCTCCTTGATCAGGGTCTTTAAAAACTTCTTGGCTTCATCAAACTGAGTAAAGGAGTCAGGTAAACGTTCCTGACATGCATCCAGAACCTGGCCCACTCCTTCCTGCCGGAGTACCTCTACCGCTTCCGGAGTGTAATCAGGGTCGTCAAAAAAGATACTCAGGTTTTCCTTAACATCGGCCAGGCATACCAGGTAGTCACGAATCCCTTCGACCAGCAAGCCGTATTTATCTTCTCCCAACTTTTGCACCCGGTCAGCATAGGGAGATTCTGCAATGAATGGCCGCAAAGCCTCTTTGAGCTCGGATATAGTTTTCTGTTTGATGTACTGTTGGTTAATATAATTTAACTTGTCAATATCAAAAACGGCAGGATTCTTGGCTACCCGATCCAGAGAAAAGCTGTTTATCATATCATCCAGCGTAAGAATCTCTTCTTCTCCTTCCGGAGCCCAGCCCAATAACGCCAGAAAATTCACCAGGGCTTCGGATAAATATCCCCTCTGCCGATACTGAATCACTGAAGTCGCCCCATGCCTTTTGCTCATTTTTTGTCGGTCTTTGCCCAGTATTAACGATACATGGGCAAATTTAGGTGGGGTGAACCCCAGAGCTTCGTAAACCGCCAGCTGCCGTGGGGTGTTGGACAGGTGTTCCTCCGCTCGTATCACATGGGTGATTCCCATTAGATGGTCATCGATGACTACCGCAAAATTGTACGTCGGTAGACCATCGGATTTCATAATAATAAAATCCCCCATGGTGTCGCTTTCAAAGACCACATTCCCTCTTACCAGATCCTCTACCACGTACACCCGGCCCGGTGGAACCTGCAGCCTGATGGCTGGCTTGATCCCCTGTGCCAGCCTGGCCCGGCGTTCTTCTTCTGAAAGGTTACGACACCGACCCCGATATCGCACTATCTCTCCTTGTTCCAGGAGTTGTTTTCGCTCTTCCTCCAGTTCTTCTTCCGTACAGAAACAGGGATAAGCCAGACCCCGGTCCACCAAGTCATCGACCAGTTCCTGGTACATATCTGCCCTTTCTGTCTGCCTATAAGGGCCATTAGCCCCGCCTACCTTCAAGCCCTCGTCCCAGTTAATTCCCAGCCACTCCAGAGATTCTATGATTTCATCCTCGTATTCGCGCCGGGAACGTTCCACATCCGTATCTTCACTGCGTATTACCAATTCTCCCCCGTACCGGCGAGCATATAAAAAATTAAAAAGGGCCGATCGGGCCCCGCCAATGTGCAACGGTCCGGTGGGACTGGGAGCAAACCGCACCTTAACCTTGGTCATTTTCACTACCTCCTCGTTTCCACCGCCCATTATAGCATTTTACTGGTTTTAATGGCAACGATTATGAAAGTAAAGCAGTTATTCTGGTTATCCAGGTTCTAATCAGGGCTAAAATCCGCTCCAACCAGCCTCTACTCTCATTTATTGTTCTATCCAGTTGGTCAATACTACTACTGATTTTTATTTTGCCCGTCATGAAAAGTGAATATGTACCTGAATACCTATAAAATCAAGCCGCTTTCCAGTTAACTATCCCACCCCGGTTACTCGGATGGCTGATTAGCGGAAATAGAGGCTATGCATGCTACGGCCTGAGCTGCGATACCCTCACCCCGACC
>JAAZLJ010000195.1 GCA_012799365.1 Syntrophomonadaceae bacterium | reverse complement strand
GATGGGCAGGCCGAACTCCTGACCACAATTTATCCTGTTATGGAGGCAACTTACGCTGCCCTCAGGGGTTCTGGTTTTCGGGTTCTCCTGGCTGATGTAGATGGTTGGATTATCGGCAGTATCCCCCCTGCGGATGCAGCATTATATCATAGCTGGAGCGAGAAAGAGCTGGGTACCAACGGCATCGGTACCTCTATCGCCACCGGGCGGCCCATACAGGTCAAAGGACCTGAACATTATTGTCACGAATTACACGAATTTACCACCTCTGCCGCCCCTATCTTTAACCGTAAAAACAGATTAGTGGGAGCACTGGCCCTGATCGGTCTCTGGTCGGAGGATCACAGCCATGTTCTATCTATGTTAACCAAAGCGGCCAGCAAAACCATGGACCAGCTGAAAATTCAGGAAAAAAATCGTCAGCTTATAACCTGTAACCAGCGCTTGACCAACATTTTCAACACCATGTCTGATGGGGTTTTAATCATCACTGCCGATGGTACTATTGAAATTGTAAATCCAGCCGTGGAAGGGATTCTGGGAAAAACTACGGATGAATTAAGCGGAACCCACCTGACGGATATTTTAGGCGATAAAATACCTTTTACAGTTCGAATGCTGCGGGAAGGTAAACCTTATGACCAAATAGAAGTCCTGATCGACAGTCCCCATGGCCGGATTCACTGCCTGGCTTCTGCCCAGCCCAGCCATGACGAAAACGGCAATATCACAGGGGGCATAATTGTAGTACAGAGCATGAATAAAGTCCATAACCTGGTAAACTACTTCAGTGGGAGAAGGGCTCAGTTTACTTTTGACAAAATTATCGGCCGCAGCGTGAAACTATTGGAAGCCATTGCCATTGCCCGCATCGCCAGTAGAAACACCAGCAATGTATTATTACAAGGCGAAAGCGGTACCGGCAAAGAAATTTTTGCCCAGGCCATCCATAATGAGAGTTCTCGAGCGCCAGGCCCTTTTATTGCTATTAACTGCGGTGCCATTCCCCGGGAACTGGTAGGCAGTGAACTGTTCGGTTATGGAGACGGTGCTTTTACCGGTGCCAAACGGGGAGGAAAACCGGGTAAATTTGAAGTAGCAAACGGGGGAACCCTGTTCCTGGACGAAATTGGGGACATGCCGCTGGAAGCACAGGTAGTCCTGCTGCGAGTACTGCAAAACAAATGCGTGACCCGGATCGGAGATTCCAAAGAAATTCCAGTAGATGTCCGGATTATTTGTGCTACCAACAAGGATCTGCTTCAGGAGGTAGAAAAGGGTAATTTCCGGGAGGATCTATACTATCGGATTAATGTAATTTCCATTATCATTCCGCCCTTGCGGGACCGCACCGAAGATATCCCGCTGTTGGCAGACCACTGCCTGACACGACTTGACTCCACAGGCCGCTC
The DNA here is from genome assembly GCA_012799365.1 of Syntrophomonadaceae bacterium. GTDB lineage: Bacteria > Bacillota > Syntrophomonadia > Syntrophomonadales > Syntrophothermaceae > JAAZLJ01. The sequence goes on along the minus strand of JAAZLJ010000195.1, from coordinate 1,261 downwards.
CTTTACCGACCTGATGGGACCGGAAGTTAGAGCCTGTTTACAGAGATACCCCTGGCCAGGTAATGTACGCGAACTGCAAAATATTCTGGAAAGGTTGGTTCTTCTGGCCGGTGATGGACGAGTTCGCATGGCGGATCTGCCCCCTGAAGTTCGGGCTTTCTCAGGTGCTTCCGACACCAGGGAAGCTGGCGACGTCAATAATGCAGCTGCCCCCGTATCGGGCTTTGAACAGCAGCCTCATAAACAGGAAATAGAGCAGATGGTGGCCGAGGAAGAATCGGCTCGTATCATAACTTTATTACGACAAAACCAGGGCAATGTAAGCCAAACCGCCCGGGATATGGGTTTCTCCCGCGTAACTCTGTATCGCAAGATGCAACGGTACGGTATATCGAGGGGTGATATATAAAATAACCTTACCAGGAGTGTGCCATTTTCATGCCTTGCTGGTGATACCTCCAAAATCACCGACGCTCAAGCATAGCTGTGCAAACCGGGCAGCAGATAGTTAACTCCGAAAAAGGTAAACATTACCGCAGCAAACCCGGCCAGAGCCATCCAGGAAGCACGTCGCCCCCGCCAGCCATGAACCAGTCGTGCATGCAAGTAGGCCCCGTAGATCAGCCAGGTTATGAGAGACCAGGTCTCTTTGGGATCCCAGCACCAGTAGCTGCCCCAGGCCTGCTCCGCCCAGATGGCTCCGGTAACGATTACCAGCCCCAAAAAGAGGAAACCGAACATAATCGCCTGATAACTTAACTCATCTAACCATTCCCCGGCTGGCAGCCTGCTCAGCGTACTTTCCGAACCCGAATCGTGTCGAGCCTTGAGCAGGTACATGAGGGCCAGGCCAAAAGATAGGGCAAAAGTTCCGTAGGCTACGATAGCTGTAGCTACATGAACCGTCAGCCAGTTGCTTTTGAGAGCGGGCATTAAAGGAGCTACCATCCTCTGGTCGATTGGTATTTTCACTGCTACATAAGCCAGGAGAATCCAGGCTATAGGCAGCACAAACGCCCCCACCGTCTTCACCCGGTACCGGTGTTGGAACCACAGATACACCAGCACGATTCCCCAGGCAAACGCCAGAAGAAACTCATAGCCGTTGGTCAGCGGCAGCCGCCCCGCGTTCAGGGTACGTATGGTCAGGGCTACCGTATTGGTCACCCAGCCCAGAGCGGTCACGATAGTGGCCAGCTTGCCTATACTTTCGTTGCGGCTGGCAAAGTACCATACATAAAAGATGATGGCGGCTGAATAG
>JAAZLJ010000194.1 GCA_012799365.1 Syntrophomonadaceae bacterium | reverse complement strand
GACTGTGGTTCTTGTGCCGATGTATGCCCGGTAGAAGCTATCGAGTCTGATGAAGACGAGTAGCGAAGGGTTCCCTCCCCCACTATCATATTTTATGGACTAATATTTTTAATAATTAGATTAGAGGAGATCTCCCATCAGGGGGGTCTTTTTTCTATTTAAGACCAGGAAACCCCTGCTGGCGCAGAGCCTCGTAGACTACTATAGCCACCGAATTGGAAAGGTTCAGCGACCTGCCGATATCCAGCATGGGCATACGAATACAGTGATCGGGAAAAAGGTTGATTATCTCCATCGGTAATCCCCTGGTCTCCTTGCCGAAAACCAGCATATCTTCTGGTTCATAAGCTACATTAACATAGCATCGAGATGCCCTGGTAGTAGCCAGATAAAAATGATGGTCTTGATAATTATTATAAAGTTCCTGGAAACTATCCCAAACCCTGACCTGAACCTGGTCCCAATAATCCAATCCGGCCCGTTTCAAGTAACGATCCTCAATGGAGAAGCCCAGAGGCTTGACCAGATGCAGCGTTGTCCTGGTTAAAGCACAGGTGCGAGCGATGTTGCCAGTATTCTGAGGGATCTCCGGTTCAACCAGTACCACATGCACTTCCCTTACCTCCAACTACCATGAAAATTGAAACCGCAGATGTATGCTGATGGACGCAGATTGCTGCCAATAAATTAGACGCACATATTTACATCTAACTGCAACAGACTCTACCCACTAAAACTCCGTAACTGCGCACAATAAACAGGTAAACTGCAGTCGACGAGTCGGGGGGCAAACGGGTTAACCACACTTCACCGTGCTGATACCATCAGTATTATGGACGTCTATTATGTATGTTACCTATCATACCAGTTTGTTCTTTATTTATGAAGGAATCTGTGCTGCCCACCAGGGCATCGGCTTGACCTTGCGTGATTTTTTCAATAAATATGGAGGATTTGGGCTGATGAAGTTATAACAAACCTGTTCCAGGGAAAACCTAAACCTAAAATATAAAAAGGAGCAGAGAAAATGAACCATCTTGACCGACGTAATTATGCCTGGATCCTGGCTGCCGTGGTAGTGGTCTTCATCATAGGGGCGGCCCTATACCCTCGCACTCAGGTGAAAAAACCACTCCCGAAACCCCTGGCCCCGGCCGCTCCCGAAGTAGCCCAGTACACGGAAGAACCAACCATCTCCCTTTACCGTCACCAACTGGGCGGCACCATCCAGGAGCTTCCTCTGGAAAAATACCTGGAAGGGGTGGTAGCCGCAGAGGTCGGCCCCAACCCACCTATGGAAGCCCTGAAGGCTCAGGCCATCGTAGCCCGAACCTTAACCCTGGCCCTGGTTAACTATCAAAACGGAGCACCGGAACCGGGAGCAGATGCCTGCGACCTGCATACCCACTTTCAGGCCTATGATGAAAAGAAAGTAACGGATCGCATCCGCCAGGCGGTAGCCGCCACCCGGGGCCAGGTGCTAACCTATGATGGTAAATTTATTTACGCCGAGTTTCACTCCTGCGCCGGGGGCAAGACAGCCAGCATCGAAGAGGCTTTCCCCAAACTGGCGGAAGCCGCATCTGACTATATCAAGCCGGTATCCTCTCCAGGCATGCGCTACGCCTCGCGGAACGAAAGATACTGGTCACTGAAGCTGCCGCGCTGGGAACTTCAGAACATAATGGGTTCGGAAGCCGGCTCCCTGAACGACCTGAAGATCAGTAAACGGGGACCATCCGGGCGAGCTCTCACCCTTACGGCGGGTGGAAAAGACATCAGTGCCATCGACCTGCGTGCCAGCCTGGGACCCGATCGCTTCAAGTCCACCTTTATCACCAGTATCCGTCCCCGTGGTGACTACATCTATTTCAAGGGCAAAGGTTGGGGCCACGGTGCCGGCATGGAACAGTGGGGTGCTTTCGGGTTAGCCAAACAGGGCAAATCTGCCCAGCAGATCGTAACCCACTACTATACTGACGCCCAGCTCCGTACCCTGTGGAAATAATATTTCTCAAGAACTTAACCCGGACCCTCATAATCCCTGATCGGCTCAGAGGGTCCGGGTCTTTTTGTTTTTAACCACTTTATCGGGGAAACGAAAGTCTTACCGACTGGCGGGCAAGAACAGGCTCAGGGGAATTTCGGTATAATCCCGGGCCCCCAGAAAGGCCTCTACCATTCTGGTACCCCGGTATTCACCAAAAAAGCGCAAGAAATGCTGTTCATAATCGGTCAGCCCTACCTGCCCATCCTGTTCATCGAACAGGCCAGCTTCGGCCAGGTACTGCTGGGTCGCTGCCATTCCTGCCAGAGTTATGGTGTAAATGAATTCTTCCGTTTCACCCAGAATATGCGTGCAGAGGTAAAAGCGGCAGATGAGAGTACGCACCGGGTAAACGGTACACAAGCCTTCCTGCAGGAATATACACGGTGAAGTCTGCAGCCGGGGAATGGTTATACCGAGCTTTTCCGCATCCAGGTAGTTCCGGGCAAAATCAAGTTCGGCTATCCCCAGGTAAGCACTCATCCTCTTTAATGCGATCAGGTCGGGAATTACATAAGCCTGTCGGCAGCAGTTAACCTGACAGCCCCGGCAGTCCGCGTAATGGTTGGCGGCAAAGGCTTTATAAATCGCGGGGTCACCGCTCAGTGGTTCCCAGGCCGACAGGAGATCTGCCAGGGTGGCTTGCTCATCTGTTACTCTTACCCCCAGGCCTAATTTCCCACCTTCATATTCTTTATATACATAAACTGGGCTGGAATCCTGCATTTCTTCTGACCCTCCCTGGTCTGCTTCATTCATTAACCATGCCTGTAGAGATGAAAATGCCCACCCTGGTCATGAGAATGATAGTACTCGTCAAGCAGGTTAACCTGAATAAGAAGGTCTTTGTTGCCCAATAAACGGGCCGCAGATCCATCATATACCAATTCATGTTCTTCTGACAAAACCAGTACCCGGTCTGAAATCACATGAGCCAAATCCAGGTGGTGAGTAGCGGTTATGATGGTACGACCCGCCTGGTTAAGCTCCAATAACAGGTCGATGAGCCAGCGCTGTGATTTTGGATCCAAGCCGTTGGTAGGTTCATCCAGGATCAATACCTGGGGATTCATAGCCAGTACCGCTGCCACCGCTACCTTCTTCTTCTCCCCGCCACTGAGCCGGTAAGGAGAACGCTCCACCAGGTGCTCGATGCGAAGCAGCTTGAGAACATCGTTCACCCTTTGCTGTACCGTTTCCAAATCCAGACCCATCTGCAGCGGTCCGAAGGCAATCTCATCCTCCACCCGAGTGGTAAAAAGCTGCACCTCGGAATTCTGAAATATGAACCCCACCCGGCGATGGTATTCCCGGGCAAACTGGTCATCTTCCAGGAGTTGTTCATCGATCTGGGTACCGAATGCCTGCAAACGACCGGCATGAGGAAAAACCAGCCCACACAACATCTTGAGTAAAGTGGACTTGCCTGAACCGTTAGCCCCCAGCAGACACACCTTTTCCCCAGCGGTAATTTTCAGATTCAAGTCTGTAAACAGCGGCTCACCATACGGGTAATTAAAACCCACCCTTTCCAATTCAAATACCGGGTATGTCATGTTAATACAATCCCCCCCGCGGCTACCGTGAACGAAATCATCACAATCATCAGTATCCAGGCTACATCCAGCCGCCGTATTGCCATTTTTCCCCCGGTAACCGCCTCACCGGTATAGCCCCGGGCCGTCATAGCCAGATAAACCTCTTCGGACAGGGTCATGCTTTTTATGAAAAGAGCCCCCAGGGCCGAACCCACCAGAGCCTGCTTTTTACGCAGGGACATCTTCCCCACTGTACGCAGGCTGCGGGCCTCAAACATCTCAATAGAGGTACGAAGTAAAAGTGCCAGGTAACGATAACTCATTTCCAACAGCATCACAAAAAGCTGGGGAACCCGCAGCACCTGCAGCGAGCGCAGCAGTAGAGCCGTTTGCGTGGTAGCTACCAGAAGCACCCCGGCTGATAACGATATCCCCACCCGCAGGCAGAGAAACAGGGCAGCTCCTGCTCCCTGCCGGGTGATATAGATGCTGTCGGGCAGTTTTAACCCCATCCAGACCACGGGAGTAGAAGACTGATACAACATGACCAGTGGAGTCCCATCCAGCAGCAGGTTGAACATGCCGGGCAGGGCCACCACCAGGGTCACCAGCGGTATGAAGCTCCAGATCCGCTTCTGCAAACTGATGACCGGCAGTCGGGATAGTGCCATTAATACGGCGGTCAAGCCCCATAAAAACAGCAATACCACGATACTACGCGTGAGCCCGGCCAGTAATATCAGCACCAGAACCGAGCCCAGCTTCACTCCGGGGTTCAACTTCTGCCACAACCCATCCCGACTGGCATACCGTTCGGTCTCTACCTGATCACAAATAGCCTTTCTCAGGTGATGCAAACTCCGGCTTAAAAACCCGTTCCGCCGGCGGCGCCTGACTTTCTTGCCCGTCTCACAACCGACCGTATTAAACTCCTCGGTCATCCACGTCGGCAGCAATAACCCTACCGCCTTTCTAACTTATAACATTATAAACCCACATAAAACTTTCATGATTATCAATGTATCACCATCGAAGAACTAACACCATGTTTACTAGAGTTGATAACCCGCTCAGTTAATCCTTGACCACTTTGGCAAAGAGCATCGTGATGCCCACTACCAGTACTACCCCTATAACAGCCGACACTATATAACCCACCGCCGAATGCATAAAAGTAGCGGTCATTCCGGGTATACCGTAATCAGGTAACAGGGCCCCCTGCCAGAAATCAGCAAACCGGGCCAACCCCCCCGGGACAAATCCCAGGACTTCTGCCAGCTCATCGGTACTCCACTCCCCATAAGCCGTACCGGTAGCCAGTAATCCCAGGGGAGTTAAGAAAATAATAATTCCCAGAGCCATCCATAGTTTTTTGTATTCTCTCATCATTTAGCCATCACCCCTTCACTGTGTCCCGGGTTCCCGTTTACCGGTACCTTATCTGACATCAGCGTGGGATGGGTTTTGGCCACAAATCCCAATCCCAGGGCAGTAATAATCGCCTCTACCGGCCCCGCCAGCACAAGATGTTCAATCATCATGGCCGCTACCGCCATCTTCATAGGATACATAAAATATAGCGGGGTACCATCAACCGCCTGAAACAGGTGGTACTGGGCCCCGAATTCCACCGCCGTACACAGAGCCGCCGCGTTCAAACCTACATAGGCCCCAATGGCCGCTGCCACGATAGCCCGGGAAGACAGCCCATCTGCCTGGCCTTTTATCCATCGATACACCCAGTATCCGACAAACGGCATTACCACACCTATGTTAAAACAATTAGCTCCAATAGCCAGTATACCTCCATCACCAAAAACCAGCGCTTGAATAATCAAAGCAATCGATACCCCGATCGAAGCCGCCCACGGTCCCAGCAGTACCGCAAGCAGAACCGCACCCACCGCATGGGCCGAGCTCCCTCCCGGCACCGGCAGATTAAACATCATTATGGTAAATGAAAAAGCCGCCCCTATGGCCAGGACCGGAACTTCCCTCTTCTTGAGGGTTTTTTTCACCTTGTTCACTGCCACCCCCCATATGGGGACCATGAGTCCGATAAAGGGAATAGCAGTTTGCGGACTGAGATAACCATCCGGAATGTGCATACCATTTCCCCCTTGTGTATTAAAATTGCGAACAAAAAAACCATGAACTGATGGCTGGCTTCTCAGTCCAGCTTAACATCACCTTCATGGTATCGTTGTCCCTATGAACTTTTAGAAACTTGCAATAACTACATGTTGTACAACATTCAACTGTTTTGGACACCTTCATGGTACCCACTTGGATATAAATATTCGATTCGAACCCTTTTATTCCTGCCAGGTTGACAAAATTTTTGGGAAAAAGTCCCCTATCCCTCGTCCTGTGTGGTTAACTCCTTAATGGCCTGGCGGGCCAGGTAGTCACAACGTTCATTCAACTCATCGCCAGAATGCCCCGCTACCTTCTTAAGAGTAACCTTATTCTTGCGGCACAACCATAGTAATTTCTGCCACAGGTCCTGGTTGGCCACTGGCTCATTTTTACTGTTTTTCCAGCCGTTCTTCTGCCATTTATCAATCCATCGCTGTTTAAAGGCGTTGACTACATAAGCACTATCCGAATACACTTCCACTGCCCACTTCTCAACTTTCAGCGCCTTCAAGGCCTGGATGACCGCCATTAGCTCCATCCGCTGATTGGTAGTAGCCGGTTCCCCTCCCCAGATCTCCTTCCGGTGCTCTCCGTAAAGAAGCACCGCTCCCCAACCACCCGGGCCCGGATTACCCGAACAAGCACCATCTGTGTATATGGTAATTACTCGCATTGGCTGCTGGTTCACTCCTTATCATGCCGCGGGTTGTTACTAACCCGGTTAACCGCTTCTGCCAGTGCAGTGATAACGTCCAATTGAAACTGCGGCTCCAGAAACTCTGCCTTGACATATACTTCACCGGTAGTACTTACCACATACCTAGGCTTCAACCGGTTGAGCGCGCGGGCAACAATATCAGCTCGGCACCGCTCGCACTTGCAAGCGCCTTCTTTTCTATCCAGTACCTGATCCAGGTTCTGCCAAACCAGGGTTTCTACCACGTTCCTGACTTCCATAACCTACGCCTCCCTGATAATAAACTATCACTCCACTCTCAGCTCCGTCAGGGAAATACCTTATAAAAGAATATCAATCAGTTCCCGCAGCTCCCTGATATGCCAGTTACATTCCGGCACCGCCCACCGCACCTCCGGTGCCAGCCACACCGCCTTCATCCCCATTTTCCTGGCTCCTATGACATCAGTGATGGGGTCATCACCTACGTGTACCGCTTCCTGCGGTTCTACTCCCAACTGCGCCAGTGTATGCTGAAAAATGCGGGTATTCGGTTTGGCCCAGGTAACCTCATCAGAAAAAACCAGGACCTGGAAATAGTCGTCCATCTGTTCCCTTTTCATTACTTCCCTCAAGACTACTCCGGGAGTAGCCCCGGTGTTGCAGATAACCGCCAGCTGGTAATGGGGACTTAACTCCTGCAAAACCTCCGGCAGCCCCTGGTTAAGCCGGGGCGGACAATCCAGGAAAATCTCAGTATAAGCCTGATAGAGTCGGTCAAATAACGCCCCATCCGGATTCAAACCCAGTTGGTGGTTTATGTATTCCAGGTGCTGTCCGGGGGTCATTTCCAGACCCTCCACCCGCTCGTAAAAGTGGGCCTTGCGCCAGCAGGACTTGAAAGTACTGCCAATCTCTTCCTCCGTATAATGATATCCGCTTTCCGCCAAAACTTTATGTACTCGACTGACCCGCTGCCACAGCACATCCCGGCGATAGGGACCTACATAGAGCGTGTTCCAAAAATCGAAGGTAACCGCTTTAAGCAAAATTTCACCTGCCCTTTAGTTAGTACCTAACCCCTTCGACGGGCATTCAGCCTTTACCTTCACTGTCACGATTGCCCAAATGAATTTCAGGTTTTTGCACACCGGGATTATAAAATGGAAAAGCCCCATTTGGGGCTAATCTCGTATGGAAAATTGAAACCGCAAATGAACGCTTATGGACGCAGTAACACAGAATTATGAATACGCTGACGTACAAAACCATCCTTACCGCGAATGTGGTAAT
>JAAZLJ010000240.1 GCA_012799365.1 Syntrophomonadaceae bacterium | reverse complement strand
TGTCTTCCATATGGGAAATAGCCCATACATAGGCCAGGAATACTGCGATTCTTATAACACCCTCTACTACGTTCTGTAGAAATACACCGGCCACAAACGTACGCAAAGCATGAACCGCACCCGTAGGCACCACAATAAACAGCAGTACCGCCAGCACCGTAGCCAACACAATGGTTATCACTATCTCTACCAGTGATAGTTCTTCCTCTTCTTCATCCATGGCCAGATTGGCCGACCGGCTCAAGGCCTTCATTCCTACCACCAGGGAGTCAATCATTACAAAAGTTCCCCTGATCAACGGCAGTTTAAACCACGGATGTTTGCTGGTAAGCGGCAGGACTTCCTCTTTTTCTAAAGCTATATTTCCATTGGGCTGCCGCACTGCCAGAGCCAGGTTGCTCGGCCCCCGCATCATCACACCCTCAATAACCGCGGCTCCACCATACTGAAAACCTGATTTTAACAACCACCACGGCAGCCATACCAGCCTGCTGATCCTATTCCTCAACAACATCATTTCTCCCACCAACCTGCTGTGAAAATAATTTGAAACCGCAGATTTATAAAAAATAGACCCGGATAGCGCAGAATATTATGACTACGCTGAAAACAAAACCTGACTGCAACTGACTCCACTGACTAAAACTCCGCCGCTGCGCTTACAATAAACAGATAAACTGCAGTCACCAGTCCGGGAGCCAGCGGGTTAATCACACTCCATAAATGCACTGTTTCATAGGTCCAATGGTGATATCACCGGTACCATGCATAACTGCTGTTCTAAAAAGAATAGCAGAGTTTGTTCTCTGCTACTAATCCAACCCGAATTTCTTCTTGAATCTCTCCACTCGGCCACCGGCATCGACTGTCCTCAGCTTGCTCCCCGTATAAAACGGGTGGCACTTGGAACAGACCTCTACCCGTACATTTTCCTTGGTCGAACCAATCTCGAAAGTGTTCCCACACGCACAGGTAACGGTAGTTCTAAAATATTTAGGATGTATATCTTTTTTCACATTTTCACCTCTTCTCACGGCAATGTAACGCAAATAATTATACCAAGTATCGCCGTTCAAGACAAGGTAAACTCACTAACCTGGTAGACCTCAACCCATGAAAATGAGCCTTATAGACTTTCTTCCAGCGGATGGGTATACGAACCAATCCTCAGGCCGTCCACCTGCTGCAGGACACCAATAAATTCCTTTACACCCATGGTTTGAGCAGAATAAGGTATCTCCCTGGCCAGGTGATCCGGATCCAGATTCAGGTTGCGGAGCTGTACCATGTTGATATCATTGCGTATCACAAATTCGACTAAACTTTCTACTTCCTCCTTGCGATCGGTAAACCCCGGAAAGGTCAGCAAATTTAACGAAACATAAACCCCGTGGGAACGAGCATATGCAATAGAAGCTTCCACGTCGTTTAGCGAATAGTTATGAGGACCATGATAAATATTATAATGATCGGGGATACAGGAAAATATAGTAACCCGCATAGCATCCAATCCGGCATCTACTATTTCCTTAATTCCCGCGGTAAATCCCGCATTAGTATTTATGTTAATAGTGCCGGCATCAACTTCCTGCCGAATCGCCTGGATAGCCGGCGCCAGACAGGCATGGTTAAGGGCCGGTTCTCCCTCACAGCCCTGCCCAAAGCTGATGATGCCTTCCCGAGCCCGGGTCAGGTGATATATACCTACCTCCACCACTTCCCATGTTTCGGCAATAAAGTCAAGCCGATCCTGCGGCGCCCCCGCCGGGCCATGCTGCTGTGAGATACAACCAATACAGCTAGCATTGCAGCCGGGCATGGAAGGTATCCCTCCTTCCCAGCGTTCGTAAAAAATATTCTGAGCGGTAAAACAACTGTAGTTCAGGGCACAATACGCCAGCTGATGAAGGATACGGTTGTCCGTATGGGATTGAAGCCTTCGCTTGATGCGCTTTTCCAGTCCGGAGCCATTGTAATAGTGAGGATGCCACTTGTGGTGCTCATCCGTCTGCACAGCGGCTACGTAAATTTCTCCGTCCTTGAACCCTACCGCCGCATAACCCAGAAGAGGAAGCCTTCCCTGGTCTGAGGAGCGAACTACTCCCGCCGGCAGGTAAGTCCGAGTAAAACCTTGTGGCAGCAGAGCTCCTACCGCATAAACCCTGCCCGCCTCCCCCAACGGATTTTCCTGCAGACAAACTGACTCGCCGTTAGCAATATTCAGTCCGACTGGATAGTGCTCCGGTACCATCACCAACGATGCTCCCTGCGGTAGTGGAATCATCTCTTCCGGTTCGGGAACCACCCAGCTGTCCAGGGTGCGACCTAACAGTCCCATCTCCGAATGTTCAAAAACCTCTCCTTTATCATTGGCATATAAGGTCAAGAATTCAATATCTTCAACTATCGGGGTTTCAGAGGCCCCGCCCAGCAAAAAAGTCACTGTTTACCTCCAGAATTTTAAAATGTGCAGGCAGGCCTAATTGTCCTGGGTCACCAGCTCACAGATCTGTTCCACATCAACCGCCCCTGCTAATCGGGGTTTCCCATCAATGCATACAATGGGAAACGGATAACCCATCTGCACCAGTTTGGCGATGAGAGGAAACTCACCAAGGCCGCTCGGTCGGGTATCCACATACTTCACTATCACACCATCGCCAAATTTCTCGGTTAATTCGCGGTTGAGTGCCAGCGTAGCTTCTTCCACTGAAACAGTTGTTCCACAACTGTTATCAGGTCCACAACCCGAACAGCTTCACCCACCACCCATGGCAATACCATCAAACACTTCGATAAGTATATTCTCAGTTGTCATTCATTCTTCCCCCTTCTGCTATGAAAATAACTTTGAAACCGCAGATGTACGCTGATATACGCAGATGATAAAAATAACTTTATACGGGAGTGTGGTAACCCGGT
>JAAZLJ010000260.1 GCA_012799365.1 Syntrophomonadaceae bacterium | reverse complement strand
GCCCACCCGTGGTCTCACGCAATTCAGCCAACTGGTCCTGGGCCAGTGCTTTGGTAGGGAACATATAGAGGGCCCGACTGCCAGGCTGCTTGAGCATAGTGTCCAGGATGGGCAGATTATAACACAGGGTCTTGCCGGAAGCCGTAGGAGTCACCACCACCAGGTTCTGGCCGCCCATAGCAGCTGTATAGGCCGCATGTTGGTGTGAATAGAGCCGGGAAATACCCCGTTTGTTCAAAGACTCCACCAACTGCGTTGAACAGCTTTCAGGAAATTCCATAAAAACCCCGGGCCGAGGCGCTAAATACTGCCGGAACACCACCCCAGAGCGAAAATATCCATTACGCTGAAATACATTTACTACATCTTTTAATGCCAAACCCCATTCCCCCTGTAACCGAGCTTACCGAATTCATGCATCCCAAACCCGCCGACCCTGAATGACGGCGGCTAGAAAACTTATGTCCGAGCAAACGTTCCCTGTAGTTATTATACCTGACCCGTACAACCCTGACCAGTGATCAATACGAAGTGCCAGACACCCCTTTCTTATGAAAAAGATGATGCCTGGCACCTGATGAAATTTATTAAATTGTTATCTCTGTTTGCGTAAGAACACTCCACTACCAGCCAGGAACAGCGCCATAACCGTGGTTACCAGGGCACCGCTGCCGCCGGTCCGGGGAAGTTCCGGAACAAGCGGTACAGGTGGTTCCGAGGGAACCATTTCTTGTGGTTCGTCAACTGTTTCCGGTTCTGTATAGGGAGGTTCCGAAGGAACCTGGGGTTCAGGCTCGGTCTCCAGTTCCTGTGAAGGCGGATCACTTCCTTCGCTATCGGAACTATCACCACTGCTGCCACTGCTATCACTGCTGCCGCCACTGCTGCTGTTATCGCCGTTATCGCCGTTATCGCCGTTATCGCCGCTGTCACCGTTATCGCCGCTGTCACCGTTATCGCCGTTGTCACCGTTATCGCCATTGTCACCGCTATCGCCGTTATCGCCGTTATCGCCATTGTCACCGTCATCACCGTTATCGCTGCCATTCTGGCGGGTATTCACCACCGTTACGACGATAGTCTCACCAGCCTCTACCGTAACTTCCTGGCCAGAATCAGAAATACTGCTGGTATACCATTCTGGAACCGTCTCCGTCAATAGATAGGAACCAACAGGCAAATCCCCCCAGATGATCTCTCCATTATCATTGGTTTCCTCGATATAGGAGCCCTCACCTGCTTCTAGCGTAAGTTGGAAGATAACTCCCGACTGGGGTTCCCCTTCCTCACTACCTATTCTCTTAACGATCCTGACCGTTCCGGTTTGTGGGTCAACAGGTTCCTCTGCAAAGGTATTGGTTATGGTGATTTCAATTTCATTAGGAGAGTCTGCATACTCTACCGTTATTGCTTCGCTCCACAGTTCACCGGTTCCGGGATGTCCCGGTCTTTGCTCCGCACGGAACATGTAATTCCCCACTGCACCGTGGGGATTATCCACCGCATCGTAGGTTATCCGGTACACCTCACCTTGCTTTAGAGCCGGAATGGTCCCCGAGGTTACCAAAATACCACCTTTCTCTGGCTTGGGATTGCCGCTAGCAACCCAGTACAGTTCCCAGATGGATGATCCTGTCATCTCTTCCCCAACATTCTTAACCTCAGCCCAGACCTGCGAACACCCCACCGCAACTTTGAAAGTATTGCCCGGGGCATAGATCACTTTTGCCCCATAGGTTTCGGTTTCCTCGATGGTGTACTGCCCGGGTTCCAGCGAAACCGAACTGATTTGACCATCGGTTAGATTGATTTCTCT
>JAAZLJ010000193.1 GCA_012799365.1 Syntrophomonadaceae bacterium | reverse complement strand
TGGATCTCCTGCCGCAGAATACGATGGCAAGCAGCATGAAAAGTTTTTATCCAACCTCCTGAAAAATCCGGTATCAACCGTGTAATTCGTTCCCGCATCTCCCGCGCCGCTCGGTTGGTAAAAGTAATAGCCAGTATGGTACCAGTACTGATACCTTGCTCCACCAGAGCAGCAATCCTGCGAGTAAGCACCCTGGTCTTGCCGGTCCCGGCTCCCGCCACCACCAGGCAGGGCCCCTCTACGTGCATTACCGCCTCTCGTTGGGCTTCATTTAAACCTTCCAATACCTTCATTAACAACTCATTCCTTACTAGATAATATTAGTACTCGGCTGATTTCAGCCAAAAGTTCCCTATATATAGTGTACCATATACTGCCCTTTTGGAATAACTAAACCATTCCACCTTTTCCCATTGCGTTAGAACAACCCGGGATTCAGCATAAAAAAACACCCTTTCCAGGGTGTCCACACCATACCATCTTATCTTTTTAGCGACGGGACTTGAGCTCACCAAAAATATCACTTAAATTAATGCCGTGGTACACCAGTAAGACCATAAGATGATAAAGCAAATCACTGGTTTCATATATTATTTCATCGTCGTTATGATTTTTAGAAGAGATAATGACCTCAGCGGTCTCCTCCCCGACCTTCTTCAATATTTTGTCCTGACCTTCATTAAAAAGGTAAGCCGTATAGGAACCCTGGGGTCGGAGTTCTTTTCTCTTTTCCAGCACGTCGTATAATTCGTATAGTATAGCCGGGCTTCCGACTCTACCGGAATAAACCTCTTCGGGGTCAAATACTCTGGACTCCTGCTCTTCCCCTTCCCAATTCCGGTAGAAACAAGAAAAGTGCCCGGTATGACAGGCCGCACCTTCCTGCTCGATCAGAATTAAAAGAGTGTCCTGATCACAATCATAGTAAATTTGCTGCACCTTTTGGATATGCCCGGAAGTCTCTCCCTTCATCCACAGACATTCGCGACTGCGAGAATAAAACCAGGTATAACCCGTCTCCAACGTTTTTTCCAGTGCTTGTCGGTTCATATAGGCCAGCATCAATACCTGCCTGGTTTTCACGTCCTGAATAATCGCTGGTATCAACCCTCGCGAGTCAAACTCTAACTCATCTATCCGACTGCTCATAACCCTATCTCCACACCCCTTTCCCGCAAGTATTCCCTGGCTTGTTTTATGTCATATTCCCGGAAATGAAATATCGAAGCACACAATACTGCATCCGCTTTTCCTTCCGTCAGGGCCTGATAGAGATGTTCCAAATGGCCAGCCCCACCCGAAGCAATTACGGGGATACCGATTGATTCGCTGACTGTACGAGTCAGTTCCAGGTCATAACCATCTTTAGTTCCATCCCGATCCATACTGGTAAGCAGTATTTCTCCCGCTCCCAGCGACTCTAACCGCTGGGCCCACCGAACTGCATCCAACCCGGTGGCCTGCTTACCCCCGTTAACATAGACCTCCCACTGCTCAGAACCTACCCGGCGGGCGTCAATGGCTGCCACGATACACTGACTCCCGTACTGGCGTGCTCCCTCTAAGATCACCGCCGGATTCTTTACCGCCGCGGTGCTGATGGAAACCTTATCCGCTCCCGCCCGCAGTATTTTCCCCATATCCTCAACCGTACGAATGCCTCCGCCCACGGTGAAAGGTATGGTTACGCTCTCAGCCGCTCGCTCTACCACCTCTACCATGGTAGCCCGCTCCTCAACCGAGGCGCTGATGTCCAAAAACACCAGCTCATCTGCCCCCTCCCGGTCGTAATAAGCGGCCAGTTCCACCGGATCTCCGGTATCCCGAAGTTCTGTGAAATTTATTCCCTTAACCACCCTGCCGTGGTGCACATCCAGGCAAGGAATAATTCTCTTGCCCAATTCTTTTCACACTCCCCCGACTCATTGACTGTCATATTTAATCCTGAGCTATCCGCAGCGCTTCACTCAGGTCGATTTTGCCATCATATATTGCCTTACCGATAATAGCCCCCTCAACTCCCAACGGAACCAGGGTTTTCAACCTCCTGATATCATCCAGGCTGGAAACTCCACCTGAAGCAATGATTTTGAGCCGGGAAATCCGGGCCACCTCTTCCGTGGCCGTAATGTTTGGTCCCCGCAGCATTCCGTCCTGGGCCACATCGGTATATACCGCGCGCACTACTCCCATATCTCGCATCTGCTGCGCCAGGTCAACTGCCCGCACCGATGAAACCTCTACCCATCCCTTGACCGCTACCATTCCCTGCCGGGCATCCAGGCCCAGCACAATCTTCTCAGGACCGAATCTGTCTACCAAACGACGAACAAAATCCGGATTTTCCAGGGCCCGGGTGCCAATTATGACCCGGCTCGCACCAGCCTGGAGTACTTGTTCTACGTCCGCTTCCGAACGCAGCCCGCCCCCTACCTGAAAAGGTATGTCGATCTGACTGGCAATGTCCTTGATAACCCCCAGGTTCTGAGGACTGCCGGCAAAAGCTCCGTCCAAATCAACTATATGCAGCCACCTGGCACCACTCGACTGAAAAGAACGGGCAACTTCCGCTGGACGTTCTGAATAAATCGTTTCTTTCTCTTTTTTACCCTGTATCAGGCGCACACAACGACCCTCTTTAAGGTCTATCGCCGGAAAAATTATCACATCGTCAACTCCCCAAACTTGTCAACCTGGAACCTGAACCTCATAGCACCATGCTGATTCCACTGCAAAACAAATAGACACATATTAACGCAGATTCATTATGATTAAATAAAATCAGATAACTACGGAGCATTTTAACGGTAGTTCTTATTCAAAGCCTACTATCTGTTTAAATTCACTGGTTTCCCTTAGAATAGGGGGTTTCACATT
>JAAZLJ010000192.1 GCA_012799365.1 Syntrophomonadaceae bacterium | reverse complement strand
TCAGTAATCTGGTGAGCCAGGACATAGAGCCCGGCAGCCGAAGGCAGTGCCACCAACATAGCGGCGCGCACCGCATGATTCAGGCGTCCCTGTAAATCAAGCCGATCCTGGCGAGCGATAGCTTCGGAAATGGCCGGTACCAGACTGGTGGAGATAGCAATAGTGAATATGGTGGGAAGGTTGATCAGCACCGAGGCCATTCCTGACAGCTGACCGTAGAGCTCGGTAGCCTGAGCGGTTGAATAACCTGTAGCCATCAAACGACTGGGAACAATTACGGCATCGAGCATCTGTACCAGGGGAACCACCACGGCCCCAAAGGATACCGGGATGGCCAACTTTATCATATCCATCCCCAGTGAAGCAGAGCTATCCTGAGAGTGGGCTATCGGCACCTGTTCTTGCGCCTGCTGCCGATGGAAACGTAAATAGAAACCGATTAAAACTATGATACCTGCTATCCCGCCGATTACTGCCCCGAAGGTAGCACCGGCCGCCGCGTACTCCAGCCCCCGAGGAAACAACCAGAAAGCCAGAATAAGTACGAAAGTAACCCGGAATATCTGCTCTATTACCTGGGAAACTGCGGTGGGTACCATCCACTGATATCCCTGAAAATATCCACGAAACACCGCCATCAACCCGGAGAAGAATATGGCAGGAGCAATGGCCATAATGGGGTACAGAGCACGAGGTTCATGCAGCACCCGATAGGCAAAAAACTCAGCTCCTTGATAGACCAGCAGTGAAAGAAGGGCTCCGAGGACCAGAAGCGTTAACAACGATACCTTGAATATCCTGCGGCTGTCTCCCCTTAACCCCTGAGTTTCCTTGCGCGCTACCAGTACGGAAATGGCTACCGGCACCCCGGCGGTAGCCAGAGAGAGAATAGTGGTATAGATGGGGTATGCCATCTGGTAGAGGCCCATCCCCTCTCCGCCAATGAGGCGAGCCAGGGGTATACGGTAGATGGCCCCCAGCACTTTACTGAAAGCCCCGGCCACCCCCAGGATTAAGGCCCCAACCAGAAAGTTCTGATTCTTCTTCATCTAACTCCTCCCCGAAATCCCGGCCATAGAAGATATCTATAATGATACCAATGGTATTATCAGCAAAGATATGAAAATAACAAGAGTTGTTTTTATATCTGCAGCGTATTCATAAGTTTTCAATGTATTCTGCGTCTATTGCCATAGAAGTAATTATAGTTCATCGCAGGTAAATATTGAATCCCCATCAACAAAACACGGACCACCGCAAATCTCGGGCCTCGCCGAGGCCTTGTGAACTCTGCGTTAATCCGTGTCATCTTTCCATTCTGATTTCTCTCAACCCGCTGTCAGCATCGTGATACCCATCATGATGCTACTGTTCCATTTGTTTGGCGAGAAAACCGGCAGCCGTTTCCACCAGCTTGAGTTCCAGGTCCCCCATCTTGACTCCGCCTTCTTTTGACATGATTATAACTGCACCAATCGGATCCCCTTGAGAAATGATGGGTGCAATAACCTGGGAAGTTATCTTACAGTTGCCATCGCCTGATTCCAAAACCGGACAATCATTACAATACGGATCCTGTCCAATGTCATTCATAATAACAGCTTTTCTTTCTTCCTGGGATTTTTCCACTGCCGGACCGATGGGTTTGTTCATGAATTCTTTTTTGGCAGTACCAGCTACAGCTATGACGTTATCCCGGTCCGCAATTAACGAAATCTGCCCAATGGTCTCATAAAGTGAGTCAGCATACTCCTGAGCAAAATCACCTAACTCACCGATAGGGGAATATTTTTTTAGGATTACTTCGCCGTCCCGGTCGACAAAAATCTCCAGCGGGTCTCCCTCCCGAATTCTCAGCGTCCTGCGAATCTCCTTTGGTATCACTACCCGCCCCAGATCATCTATCCTTCTGACGATTCCCGTTGCTTTCATCCCGGCTTCTATCCCTCCTTCTTTATGAAGTAGCAGAAATTTTTTCTGTCTTCACTGATAGTATATAACTCAAAATCCCCTTTTATTCACATTTTACCATGGCCTGGCTTGTACTAAATACCAGTTCAGTCGGTACTTCCCAAACTGGCGAACCTCCAAGAATAGCCCCCGAAACTATTTCTCTGAGACCAATACCGACACCCGCTATGAAAATTGAAACCGCAGATGAACTGCTGTCGGCAAGTCTGGGAGCGAACGGGTTAGTCCACTCCAATAAAACCTGCTGCTTCCATGCCTCCTATAGTGATATCACCGATATCATGAAGGTCTGGTTGAACCGTTCTTTAAATCGCATTCAGCACCTGTTCCAGTATATTCAGGTCAGGGGACTGCTTGAAGGTTATGGCTATAGTGCGATTATTAATCCGGATAGGAAGATTGTTTTCTCGCGATAACCGTCGTAAGCGGTCAGCACCACCATCGAGGGCTCGATGAAGAAGTATCTCCATGCCCTTCCTGGTACTGCTTATGCTTTCGATATCCTTTTCCCGGGCCACTACTCGCAGCCGGGAAACCCGCAGCAGGTTTTTCACCGGGTGTGGGATGGGACCAAAACGATCCTGTAGTTCGGCTTGAATATCTTCCAATTCCTGACCTTCCACTGCCAACATCGCCCGGCGATAGATCTGCAGCCTGGTCCCCGCATCGGGGATGTACTCGTCAGGGATAAAGGTATCAATCTTGACATTTACGGTGGGCTGAGCTGCTTCCTGCTTTACCTCTCCTTTCAAACGAGCGGTCTCCTCTTCCAACAAGCGGCAGTAGAGGTCGAAACCAACCGCCGCTATATGTCCGTGCTGCTCTGCACCCAGAATGTTGCCTGCTCCCCGTATCTCCAGGTCACGCAGGGCTATTTTCATCCCCGAACCCAGTTCTGTAAATTCACGAATAGCATTCAACCGTTTCTGGGCCGTTTCGTTCAGGGCCCGGTGGGGACGGTAAGTAAGATAAGCATAAGCCATCCGCCGACTGCGCCCTATCCGACCTCGCAGCTGATACAACTGAGCCAGGCCCAACCGGTCAGCTTCGTCTACAATCATGGTGTTAACATTGGGCAGATCCAGACCCGATTCTATAATAGTGGTACAAACCAATACCTGAAACTCCTGTTCAATAAATCGTTTCATTACGTCTGCCAGCTGCTTTTCTGGCATGCGCCCGTGGGCGACCTCCATTTCTATTCCGGGTAAGATGGCCTCCAACTCGGAGCAAAGAGCTTCAATATCCTCGATACGATTATGCACCACAAATACCTGGCCCCCCCGCTCTACTTCCGTCATCACTGCCTCCCGGATGATCTCTTCATTGTATTCCATGACATAACTGGTTATGGGATAGCGTCCGACCGGAGGGGTCTCAATCACTGATAAATCGCGTAGACCAGTCAGGGCCATGTGCAGGGTGCGGGGTATGGGGGTGGCCGATAGACTCAATACATCCACCGTTTCCTTCCAGGCTTTGATCTTCTCTTTCTGTTTAACCCCAAAACGATGCTCTTCATCCACGATGAGCAGGCCCAGGTCTTTGAACCGTATATCCCTTGAAAGTAAACGATGGGTGCCAATAACCATATCCACCACCCCACGGGATAGATCATGAATAATCTGCTTCTGTTCGGCTGCGGTACGGAAGCGGCTCAATACCTCGACGATTATCGGGTAGTCCTCAAACCTTTCGCGACAGGTTTGGTAATGCTGTTCAGCCAGAATAGTGGTGGGAACCAGTACAGCCACTTGTTTGTGATCCATAATCGCTTTGAAGGCTGCCCGCAGGGCTACCTCCGTCTTACCGTAACCTACATCGCCACAGATAAGCCGATCCATGGGACGGGGAGTTTCCATATCCTTTTTGACCTCGGCCACCGCCTGGAGCTGATCCGGCGTCTCCTCATATTCGAACGCCTCTTCAAACTCTTGCTGCCAGATGGTATCGGGAGAAAAGGCTATACCAGGAGCCGACTGGCGAACAGCATAAATGCGCAGCAATCCCTGCGCCATCTCCCGCACCGATTCTTGTACCTTTTGCCTGGTCTTTTCCCATTGGGTACCACCCAGTTTGTGCAAACGAGGTTCCTTATCTTCCGGGCCATGATAACGTGTCAGTAAATCCAACCGGTCCACCGGAAGGTAGACACGATCAGTACCTGCATACTGGATAAGCAGGTATTCCTGAGTGACTCCCCCGGCCTCCATTTTAGTAATACCCTGAAAAAGACCGATACCGCAGCTTTCATGGACTACATAGTCGCCCACTTTTAGTTCCTCCAGGGCCAGACCAGAGGGCTCCTGCTTGCGGCGGCGCCGCGGCCCGGAGGAGGTCATCCTTTTTCCCCATAAGTCCCGGTCAGAAATAACTGCTACCCTGAGGGTGGGACTGATAAAACCCTGGTCTAAATCCCAGCGGGAGAAATCGACGCCAGGAAGACCAGTAATATCCAGTTCTTCTCTGATTTTCCGTTCACTTTTTTGGTCCTGAACGGCAATGTTGACTACGTAACCACCAGCTACCCATTCCCGTATACGACGAGAAACTACCTCCGGATGGACAAAAAAGGTTTCCATTTCTTTCTGAGAAATATGCTGGTAGAATTCCACAGCCACATTTTCCAGACTGCCGGGGAAAAAGGAATGATAGATAAGGGGTCGCTGGCGAATTAGCCGGTCGGTTTCGTCCCAGGAAACCTGTTCGGGAGCCTCGACCACCAGTTCCTGCTCCTGGGCCGACTGCAGGTAATCGCGATATCGCCGCCCCTGTTTCTCCAGGACGCTGATGAACTTTCGCGGTTCATCCAAAAAAATAGGGACCTCTGGAGCCAGATAGTCAAGGAAATGGGCCTCGGCCAGAGGCACTGCTATCTCATCAGCCCAAGACACGGTCAGACTTTTTACTTTATTTACTGATCTCTGGCTGCGGGAATCGAACTTATATATGGCTTCGATCTCGTCACCGAAGAAATCGATCCGTAAAGGTTCTTCCCGGCCAGTCGGGTATACATCCAGAATACCGCCCCGTGCACTAAAATAACCGGGCTCTCGTACCACCGGACAACGTTCATAGCCCAGTTTCACCAGACGGCGCATCACATCATCGAGATCTGCTTCCTGGCCGGTAGTAAGCCGAATAGCCTCCTCCTTAAATACTCGGGGAGATACGATTTTAGACAGCAAAGACCCGGCCGAGACGACGATCACCCCGGCACGCTGTGGGTTGGTAATAAGCTCGTTCAGAGTCAGCAGCCGATTAACCCCGGCATAAGAGCGAGTACCTTTTTCCCCCATAAACACCAGGTCACGGGCCAGAAAAATCCAAACCCGCTCCAGGCCCAGAAAACCCCGCAATTCACGGGCCAGATCCAGGGCATCTTCTTCCCCCGGCACCAAACAGGCCAGCTTGCCCTGGTACCGATTTACCAGTAAATAAAGTAGAAAGCTTTTGGCCGACCCATCCAGGCCGGAGAGCATAGCCGGTTTTCCCGGCTTTAACTCTGCACTTAAGCGCTCAATAATATCCTGGGACAACATAAACCCTCCACTGCTATGAAAAATTGAAACCGCAGATGAACGCTGATAGACACAGATGAATACTAAAAAATATAAAATGACTCTTACTATGCAGTTTTCATGCCTCTGATGTAGTGATAGCATCGTTATCATGAACGTCTATACGAGCTAACCCAACTGGACTATTATAAATATACTGTCGGGTTATCAATGACTTCGGAAACGACTAATGGTGGACGCCCGCTTAACGGGGCCCCCACTTTCATAGGCCTCGACTGGTGTCCCCTGAAAAAAGTCCTGCTAGAGGGATTCCATCAGATTTACCCATATACGGCAATACTGATAGTAGACCTTATTACAGGGTATACAGTCGATATCCACCGGAAACCGACTAAATCAGGGTAACTGACCAATCAGTTAGTCTTTCATTTGAAATTAGTGATAATAAAAGGTGTTGTTGAGGAGCGAAGAAGGTTCATCCCGGCCCAGTTCCCGGGTACAATCAGGGCACATGGCCTGTACCTGGCCCAGCCCTTCCCCCTCCGCTTCTACTACATCAAACACCTCTTCACAGCATTCACAGATATAATATAGTTTCACCCCTGTATACCCCCGTTCAATTCATTCTTTAATAAGCTTGGGATATACGGAACTAAAATATACAGAGGCTCAACCATGATTTGTTCACCTGTTACGAAAATTAGACGCAGACGGAAGCTGATATTATATTTAATTATACGAATCCATGGCTTTGACTATGCCTTCCCTTATCCACATTTCGGCCGCATCAGCCGCTCTCTGAACCGCTCGGGCGGTAATATCCTTCTCCTCCGGGGCAAAGGGACTGAGAACATAGTCAGTTACCCGGATACCTTCCGGTGGATGACCAATGCCCACCCGCAAGCGGTGGAATTCTACGGTGCCCAGGCGTTCGATAATAGAATTCATGCCGCGATGACCACCGGCTCCACCCCGGGCCCGCAAACGAATACGCCCGGTCTCCAGGTCCATATCATCGTAGATTACCAACAGTTCTTCACCATTGATCTTGAATTTGTTAACCAGGGAACTTACCGCTCGGCCGGAAAGATTCATAAAGGTTAGCGGTTTGGCCAGTAGAACCGTTTCACCCTGTATCCGGGTTCGAGCCAGCACCGCCTCATATCGGTAATCCTGCCGGGCAATGCGAAAACGGCGGGCCAGTTCGTCCATGACCATAAAGCCCGCATTGTGCCGGGTATCCCGGTATTCCGAGCCCGGGTTACCCAATCCCACTACCAACTTCACGTCCCATCCCCCCGGATACCGGTCCCGCCAACCTTGAAAACAGCTCAACAGCCAGTTATTCTTCCGTTTCCTCTTCTTCGCCTTCCCCTTCTTCTTCGATTCCTTCAGCATCTTCGTCCATTTCGTCTTCGTCAACTTCTTCGACTTCCTCTTCTTCCATGGTCGGCAGCAGGACGGTAGCAACCATAGAGTCGAATTCACTCAGCAGCTCCACTCTGTCAGGAATTTCAATATCCGACAGGGTGATGGTGTCGCCTATGTCCAGGTCAGAAACATCTGCATGCAGGGAGTCCGGTAAATCAGCCGGCAGACACTCGAGCTCCACCTCTTTAATACCAACCTGCAGTACTCCGCCTTTCTTGGCGATTTCTTCCTCACCATGTACGAATATCGGTACCATCGAAGTAAGCTTCTCATCCATTCTGATGCGAAGAAAATCTATATGCAGGATTTTCCCGCTAATGGGGTGTCTCTGTACCTCCCGAATGAGAACCATCGCTGGTTCACCGTTCGCTAACTGCAGGGACAAGATGCCACGAGAACCGTGTTCCCGAAACAGCTTGAGCAGGGTTCTTTCATCCAGGCTGATATGGGCATTTTCCCTGCCCAGCCCATATACTACCCCCGGAACCAATCCACTGTCTCTCAGCTGCTTGCGGTGAGACTTGTTAACTATTTCCCTGGCCTCACACTGCAGCTGGGTTGAACCAATCATGTTAATTCCTCCTTGTTACCTTACATTAATAGTGTCCGGTCAGCAGCAGGTTCTGGCTCAGCTATGCATCCCTGCCACCAATGATTAAAGGGAGACCCTGAGGTCTCCCGGTTCTACTAGTCAAACAGCCTGCTTACCGATAAGTCCTCGTGGATTCTTAAAATAGCTTCACCTATCAACGGTGCTACCGAAAGGATGACCATGTTGGGCAGCCTTTTCTTCTCGGGAACCGGTATGGTATTGGTTATTACTATCTCCTTTAAAGGCGCCCGGGCCAATCTTTCGAAAGCTGGCCCAGAAAACACCGGGTGGGTACAGCAGGCATACACTTCTTTACAACCGCGCTCATGCATAACCTGGGCAGCCGTAGTAATAGTCCCGGCCGTATCGATAATATCGTCAATAATGACTATGGTGCGGTTGCACACATCACCGATAACATTCATAACCTCTGATACGTTCGGCTCAGGTCGACGCTTATCAACAATAGCGATAGAAGCCCCCAGGCGCTCAGCCAGGTTACGGGCCCGCGTGACTCCTCCCACATCAGGGGAAAGAATAACCGTATCTCGCCCCAGTCCCTGGCTTTTTAAATATTCGGCAATGGTAGGCACCCCGGGAAGATGATCCACCGGTATGTCAAAGAAACCTTGTATCTGCCCGGCATGTAGATCCACGGTCACCACCCGGTCAGCCCCGGCCGTTACAATCAGATTGGCGATGAGTTTGGCCGTAATTGGATCTCGAGCCCGGGTTTTCCGATCCTGGCGGGCGTAGCCGTAATACGGTATTACTGCATTGATACGCGCCGCTGAAGCCCGACGAAAAGCGTCGATCATGACCAGCAGCTCCATCAGGTTTTCATCAACATTAGGACAGGTGGGCTGAACTACATATACATCCACCCCCCGGACACTCTCATCTATATTAACATTAATCTCACCGTCCATAAACCTCTTAACTCTAGCATCACCAATATGGACTCCCAGGTAATCCGCAATCTCCTGCACCAGAGCAATGTTCGCATTCCCTGTAAATAATTTCATTCTCCACCTCGATGCATTCACTTCCACTACCTCCTGAGCTTGCTTTCGGCTTCCCGTTCCTGCCCTTTTGACGCCCAGCCATCGATGTTTTTCTGTCTGGCGCGTTCTACACCCAGAGCCTCGTCAGGCACCTGCCGGGTTATGGTTGAACCTGCACCGGTAACAGCCCTTTTTCCGATTTTAACCGGTGCTATTAGATTGGTATTACTGCCAATGAATGCATGGTCATCGATAACAGTTTCATATTTGTTTTTCCCATCATAGTTACAGGTTATAGTGCCCGCTCCAATATTAACATGACGGCCCACCCGGGCGTCACCTACATAGGATAGGTGAGGCACCTTGCTCCCCTCACCAATGACTGATTTCTTTATTTCCACAAAATCGCCCACCTTCACCCCGGTTTGCAGCTCGGTTCCTGGCCGTAAATAGGCGAAGGGACCTATGGTACAGGCATCATCCACCTTACTCTCTAGAAGCTTGGAGCTTTCCAACACTACATTATTTCCAATGATGGAATCGACTATGTGACTGCCCGGTCCTATAGTACAATTCTCCCCGATTACGGTACTTCCCTCAATTATAGTGAAAGGAAGGATGCGAGTATCGCTGCCGATAAACACCTCGAAATCGATAAAGGTGGAGCCCGGATCCATCATGGTAACCCCTTCGGCCATCAACTGATGGTTCTTCCTCCTCCGCAGCACTTGCTCAGCATGAGCCAGCTGAATCCGATCATTTATACCATAGATATCTTCCTCATCTTCATGCAGCAAAGCCGCAACTATAAAACCCTGGGAACAAAGAATGGGTAAGGCATCTGGAAGATAGTATTCACCCTGTACATTTTCCGGACGAATACGTTTCAGGGCGTCGAATACAGGCCCGGCTTGGAAACAATACATTCCTGAATTAATCTCATCGATGGCCTTTATTTCTGGAGCTGCGTCCTTTTCCTCAACGATTCGATCAAATCGGCCATTTTCATCCCTCACGATGCGACCATACCCGGTGGGTTCAGGAAGCCGGGTCGTAAGTACGGTACCCATAGCCCCTGTCTGGTGGTGATATTCCAGCAATTTTTGCAGGGTGGAACCCCGTAAAAGTGGAGTGTCCCCACATAACACCATTACAGTATCATCTGGTGCCGCCAGTCCATCAGCCTGCATCAAAGCATGGCCTGTACCCAACTGCTGTTCTTGTACTACAAATTCTATGCCTTCGGAAGGCAGACTGGTTACCAGCTGCTCCCTACCATGACCCACCACCATTATTATCCTATGAATTCCTGCTTCTCTAACCGCTCGTACCACATGCATAACCATGGGTAGACCGGCTACTTTATGTAAGACTTTGGGCACTTCGGATTTCATCCGTACCCCTTTGCCTGCAGCCAGTATCACCGCTATATTTTCCGACAACCATCTCACCTCATAGTAATCTTTGGCCTCTATTTTCTACACCTGGACAAATATATCCTTTTTTTGCCCCCAAAACTGTATACATCTCTCAGGCTATTTTACCAGAACCATCCTCATACTTCTATAATGCCTACGGAGCCGGGCCAGGTCTTACATATGCGGCCCAAAAGCAGGACCTAAAAACTCTTCGGCCAGCTTCAGGTCGCTGGGTTTATCGACATCCACCCCTACCTCGGCAAAAGGCGAAATAACCGCCCGCCCGGTAATGCCCAACATCCCGGCAAAACGGTCCTCCGCTTCCCGGATGGAAAGTCTTCCATTCAGAAATTTCCAGGCCAGCCCCAGGCCAAACAATCGGGCCAGGGCCAGAGGGTTTTTGCGCCTGGCCACCAGTTTTTTCGCTACGGCCAGACAGTCTTCCACTACCGCGATTCTGACTGCAAACAAATTGCCTCCAGTAAACACTCCGTCGCGCATTTTGACGTAGGTTCGCTTCACTCCGGGAAAATGGGATTCGCTGGTGTCCCGCTCTACAATAGAGTAATAAAAATCGGCCCTCAGCTCCCCACAGCGCTCGATAAAATCATCAATAGCACTTGTAGTTATAAACGGTATATCACTGGGCAATATCAGAACGTTTTCCGTAGCTCCCTGCTCCTCCAGCACCTGCAGCGCATTGGAAAAACTGTCAATAGAATCTTCCCCCGGTTCCGCAAAAAAGAGATCCTTCTCTTTCTTAAAAATTTCCTGCATCGCTTCCCCAGGACCGCTGATAACTATCTTTCTTATCTGTTCCGAGCCGCGCAGGGCACGATATACATAGTATATCATCGGATAGCTGCCAATAACGATTAAAGCCTCGTTATCAAAAGGGGCATACTTTTTCAGCTTCCCCGAACTGAGGCCTCCGGCCAGGATGACGGCGTCATACTGTCCCATTAAATTTCCACCTCCGGACTATTCAACATCCGAAAAGTCTTTATCCTTTATGGCCTCCAACATACTATTCTCAGCGTTTTCGATGTGCTGTTGAGCCAACTGCTGGGCCTGTTCTGCCTTTCGTTCTGAAATAGCCTCCACTATTTTTTTGTGCTCCTCCAGAGCCTCCTTCATCCGCCCCGGGTAAGCCAGGGAAGTACTGCGAAATCTCTGGATCTGTTCTCGCAGGTTATTGATTATCTGAACCAGTTTTTCGTTACGGCTGGCCTGGTACAAAGCCTCATGAAACGCGGTGTCGAATTCAATGAGTTCCTGCAGATCGTTGTTATCAATGCATTCCCCGATACGAACCAGCATCCGCTCCAGGGTCTCCAGTTCTTCATCAGTTATCCGTTCCGCCGCCAGGCCGGCCGCCAGGGCCTCGAGAGCCGCCCGGACTTCGAATACATCAACGATATCCTTCAGCGAAATCCCGGCCACATAAGCACCTTTACGGGGCATCATCACTACAAACCCTTCGAGTTCCAGCTTGCGGATGGCCTCCCGCACCGGCGTACGGGAAACCCCCAACTGTTCAGCCAGTTGAATTTCCATCATTCTTTCCCCGGGTTTCAGAAGTCCGTTAATAATGGCTTCTCTAAGTGTCTCAAAAACTACCTCCCGTAACGGTTTGTAAGTATCCAGTTTAACGGGAATTAGTCTCTTCTCTACCATGATACCTGTCATCCTCTCCATGATAAGGCTGTAAAAACCTCCTGGTAATGATTCCTTATTATATCACAGGTTTGAACCGCCGCCTCCTGGCTTCGGAAAACTCCAAATACGGTAGGACCACTGCCGGACATCAGAGCCTTCACCGCCCCGGTTCCCATCATCCTCTGTTTAATATCCGCTATCTCCGGGTGCCAGTCAATAGTGACTGTTTCCAGAACGTTGGCCATTCCCCGACAAACCAGTTCCAGCTGGCCTCGTTCCAGCCCTTCCCCCACACCCCGGTTATCAGGCCGCACCAGTATCTCGCGGTCGGCCAGACCCTGGTATACTTCCCGGGTGGAAACGGAAAAACCCGGATAAACCAACACCAACGATAAAGGCCGAGCCAGATGGAGAGGGGTCATCTGCTCCCCTCGGCCCCGGGCCAGAACGGTTCCCCCCTGAATGCAAAAAGGCACGTCCGACCCGATTCTAGCCCCTATCTCTAGCATCTCATTTTTTTCCAGATTGCATTCATACATGGTGTTCAATCCCTTGATCACCGCCGCCGCATCGGTGCTGCCTCCAGCCAGGCCGGCCCCTACCGGAATGCGCTTCTCAATATAAATACTTGCCCCACCGCGGTTTCCTATCACATCAAAAAACTCGGCCGCCGCTCGCCAAGCCAGATTGTTCTCATCAACTGGTATCAGAGAAGAATCCGTCACCACCTTTATCCCTTTGGGCCGCCGCCGTAGACGAACCACATCAGCCAGGGAAATCTGATGCATGATAGTCTCCAGTTCGTGATATCCGTCGGGCCGCTTCCCCTTCACGTCCAGAGTAAGATTTATCTTGGCTGGTGCGAGAATAACCAACTCCTGCAATGTTCACCCCACCCTGTTTTAGATTGCGTCCACCGTCATTGTATATTGTACAGCAAAAATCGCCGGTAAGTACACCGGCGATTGTTTTCTGGGAGTAATCTGGTAATGAAACCGCAGATGATAAAAAACAGACGCAGAGGGCGCAGAATATTATGAATCCGCTGAAGAAATAAAACAACCCTTACCAGGAGAGTATTAACCGAGTCGAGCGACTTATGAAGCCAACGATGTCTTGGCGAGTGCCGGGCGTATCGGAGGCGAAGCCTGAGCGCCGACCGACGAGACGTAGCTGCACACAGCGAAGTAACGTAAAGCAGAGCGAGAGGCGGAGCCCCAAGGAGAACATGCTTCGGTCAGGGCCATTATACCGATGCTCTCCCCCGGTTTTATATCCACTGCCACCTACTTTTTCTCCTTGATATACGTGTGAATACGTATTATAATGTTTTCCGGGGAAAGAATATGAAAACGAGTGAACTGCTAAAATTATTTAAAAAGAATGGGGTCATGCTGACTCGCCACGGTAAAAAGCACGACCTTTATCACAGCCCAATTACCAACAAAACCTTTCCTGTACCGAGACATAAAACTGAAATTGCTAGCGGTACACTCCAAAACATTCTAAAAGATGCAGGGCTTAAATAAGCTTTGAGGAGGTTTTATTGTGGCCAAGTATGTCTTCCCAGCAATTTTCGTCCAGGAATCTGATGGCAGTTTTTCAGTCAGTTTCCCGGACATTGAAAGCTGCTATACACAAGGCGATAACTTACAAGATGCCTACCAAATGGCTGAGGATGTATTATGCTTATGCTTATACAAAATGGAAGAAGCCAATGAAAATATTCCCAAACCATCTAACCCCAAAAATATTCAAACAAAAGACTCCAGTTTTGTGGCTATAATCGGAGCTGACACCCTGGAATATCGTATGTTTTATGACAATAAAGCAGTTAAAAAGACTCTTACTATTCCACAATGGCTCAATACCATGGCAGAACGTGAAGGTGTAAATTTCTCTAATGTTCTGCAATCTGCCTTAAAAGAAAAGCTTGGCATTCACGATGGGCCCTGATTACTCCTACCAAGCATCCACCTGGTTTAATCAGCCTCAACCATGGTGTAAGCCAGCTTAGAATCAGGGTTTCTGCAGTGACATCGTAGTTAATTTTTACTTCCATGGCTTATCCTGGTACTCCGTTTGAGCAGCTCCGCACACTTTAGCTTAACCTGGGCCTGCTCCCCAGGATGCAAACTTAAACCCTGATCCGTACCAGATACCAGACACAGCGGTGGGAAAAGCACACACCACCAGTTCTTCCCCTCTCCCTCACCGATAACCACCCTTACCGCAGTATACCTGCCACCGGGGAATACCAGGTCACCATAGTATTTGGTAGGAAAATCGTATTCCCCCAGGGCCGCCTGAACCGGATAGTCGTATCCCTCAGCCTCTATTTTATGAGCAGCCGCCTGTCTTATCTCAGGCAGGAGACGGCCGGTTTCGCGACGGGCTTCCGCCACATCCTCCACCCCTTCTAACCTTTCCCGCATAAGATTTACCACTTCGTCCTTGACCACCAACTTGAGAGCCTGATCCGCAGACGAATCGCTGTTCGCCACTACATGTATACGTATGACTTCATCATAAACATCATAAGCCTGATCCTGAACATCTTGACCCGTTGCGCTTACCCATCCCCACAAACACAACACCAGTATAACCAACCCGGCTGCCATTCTCCTCTGCACCACTACCCCTCCCAGTACCTTTTTCCAGATTATTTCCCCTTCCATCAGTTTCTAAACCCGATGCTATAGAAACCGGCTAACTAAAGTAAGGTCGGCTGTGTGAAGCCGCAGATGAACGCTGAGGGTCCTGGTATCCTATATAATAACCAGCTCACTGACGGCTTTCTACGGTGCTTCACAATGCACATTCCTGGTACCCCCCCTATGTAATTCCCGGAATCATCGACTGCAGTACATCAGCACGGGCCTGGCCCCTGCGATCATAAGAAAGATGGCTTATACCATCCTGGCTGTGGAATAATTAAGCCATCTTCTCCCGAGTCTATCCCAGTTTTTTATCTCCATCTTGTCTGGCAAGGTATTCTCTGATTATCATTCTTACTAAAGCACTCCTGGAAATCTGATTTTCTTTTGCCAACTTTTTGATGTTCTCAACTTGATCCTTGGTCAAGTAAAATGTAGCGTGTTCGAATTTGTCTGTGGCCATCCTAACCCCCTCCCTCGCCAAGATAGCGTCCAAATATCGCTTTATTGGCTATTATATGTAAAAATGCCTGCCGAAGTTACTAGACCGCTTTCAGTCCGCTTTTGACCTTCGGCAGTGCCTGGTACATAGCCTGACGACCGGCCTGTATGCATTCAGGTATTTTCTCAGTTTGCCCCAGTCCTATATCTTCAACTTCCGGGGAAATGATATAATCGGCAAACAGCTGTTGATCAAGCCAGGAGGTCTCCTGAACCATGATATCAATAGAACGCTGAATGATCTCGAACATGTCCTGCACCGGCTGCTCGAACTTACCAGCCAGCAGATCCACTCCCAGTACGTAGTCGGCCCCCATAATTTTCAGCACTTGAACCGGTACTATGTCCTTCAAGCCTCCGTCAACCAACCGCAGCCCTTGCCATTGGCGCGGTACAAAGGTTACTGGAATACTGGTACTGGCACGTACCGCTTCGCTCAATAAAGCATCTTTGATGATTATAGTTCTGGTATCCTCTATCTCCATGTCACAGTTGGTGAAAATAACCCTGCGGCCGGTGTCCAGGTCAACGGCGGTAACGGCCAGCGGGAGCTCTGCCTCTGCCAGAGTCTTTCCTCGCGTTAGTTTATAGACCAGTTTTTCCAGTCGATCTCCTTTAATCACTCCGTATGGTAATCGGGCTTTTCTTTTCATAAAACAATTAAATCCCCAACCTGCTAATTTGCGCCAGTTGTAGTCCAGATAATCCTCCCGGCCTGCAGTGGAAAATTCCCTTTCTATCTGCTCAGGTGTACATCCGGCGGCATAACAGGCCGCCACCAGGGCCCCGGCACTGGTGCCAGATATATACCGGGGATTAATATTATTTTCATGTAATACCTGTAATACACCGAGGTGAGCAGCCCCTCTTAATCCTCCCCCACCAAATGCGAGGCCCAGGCTTTTCACTCTCAACTACCCCTTCCGGTTTACTCCTGCCCGCCGCAGCATAAATCTATGCCCCGAACCGGGGCAGCAGTTTATCTTCATTTGTTATCGGTACACGTCGGATAGTCATGCAGTTCTCGTATATTTTCATTTCCCCGTGCTATCATTCTGAACAGCAATTCCCGCAGTTTTTCATCAGTGATGCCCTTCATGTAACGCACCACCACCGAATTCAGTTCCGACTGAAGGTCAACTAATGTTTTTAAGTTCGCCCCCAGCATTTCTCCTGGCCCCCTTTACTGATATGGTATTCGGCCCATGGTCGGGAGGTGAACAGTCCTGGTGCCACATATTAGCATTCCACAGAACCACTGGTAATGTTTCGGTATCAAAATACTCTGGACGAGCCGAGGCTGACTGAGCAAGGTTGACGGCGAAAGAGCGAGGTTGTCTTATATAAACTGGTTCCGCTAAAATTTAAAAGTGTCCTGGTAAGGATGGGTAGGTTGGACATTTGTTAGTAAGAAAGGAGAGATTTTATGCACAAAAAACTCTTGAAGTGGTCGGCTATACTGGTACTGGCTGCATTTATGCCGCTGGCCGGTCTGCTGGGAACGAATGAGGCGCAAGCCTTACCCGGGCTGAGCTTCAGCTATGATTGGTCCAATCCGAACTATAGCTGGAGTAATCCCGGTTCAAGCACAGGGAGCTACGATTGGCCCAGTTTACCTCCCATCAAAATTATAGTCGGGGGCACGTACGACTGGTGCAAACCACCAACGTATGACTGGAGCAACCCGGGTGCAGGAGGCGATGGAAACACTGAGCCAGTCAATCCTCCAGCTACCGAACCGCCAATCGGGGGAGATGACGGGACCATCCCCCAGCCTGAACCTGTACCACCGGTGATAGAACCACCGACTCAGCCAGAACCCGAACCGCCTGTTGTGAACCCGGCTCCGAACGCCAGAACCGCTGATGAACAATGGATGGTAACCCGGTTAAATGAGGAAAGGACACAACGAGGACTAAAACCGCTGCAGGTAGACCCGGCCCTAACTGACCTGGCCCGCATGAAAAGCCAGGATATGGTAGATAACGATTATTTCGCCCATCAGTCCCCCACCTACGGAAGCCCGGCCGATATGGTCAAAAACGCCGGTATTACATACTGGTTGTGTGGGGAAAATCTGGCTCGAGCTGGAACTGTACAGGATGCTCACGATTTATTGATGGATAGTTCTGGTCACCGGGCCAATATCCTGAACAGTAATTACACCCATGTGGGTATCGGTATCGTTCCTCAAAAATCCGGAAGAGGTGTCATGGTTACTCAGCTATTTATGGCAAAATAAGTAACGTCACCTTTACCATACGAATACGGCGTGGGGCTTGGGCCCACGCCGTATTGTTTTGCGTTAACTGACAGGAAGTATAAGCAGCATCCTTTCAGGTATCCTGGGGTGCCAGGCCTGCTACTCTCCGCAGCTGCATCCACCAACGTCCTCATCACTATCATCTTCGACCACCGTGGGGAAGAAATCTCTCTGGGGTGGATACGGCGGCCAGGGTGGTTCAAATTCGGGACATTCACCGAGAGCGTCCTGGCACTCGGGGGGCTCGGCACAATAGCCGTATGTGGGTACCATTAACTGTACCTCGGCAACCAGTTTGAAAAGGAACAGCTTGCCGATACAGCAGGTTATCTCGGTCGCCTTACCTTGCTCATTGACCTTGGAAACAAAGCACTCTAAACAGGCTACCAGAGGCACTTCTACATCGCACTGCAGCATTTTCTCGCCCGCCCTGGATAAGCGTATACTCTTGAACACATGAACCGTCTTTTCCAACGTCAAGAAAGAACCATTAACGAAAACGATTCTGCTTCTCACTTTGATATCAAATTCTGCACTGACCCGCCCCGCCTTGGGAATTTTACATGTTACGGGAGTGGTGATGGCGGCCGAGAGGCAGTCAATGCGGTCGATCATATCCTGGCTGATGGGCTCCTTGAGCGTAAAAATAACTTTTTCTACGTCAGCTTCTTTACACTCCTGCAGAACCTTCTTAACCTTTATACAGTCAATTTCCGTCGGAGGCGGGCATTGAGGCACGCCACTCACAACAGGGCATTTTCCTGGTCTGACCACTGCCATTAGTATTCCCTCCTTTCCCCTATAGTTCTACCACCTCCAGGTTATTGTAACTGGAGGAGTTTCTAGGTTATATTATGTGGAAAGGATCCCACCTGTTACTACCACCTGCACATGTTTAATTTTTATGCGTGTATATTGTTGCCATTACTGCTCTTTAATCCCAGGGGGAAGGAGGGGCTAGAACGCCTATCTTCTAAACAAACATCTCCGGCAGTGTCGTTTGATACGTCGCCGTTCTTCTTTGAGTCTTTTCCGTTCCTCATACGAATGAAATCCCGGTGGTTCTGCCTCGAAAACGGTCTCCGATGATGACTCGCTGGCTGCATTTCCTGCCTCCACCGTCTCTGCTTCCTCTTCCTTAACTATGGCTTCGTCTCCTTTATTTTCATTACCGCTATGAACTGCCTTCAGGGCGACTTCGGTCTTTTCACTTTCCTCGACCATCGGAAGCTGGCTTACTTCCATATCGATATCGGGGCTGACCTCCTGGTTGTCGGCCTTCTCTTCCACTACTACATCGATATCCTCATCCTCCGCTTGGTCTGCTTCCATTGCTCGGGTATCTTCTTTACCCGGAGGGACTATCACTTTCTCTACCGCGTAATGTACGCCCTCAACTTCCTCTACCGGAACAGCCATCGGTAAAATAGTCTGCTCATCTACCCTATTTTCTTCAACTTCTTCTGTTTCCCCAGGGTCGGTCGGAGCTGGTACAGCCGCCTCGTCATAGTCAGATGCTGCAGGCTCCGGCTGCCAGCTTTCCCCGGTCAACCGGCTCCACTCCGAAAGCGGCCAGGGTAATGATGTATAATCAGGAACAACGGTCGTCTCCGCTTCGGGCCCCACTACTACCGGCCGGGACTCTACTTCTGAAGAAATTTCAACTACCGTTTCAGAGCTAATTTCATCCTCCCTGAAAAATGGCAGTTTTGGTTCAGCTTCGGTGACAACCTGGCCCACTGATTCCTCAGGTTTGAATCCGGCCTCTGTCGGCGGCCGAATGGGGTCTACATCCGAAACAGTTTCTGGCTCCTGAAAACCGGCTGTTTCCTCTGACCCCGGTGAGGCCTCAATATTAATGTTATCTTCCCATTCAGACATCTTGCTTTCCTCCTCCATCTCCACTTCATCGCGAAGCCTATGTCTAACCCCCGCTTCTGGCTCGGAGCTTCCCCCGAACCCAACTTCTGGCCCACTTATCATTGGCGCAGGCCTACCATCTCCGTCTTGTTTCGCCATTGATTCCTCCAGCAGATGTTCATATCCCGGTACCGCTACATAGCCCTTTTCATACCAGGATGACGGAAACTCGGATTGATGGGTCGGTGGATATGACCTGAATGGTTCTCCACTCTCCAAGACTGTTCCCCTTGGCTGACCATAATTATAGCCACTTTGCATAGCAGGTGTCGGGGGGACCTGCCCGAAAAAATCCGTACGGTCGACGGATTGCTCGGGAGGACCAGGACGCCATCTACTCCCTTCCCGGCGTGACTCCAGGGGCAGGCGAAATCTGGTTCGCCGGCGAGGCCAAAAGCGTCTCCCGGCAGCACGCTCGGGGACTGGACTTCTCACCCTGCCACCAGGATAGGCGAATGGATAATTCCGCTGATGCCCACCCACTGGTAATTGTGAAGGATGGGGCCAGAAATGGGGGTTAGCTCTGGAGGTGTCCATTCCCGGATACCACATCTCTACCGGAGGTTCGGCGCCATAACCTGATCTTCCCATCTGTATGGGGCTTTGAGACTGCCCGATACCCACTGGATCTGCCTCCCAACGCTGCCCTGGGACCCCAGCCTCATTCCGTTTATCGACTGATTTTTTGGCTCTGGCCTTCTGTTGATATTTCTTTTCCTGTTCTAGAATATTAAGCAACTGTTTAATTCCAGCCGGTCCCAGGAGCATCTGATGACCTGCTGCCCCCAGGTTGGCTGGTGCCAGGCTTTGGACCAGGCGCGCTATCTCATCTTCCGTCTTGTTGTACTTTCTGGCTAATTCCCGCAATTGACTCTGATTCTGTCTTTTCATGTTTTTACCCTCCCACTATAGAAAACCAGGGGAGTTCCGGCCTCCAAATAATCATTCAGATACTACTGGATATAGTATGAAAGATGATCATAGAATGTGCACCTTAAGGGGTCGTCCTTCTCAACAGTTCATACTCCTGCTGCAGCTGACCGCACACTGGCCCACTGTCAGACCCGCCGCCACTACTGCCACCAAACATCGTCGATTTCGGTCGGCGCTCAGGCTTCGCCTTCGATTCCGCCGGCACTCGCCAAAACATCGTCGACTTCGTAGGCCGCTTCGCCAGGTTACTCTCTCACCAGCAAAGACATGAAAACAATACGTTTTATCGGAGTGTGCTAACCCGACGAAGCGACCTATGATGGCAACGTCGCAGTACACAGCGAAGCCGAGGGCTGTGAAGCGAAGCGAGAAACAGGAGGTTTCGAGCACCGAGGGCTGAGTGCATGGACGCCGAATCCTGAGGGGTTCGCTTCACACTGAGGCAAGCTGATGTACTGCAGTCGACAAGTCGGGGAGCGAGCGGGTTAGTACACTCTGTATAAGGATATTAGTACCTTCAGTAGTTGTTCCGAGGTCCATATGTTTCATTTTTCATAGGCAGGAAAAATAAAAATGGCCCTGCTGGATGCAGGGCCGGGGTCATCACTCTCGGGATGAAAACGCCGGGAGTGAACCGCACGGGAATTGACTGTATTTACCTGAAGCAATGCCCCTTTATTAAAATAGGGCAAGAAAAAAGCCGCTTATCGCGGCTATTCATTGGCACTGGCTATGCGAATCTCTTCTTTTCCACTGTTAACGAAAAGTTCAACTGTTTCGGTGAGAACATCTGCGTAGCTGTAAGAGACTCTTCGTTCCACCTTACGTTCGTCTATCTTGATGACGAATATATTGGGATACGTGGATTCCAGTACCCCTTCCTTCTCTATAATCCGATTACGGCCACGGTTAGCCTTAAGTCGTATACGACTTCCTACCAATGACTCCAGGTCCCTTTTAATATCGGAAATAGCTCTGGGGGAACCCAATCACATCACCTTCTTTATTCATCATTACCCTATAATTTTATTACAGCTTCCCACTTTTGTCAAGCGTAACGTATTAGTATACTGAAAAAGAATTATGATGTCAATGGATGAAAAGCTGAAATCTTGGGCCCTAAAAATACAACAAGACGGCCATCAAACCGTCCTGCTTATTTGGTATACTTATCGGCCACTTTACTGGCCCCACACGCATCTGGCTTAATCTTGGCATCAAAGCCACTCCCGGTTACCATACCAATGATCTCCTTTACCAGTTCACGCGTCTCCCCGTGGGTTCCCACATCCAGGTGAATCTCCACTTCCAAATCCTCCCTGCCCCGTTCAGATAGCAGGCGAACCAATTGGTCAGCCATGGAGAGACTCAGTGAGGCCTCAAAAAACATTCTTTGCCGCAAGCTGGTCATCTTATGACCATATTTCTTGGTGTAATAGTAACGAGCCCCTTTCCCGATGCGGTGGATAATCACAGCGGTTACGAAGCAGGTTTCATCCCGTAAGTGCGAATCGGACCCGACGATGAGCTTGTAGGAAAAGCCGGTGTCTTCTGACACGTACCTCAAGATGTCATCTACTACCTGTTCTACTGTCATCTGTCCCAAGCTGGGACTGCAAAATATCATGTTCTGTGCCTCCTATTCGGAAAAACCGTCGGCAATCTTCCCGAATTCATCTATACTCAGCGTTTCCGGTCTTCTTTCAGGCTCTATGCCCAGAGCCAGCAGTTTTCGTTCGGCTTCTACTTTATCCACCCGAAAAAAGCCTGCTGCAATATTGCGCATAGTTTTACGCCGTTTTTGGAAAGCGGTTCGTACTAACTGCTTGAAAGTCACCTCGCTATCCACCACCCAGGGACGTTCCTGCCACGGAGTTACTCTTATCACCGCGGACTCCACTCCCGGCCGGGGGTAAAAACAGTTACGGGAGACTTTCCCCAGCATCTCCACCTCGGCGTCCCATGCCACCATTATGGTCAGTACCCCGTAGTCCTTCCCACCAGGCAGGGCCACCAGCCTTTCCGCCACTTCCTTTTGCACCATCAATACAGCTGATTCCATAGCGGTTGCCTTTTCCAGGAGGTGGAATAGTATCGGCGTAGTTATATAATACGGCAGATTAGCACAAACTTTGTACCTGATTTTCCCTTCTACGGCAAAACGCTGACGTAGTTCCTGTTCAATATCCAGGACTAAAACATCGGCAAACACCAGCTTTATATTTTCGTGACCGGCGAAGGTTTCCCGTAAACCAGGAGCCAGATCAGTATCAAGTTCGACCGCCAGCACTCCTCGAGCGATCTGAGCCAGAAATCCAGTCATCGCTCCCCAACCCGCGCCAATTTCTACTGCATACTGATCCGAATCAAGCTCACAAGCCTCGACAATTTTAACCAAAATATTAGGATCGGTAAGAAAATGCTGCCCCAATCTTTTTTTGGGATGCAGCTTGTACTTTTGGGTAACAGATTTAATTCGGGCCAGATGAGCAGTGTTTTTGTGCATTTTTCGGCTCCTTTATTCACTACTCCCGATTATACACCAATAGATGCTTAATTAAAAAACCCGGGGAGATTCCCCGGGCTGGATAAATCAACTTATTATTTGATTTGCCTCGAGATGTCATTAATATCCCCCTGCAGTTCCCCCACCGATTGTCCGTCAGCTATTGCCCTGGCAACTGCTTTGATCCTCTGCACCAGCTCGGGATCACTGGTTATATAGACATTTTTTACCCGAGGATCGGTTTCCTGGAGCCGCCGCTCTACTTCATCTTCGATCGCCTGCGTCCGCACCTGCCCCGGCTCCCCGGTTAAAGTCAGTCCCACCAGGGCATTAATCCGTTTCCCCGCTCCTTGCAGGATTATAGTGGCATTATCCACTCCCTGGGTTTTCACCGCTTCTTTGGAAAGGGCATCTGCCAACGTTCGAAAATCTGCCTGCTCCAGGGCAGGGGAAGGAATCGGAGCAGGCTTTTCGGCCGGCCCGGCACACCCTAACGCCACGAGCAGTACCATAACCCAGATTAAGACTAGCGTTCTGTGGGCGAAACTTCGTCTCACCTCTAACCACACCTCTCTTTAGACTTCTTTCTTAGTGTGGATAGAAATCGACCTTTTTAAACGTAAGAATGATTCCACTACCAAAAGTCATAATTATGTATTCGCCGTATAATTAGATGCAGATTTCGGTGTTTTACTCGCCTTATTCCTCACACCTCACTACTACCTGCGTGTATCTGCGGTTTTAATTTTCCATGGCAGACATTCATGTCGGTCGTACTGACACCACCCACGAATGAAAACAGCATATTGTTCGTAGAGACAGCCAATCAAAAACGGGGAGGTCTTTGCCTCCCCGACGCCTTCAGTTTAATCAAGCACATACAGCTTAACCGTCCGCCGACCCCAGCGCAGACATTGATCCTTGCTCTCCATAAAGACATCTACCCGATTGCCCTGGATGCTGCGACCACGATCTGCGGCCTGGGCGAAGCCGTATCCCTCTATATAAAGCCGCGTACCCATGGGAATAACACCGGTATCAACAGCCACCAGACCCACCTCTGGATGTCTTCCGGAAGCCGTACGGTTCCCGGTATAGGTATAAGCGGTAGCCTCGGCCAGCATCGCCCGGCTAAAGTCCAACCTCAGGTTCCCCCGCGAAACCGAAGTTATGGTACCCATGGCAATAACACGCGGTACCGGCTCCCTGATGGTACGCCGATCGACTACTTCCCGCTTCACTTCCTCCCCATCGTGATAGGTGATCTTTATGTTCTGCCGCTCCAGACCGTTATTACCCTTTTTCAGGGTCCTGGTCAAGCCCTTCTCCAGCGTATTATCGGAAACCCTCTGCACCGGAAAAGGTATCACGCCATCGGTAGAATCCATCTTATGGCTGACCCGAACGACCTTGATGTCTTGCCCTGGCCTGGTCAGGGATCGCAACCCGGGGGTCACAATATCGTCAGGTCCCAGGGTAATTGCAGCCAAATCCAGAGCTCGGGCCACGGAAACCGGAGTACTTAAAATCTCAGTTTCCTGCCCGTCGACCAGCACCTTGGTCTTAAAGGCTCTGATCACGGTAATATGGGTTCCCTTCTCCAGTCTGGTATCACTTGCGGGTTCAACCAGGTCTCGTGGTCCTAATTCAATGTTTTTCTGCGCCAGGACTTCTCCAACTGTTGGTTTAAAAGTATAAGTCTTGATCTCCTGGTTATCTACACTGATGGTAACATCTTTCTCCAGCCAGAATAACAGCCCTCCCAGAGCTGCTGCCATTAAAATGAGCGAACCCCAAAAAGCCAATCGCTTGCTTTTCAATAATAGCACTCGGGGCACCCCCCCTAAATTATTTATATTCTACTGGCTAATCCTACCATTGTCAATGAAATATTGGATATAATATGGTTTCAATCCATAAAATGGTTTAATGGTAGGTTGCTTCTACTAATTATTATCGGTTCAGGGAAGTTTTATACCCCGGGCTGGGACAGGTGGCAGGGATTCAAACCAAAATAAAAGCCTGATGGGCTATCAGGCTCGGTTCAGCTATTAAAATAACTTTGAAACCGCAGATATACGCTGATGTACGCAGATGATAAAAAATAACCCTGTACGGGAGTTTGGTAACCCGGCGAAGCGACCTACGAAGCCAACGATGTTTTGGCGAATGTCGAATATATAATTTTCATGCCCCCGCCGATGATACCATCGATATCAGAGATGTCTTCTATTTTATGC
Source organism: Syntrophomonadaceae bacterium (assembly GCA_012799365.1). GTDB lineage: Bacteria > Bacillota > Syntrophomonadia > Syntrophomonadales > Syntrophothermaceae > JAAZLJ01. The sequence continues at coordinate 3,016 of JAAZLJ010000192.1, read as the reverse complement.
GAAATGCTTCTCGGGTGTTACGGTTGGTGAGATAGGCAATTTCCGCCAGGGGCTTACGCCGGATATCGGCCACCTTGCGAGCAACTTCTCGTACGTGAACCGGCTCATTACGCCTTCCTCGATACGGTTCTGGAGTCAGATAGGGACAATCAGTTTCCACCAGAAGACGTTCCAGTGGAAGATTGGCCACCACTTCCGCAGGCCGACGGGCATTTTTAAATGTCACCGGGCCGGCAAAGGAAAGATAAAACCCCTGTTTAATCATTTCAATAGCCATAGGGAGACCACCAGAATAACAGTGAATAACTCCCCCGTTTTTCCCCGCGTTCTCCTTTTTTATGATCTCCATGACCGGTTGATGGGCATCGCGGTCATGAATAACGATTGGTTTCTTCAGTTCATGTGCGATTCGGATCTGGGCAACAAAGGCTTGTCTTTGTACATCCCGCGGGGAAAGATCCCGGTAAAAATCGAGCCCCGTTTCACCGATGGCCACTACCTTGGGGTCCCGGGCCATTTCATACAGTTTTTCCTCTCCCTCGGGGGTCAGGGTTTTGGCATCATGAGGATGGACCCCGACTACAGCGTAAATCTCGGGATAAGTTCGGGCCAGTTCCAGGGTCTCGACCGAGGACTCCAGATCGTACCCCACACAGATAATTTTTTCTATACCCCCCGCCAGGGCGCGCGCAATGACCTCCTCGCGATCTTCCCGATAGGCCTTATCCTGTAAGTGAGCATGACTGTCGATTAACAACTCTGCTGGCAAGCCTAGCCCTCCCCATCTGATATTCTCAATACACCTTTATCTAACCCGGCAGCCGGAAGGAAGATCCCGATCCAGAGTAAGAATACTCAGCCCATCCTTATTAGAGGCTGCTAAAAGCATCCCTTGCGATTCAACTCCCCGCAGCCTGGCCGGCTCCAGATTGGCTACTACTACGATCTTCTTGCCTACCAGTTCCTCCGGGGTATAGTGCTGAGCGATACCTGCCACGATGGTCCGCTCTTCTTCTCCTATCCGGACTTTGAGCACCAATAACTTGTCTGCTTTCTTCATTTTCTCTGCTTCAATGACTTCGGCCACCCGCAGATCTATCCTGGCAAATTCATCGATGGTAATCAGCTCCTGCTCCTGGCTAACCGCTGGCTTGGTTTCAGCCGCAGGCACAGGTTCCTGGGGTTCATCCAGAGTTTTGGGATCTACCCGTGGAAACAGGGCCGGTCCCTTCTGAGCCTGGATACCGGATGCGAGCAAGCCCCACCGGCCCGCATCGTTCCAGTCCAGCTTTTCCGCATCGCCGAACAGCGGAATCTGCTGGTTGACCCGACCTGGCAGTGTCGGCATAAACGGAGCACACATGATGGTAACCACCCTTATAACCTCGGTCAGGTTATAAAGCACTGTACCCAGGCGTCCCCGCTTGGATTCTTCACGAGCCAATATCCAGGGAGCCGTCTCATCTATGTACTTATTGGCGCGGGAAATCAACCGCCAAAGACTGCTCAATGCTGCGGAAAAATCCAGCCGATCCAGGTGATGCCCTACATCAGCAAAAGTCTCCCTGGCCAGGTCAGTCAGCTCTTTATCCGGCGGCTGCGGCTCACTCGCAGCGGGAATAACGCCCTTAAAATACCTTTCCATCATACCGATGGTGCGGCTGACCAGGTTGCCCAGATCGTTGGCCAGGTCTGAATTAATGCGATTTACCAGCATCTCTTCTGAATAATAACCATCCATTCCATAGTTTAGTTCCTTCAGGAGATAGTAGCGAATGGCATCCACTCCATACCGTTCGACCAGAATCATCGGGTCCACTACATTCCCCTTGGACTTGGACATTTTGCCCCCTTCCAACAACAGCCATCCATGGCCAAAAACTTGTTTCGGCAGGGGCAGACCCATAGCCAATAGCATAGTCGGCCAGATTATGGTATGAAAACGCACGATATCTTTTCCTACCAGGTGGACATCAGCCGGCCAGTATTTATTGAAATTACTATCATCCTCGCCGTAACCGATACCGGTTAAATAGTTCGCCAGGGCATCAAACCAGACATAAATCACATGCCCGGGGGCAAACGGAATGGGAACCCCCCATTCAAAAGTGGTACGTGAAACACACAGATCCTCCAAGCCGGATTTAATAAAATTGATCATCTCATTACGCCGCGACTCGGGCTGGATAAATTCTGGATTTTCCTCAATATGTTTTAGCAGGCGATCTGCATATTTAGACATGGCAAAAAAGTAGCTTTCTTCATGCACCAGTTCTGCCGGTCGGTCACAATCGGGACATTTACCGTCAACCAACTGCCGCTCCGTCCAGAAGGCCTCACACGGAGTGCAGTACCAGCCTTCATAGTCCGATTTAAACATATCGCCCTGGTCATAAACCTTTTGAAACAATGCTTGTACCACCTTCTGATGCCGTTTTTCGGTGGTGCGCACAAAATCATCATTGGTAATAAGTAGTTTGTCCCATAAAACCTTGAATCCAGCTACAATCTGATCTACATAGGCCTCGGGGTCCATGCCCTTCTCACGAGCGGCACGTTCTATCTTCAGTCCATGTTCGTCAGATCCGGTAAGAAAAAAAACATCATACCCCTGCATCCGCTTATACCGGGCCATGCAGTCTGCCGCTACCGTAGTGTAAGCATGACCAATATGTAAGTTATCGCTGGGATAGTAGATTGGTGTAGTGATATAGAAAGTTTTCCTGTCCCCCAAAACTAAAGACCCCCTTGCTTGTTAGTGTATCCTGGGCTACGATTAGTGCGCTCTTCATAAATAAAACCCCTCGCCGTTAATAAACATCGAGGGGTAATGCTTAATACCAGCCTCATGATTATTTTGCCCTTAATGATAGAAAAAAATAAAGGTATTGTCAAGAAATCCTTGAATATGATAATTTCTGAAAAAGACCTTGACTGTTTCTGCCAGCTTTGGTATCCTTTATGCCAAGGGTTGTCGAACTATGTTGAGAGAGGAGGGTTAAGGGATGTTGAAATC
>JAAZLJ010000191.1 GCA_012799365.1 Syntrophomonadaceae bacterium | reverse complement strand
CTGACGTCCCTTTCTTTACACTCCTGTTCCTCGTATTTGGGGTCTCCCATACTGTAATGATGGAAGTTTAGCTCCAGATTACCAGTAAAGTCTTCAATGGGAAACACCTCGTCCAGAGCTTCCTTCAGCCCTACATCTAAAAACCATTGGTAGGAATCCTTTTGGATCTCGATCAGATCCCTTAGCTCCATTACCTCCTGGATCTCTGCATAGCAAACTCTCTCTCTCTGGCCAAACTTAACCACGGATTCCATTAATAAACTTCACCCCTTGTTATATATTCCCAAAAGAGTGAAAAGCAAGGCCCGGAAACCAACCTCGCTTCTTTCAAGTAACACGTCTGGTATGTGTCAAATTGCTATTGTTCTTGTACATAAATCACCGTCTCAAATTTTAAATGAATGGCAATTATTAATGTTAGCATACATATGTATTCAAGTCAAGGACTGCTGCTGAAAACATTAAATGGTACCAGGCACGGGCCTGATCGAGAAAAGCACCCGCAAAACGCACTGTGGCCAAAACACTCTCTTTTGTCGGCCTGCCAGGCATTTTTACGGGTGCCCATTGTTTCAAAACCCATCACAGTTCAAAGTTATTTGATTTCGGCTGTGCCCCCGGCTTCTTCAATCTTGGACTTGATCGACTCAGCCTCTTCTTTACTGACCTTCTCTTTGATCGGTCCCGGAGCCTCATCTACCACCGCCTTGGACTCTTTCAAGCCCAAGCCAGTAATCTCCCTGACGGCCTTGATAACGTTAACTTTCTTTTCCCCAATACCGGTGAGAATAACGTCAAATTCGGTCTGCTCCTCAGCTGCTTCGGCAGGAGCGGCTGCCGCTGGTCCCGCTGCTACCGCTACCGGAGCCGCTGCACTTACACCGAACTCCTCTTCCAGCGAACTTACTAAATCAGATAGTTCCAGCACCGTCATATTCTTGATTAGTTCCATTGCCTCCTGGACTTTACTCATCTTAATATACCTCCTCAATTAATGGCTTGGTAAGCATAAAGTTTTTTGTAATTAACCCATCAAGATGCTTGTTCCTGCTGCTCCTTGATGGCATTGATGACCCGGGCCAACCCGGATATGTTTGCATCCAGCACTGTAACCAGCCCCCGAATAGGAGCCTGAAATCCACCCAACACCTGGGCTAAAAGCACTTCCTTGTTCGGTAAACCGGCCAACCTCTCTACTTGCTGATTATCCAGTATCTTACCATCCAACATTCCGACTTTTATTGCCGCTTTTTTGTGTTCCTTGATAAAACCGTGGACAATTTTCGCCGGCTCAATCTCATCCTCGTAACCAAGAACCACAGCATTGGTCCCTTCCAGGTAAGGATTGATGTCCGCCAGGCCTGCTTCATCAGCCGCTCTTTTGGCCAGGGTGTTTTTCAATACTTTGATTTCAACTCCGGCTTCCCGCAGACGGCGCCGCAGTTCATTCATCTCAGCTACGTTTAGCCCCCGATAATCGGTAAGGATTATCATTTTGGCCTCGCCCAGCTTACTTATTAATTCTTCTACTATCGCTTTCTTTTCTGCGAGTTTAAGCATCCATGTTTCACCCCCTTCGCTATGGGAATCTACCTCCAGTATGAGCATAAATTAAGGCCTCCGCAGACACCAGGATGCAGAGGCCATGATTTTCCCCATTATTATGAGATTTGTTCCTCTGACCTCGGCAGGTTGGGTTCCCCCCTTTAAGGCCTGGTGGCCACCGGCTGTCTGCGGTCACTATTTTATTTTAAAAGGTTCTTCAATTTGGCTTTTAAATTGTTACTGTCTTCTCTGTATGGCCAGCAGCGGATTTACACGTATACCTGGTCCCATAGTAGAAGAAACAGTAATGGAACGAAAAAACTGTCCCTTGGCAGCTGGCGGTCTGGCCCTGACCAGGGCATCAATGAAAGCAGTGAAATTATCCAGCAGCTTTTCGCTCTCAAACGATGCCTTACCTATAGGAGCATGAACAATAGAAGTCTTATCTACCCGATATTCGATCCTGCCCGCTTTGAGTTCCTGAATGGTTCGCGCGAGATCGAAAGTAACTGTCCCTGCCTTGGGATTGGGCATCAGGCCTCTGGGTCCTAATATCTTTCCCAACCGACCTACTACAGACATCATATCAGGGGTGGCTACCGCAACGTCAAATTCCAACCATCCACCCTGAATTTTTTCGGCCAGTTCTTCTCCCCCTACTATGTCCGCCCCAGCTTCTTCGGCTTCCTTCTGCTTGTCTCCCTTGGCAAATACCAATACCTTCACGGTCTTTCCGGTACCATGCGGAAGACTCACTGTCCCTCTTACCTGCTGGTCAGCCCGACGAGGGTCTACTCCTAACTTGATAGATACTTCTATGGTTTCATCAAATCTGGCTGTAGCCAGTTCCTTAACCAGTTGAATCGCCTCTACCGGATCGTACATGTGCTCTCGATCCACCCGGGCCAATGCACCTTGATATCTTTTTCCTCTTTTCACTACTGTAGCCTCCTTGTGGTTCGATCGGATTAATAGCATCCTCCCACTTGATGTTAATCGACTACGACAATACCCATACTGCGAGCCGTACCCTCTACCATTCTCATAGCCGCCTGAATATCGGCTGCATTCAGATCTTGCATCTTTTGTTCGGCGATCTCTTTAACCTTATCCCTGCTTACCCGAGCTACCTTATCCACATTGGGTACCCCGGAACCTTTTTCAATCCCGGCCGCCTTCTTCAATAGGTCTGAAGCCGGGGGAGATTTCAAGGTAAAAGTAAAAGAGCGATCCTCAAATACCGTAATTTCGACCGGGATAATAAACCCGGCCTGGTTAGCAGTTTTAGCGTTATAGTCTTTACAAAAAGCCATTATGTTAACCGCATACTGTCCCAAAGCCGGACCTACTGGTGGAGCAGGAGTCGCTTTCCCGGCCGGTATCTGCAGTTTGATAGTACCTATAACTTTTTTGGCCACCATTGCACCTCCTTGCTGCTAAATTAATTAGATAGCATAAAGTGGGCTAAACTTTTTCTACTTGCTCAAATTCTAATTCTACCGGAGTCTCCCGGCCAAACATGGATATGACCACCCGCAGTTTCCCGCGGTCAGGCATTATTTCTTTAACTACTCCCTCAAAGTTTTCAAAGGGACCGCTGTTAACCCGGATGTATTCGCCAACCTCTACGTCGATTCTGGGCTTTACCTCCAACATTCCCATATGCTTGAGGATTTTTTCCACTTCATAATCCTGCAAGGGAATAGGCTTGGTACCACTACCGACAAACCCGGTAACACCAGGCGTATGCCGTACGACCCACCAGGAATCATCGGTGAGGATCATCTCCACCAGTACATACCCTGGAAACACCCGCTTTTTCGTAATCTTTTTGCGCCCGCCTTTATATTCGATCTCTTCTTCTTCGGGAACCAGCACCTGAAAAACCAGGTCTTCCATATTCATTGAAGCTACTCGTTTTTCCAGATTAGTTTTGACCTTATTCTCGTAACCTGAGTAGGTGTGGATTACATACCATCTCTTATCCACATCTACCTCTTCTTGTTCTTGTGTATCCCTGATACCTTCTTCTTCTTTTATGATAAGCGCCACCCCTTTCACGAACCCCCCTGTTTATTGTGAACCATGGGTTCCCTAGGTGAAGGCCCTGAACAATGCATCCAATAACCAGGATACCAACGAGTCAAAAAGCCATATCATCAAAGCCACCAGTGCCACTGCCAACAGGACTACACCCGTATAGGCTACCAGTTGACCTCGGCTTGGCCAGTTAACCTTTTTAAGTTCATTAGAGACCCCTCGCAGATAGTTTTTGACATTATTCCATCTATCTCCGAGCGAAGTGCGCTCCTGTTTTTTTACATTGGCCACTGTTTTTCACACCTTTTTAGGATACTTACTTGATTTCTTTATGAACGGTATGGCTGTTGCAAAATTTACAGTATTTCTTAAGTTCCAACTTCTCTGCTTGTTTCCGTTTATCCTTGGTAGTTACGTAATTACGCTGCTTACACTCGGAACAGGCCAGAGTAATTCCCACACGCATCGCTATACCTCCTATTTGAAGCAAATCGCCTGTCTTACTGTAGCATATGGCAAAATCACTGTCAACAGAGTTATAAACAGGGAAACCACCACCTTAATAGGCTCCCAGATCAGGCGCTGCTATGAAAACCGAAACCGCAGATGAACGCTAATAGACGCAGATAACACAGAATATTATGAAAACGCTGAAAACAAAACAATCCTTACAGAGAGTGTGGTAACCCAGTGAAGCGACCTATGAAGTCGACGTCGCAGTACACACGCAGCTGAAGGTTGTGAAGCGGAGCGAGAAACAGGACGTTTCGAGCACCGAGGGCTGAGTGCATGGACGCCGAATCCTGAGGGGTCCGCTTCACACTGAAGCAAGCTGATGTACTGCAGTCACCAGTCCGGGAGCGAG
>JAAZLJ010000190.1 GCA_012799365.1 Syntrophomonadaceae bacterium | reverse complement strand
TGGGAAGGGGGCCCAACAAAGTGCCTAGAAAAGCATCTTTAATAGTTATCATCCTTTTACTCCTGACGCTATGTGGATGCTGGGATTCCCAGGATTTGGATAAGTTAACCTTTCCGCTGGCAGCAGCATATGATGTGCACACACCTGGTAGTGCTGACCCCTCTGATCCGCCGACTATACCTGGATATAAGGTGGTGGATTTAACTACTCTGGTACCGAACCTGGCTCCTAAAACCCCAACCTCGGTAAATGTTGAAACCCTCTCCGGAGTTACCATAACCGATTCTCGCCAGAGGCGGGGACTCACCGATGCCGATACCTATATAACCGGGTTAAATAAGACCATAATAATTGGTGAAGAGCTGGCCCGCCGGGGTGTAAACCCTTATGTTGATTCCTTGTTTCGGGGCCCTACTATTACCCGTACCATGTATTTTACTGTAGCTGCCGGACGGGGTGAGGATATTCTTAAAACGCCAATTAAAAACTATACTAATATGGGAATGTTTCTAGTATCCTTATTTGATGGGATACATCAGAGAACTTTTATACCGGTAATTCGACTGGGGGAGTTCTATCGCGGCCAAAGCAAAGGCAAAAACCCGGTAGCCCCGATTTTGGAACGGAAGGGGGACCGGGTAATTATTAGTGGGGTAGCTGTTTTCAAAAAAGACCGAATGGTAAAAAAACTGAACATAGAAGAAGGCCATGACCTGGTGCTGCTGCGCGGTTTAAAAGGGAGAAGTTATCAGCCCTTCAGTAGAAAGCAGGGTGAGAAGTATCACCGGGGAGGGGTGCTGGTTAAAAACTCCAGAAAGGTGCAATATTATCAAAATGAGCAGGGACACAATTTTATAATCACCATAAAAATGGATGGAACTTTGCAGGAACATAGCCACCAACTCCCGGTAACGGAAAAACACCTGCAAGAAATAGAAAAAACCATTGAGCAGCAGCTACAAACTCAGTGCGAGACATTTATTAATAAGATGCAGGAAGAAATAAAAGTTGATTGCATTGATATCTTAAAATATGCCCTGGCTAAAAACCGCCGTGCCCTGGAAAAAGAGATAGATAATCCTGAATTTATTCATAATGCCAATATTCAGGTAAAGGTCAAGGTGCATCTGGAGAACACCGGCGAAGCCCGGTGATAATATGGAATTAAGGATTAAGGTTGCTTTAGTTTGCCGGAGATTAAAACCGTCTGAAAAGGTGTTATTGGTACGGCTTTATCGCACCCAAAACCGCTGAAATCCCTTTGTTTCAAGCCTTTTGGGCAAAATAAAACCACCCACCGATAAAAAATCCTTTTTATCAAAAGATGGTAGATAATCTGGTGGAGGCGGGGGGAGTCGAACCCCCGTCCGAAGGAAAGACCAGCCAAGTGTCTCCGAGCGCAGTCCGTATTTTAGAGTTCGCACGCCGGACGCCCACGGACAGGCTTCCATTGTGCTATCCCTGTAAATTTCCCCTTAACAGTCCCCAGAGAGAAAAACCGTCAGGGTATCCCTACTAATTGACGCCCTGCACTAACCCGTAGGGATGGCCAGCCGGACGTAGCAGCTCTAAGCTGCTAATGCGTAATTATTATTATCAGCAGTTAATGCTTTTCCACCGTTTTAACGAGCTGGCGGCAACTCGGCTCGCTACTCAACCCATCTCTTCCCCCGTCGAAACCAGTACGCCCCCATGTATTACATCAGGTGTTCTTTCATTCGCCGGTCCATCTCCCGCTTGGCATCGCGGGCAGCAATGTCCTCGCGCTTATCGTATAATTTCTTGCCCCGGGCGACTGCCAATTCTATTTTCGCCCGCCCCCGCTTGAAATATACCCGGAGAGGAACCAGAGTATAGCCTTTTTGCTGAGTCATTCCCCATAAACGGTTTATTTCCCGTCGGTTCAAAAGCAGCTTCTTCGAGCGCTTCGGGTCATGGTTGAAGCGGTTACCTTTATCATAAGGACTGATATGAAAGTTATTCACCCACACCTCGCCGTTCCTGACCTCGGCATAGGCATCCTGCAGGTTGCCCTTACCTTCACGCAAGGACTTAACCTCGGTGCCCACCAGTACCAGCCCTGCTTCATAGGTATCCTCAATATGATAGTTGAAGCGGGCACGGCGATTACGGATTACTACTTTTTCTTTATTGCTTCTGGTCATAATTTAAATACCTCAATAACCCGAATAATAAACCCCGGCCGGTATCTTTACTACCATAACAGCCAGGGTTTTTTGCTACGATTCAGCACTTATATTATAGAACAGACCCGGCCTCTCGTCAACCGTTCCACCTTCGAGCAGCCAGTCGGTCTCTTACTCTTTTAGCTCAAAGTCTATCTTGGCTTCATCGACGTTGACCTTGGTCAGCTGCACCTTCACCTTGTCCCCGATACGGTACCTCTTACCGGTGTGCCGGCCCACCAGGGACAGGGTACGATCATCGTAGTCATAATAGTCGTCGGTAAGGGAGGAGACATGTACCAGTCCTTCCACCGTATTCTCCAGCTCTACGAAGAACCCGAAAGAGAGGGCCGAGGATATAACCCCGGAAAAAATGTCCCCGACAAAGTCCTTCATAAATTGAGCTTTCTTCATATCAACCGATTCGCGTTCCGCCTCCTCGGCGGTTATTTCCCTCAGGCTGCACTGCTGCCCGAATAATGCCATCTTTTTGGCCATACCTGCCTTCTTGCGGTTCGATACCCTCTGTTTCTCCAACAGGCGAGTCAGTCCGCGATGTACCACCAGGTCGGGATAACGCCGAATGGGTGAAGTAAAATGAGTATAATAGCGCGAAGCCAGCCCGAAATGGCCCAGGGTCTGAGGAGCATAACGGGCATGTTTCATAGAACGCAGCATCATGGTGCTGATTACCCGTTCTTCCGGTCGACCCTTGATCTCTTTCAGAATGGCCTGCATGGCCGCAGGTGTAACCTCCTCATCCCGCAAATGAAAACCAAACACCCCCAGAACCCGGTTAAGTTCTGTGACACCTTCAACATCAGGCCGCTCGTGCACCCGATATAGAGATGGAACTTTACGGTTATGTAAATGCGCTGCCACTACTTCATTGGCCTTAATCATAAATTCTTCAATGAGCATCTCACCAATTTCCCGGTCATACTTAACAATATCCACCGGAATTCCCTTTTCATCGAGAATCACCTTGGCTTCGGGGAAATCAAAATCCAGGGCCCCGCGCCTCATGCGCTGAGCCCGCAGAATCTCACATAACTCGGCCATCAGTTCCAGCTGCGGCGTTTGTTTTCGGTAACGATTCCGCAATTCTTTATCCCGGTTCAGCAGTATCTGGTTAACTCCGGTGTAGGTCATACGCTCTTTCACCCTGATGACCGATTTGAATATCTGGTATTCGACAACCTCACCCTGTCTATCGATAGTCATCAACACACTTACGGCATTCCGATCCTCACCAGCGTTCAGGCTGCAAATACCGTTGGACAGTTCCCGGGGCAGCAT
>JAAZLJ010000189.1 GCA_012799365.1 Syntrophomonadaceae bacterium | reverse complement strand
AGACTAAAATATCTGCTACTGGTACTGGCTCCCCTGGGTTTTATATTTGTATCGCTGTTCATCGGGCGGTATCCGGTTTCTGTGAACGATGTAGCCTACATCTTGTGGTGTAAATTTGCCGCATTGTTTACAGAAGTTTCATGCAACCTGCCCGATACCCAGCAGACTATTGTCTGGGATATACGTATGCCCCGGGCTATCCTGGGGGCGATGGTGGGTGGCTGCCTGGCCATCAGTGGGGCTGCGTTTCAGGGATTGTTTCGTAACCCTCTGGTAAGCTCTGGAGTTTTGGGGGTCAGTTCCGGGGCCGGGTTCGGGGCGGCTTTGGCTATCATACTGTTTAATGCTATAGCTCCTACCTATATCTTTGCCTTTGCCTTTGGCATCCTGGCGGTGGTGGCCAGCTATCTCATCGGCAAGGTTTATAACACCACCCCTACAATCATGTTGGTACTGGGCGGGGTTATCGTATCTTCGGTGTTTTCGGCCCTGATTTCGCTGGCCAAGTATGTGGCTGATCCAACCGACCAGCTGCCGGCCATTGTTTTCTGGCTGATGGGAAGCCTGGCCACTGCTCGCTACCAGGATATTGCTATTGCTGGTATACCCATGGTGATTGGGGCGCTGGGCCTGCTGGCTATAAGATGGCGGATTAATGTACTTTCTATGGGGGATCGGGAGGCCCATGCCCTGGGTATTAATACCGTAATCAATAAAGGTATTGTCATATCCTGTGCTACCCTGGCCACTGCGGGAGCTGTTTGCGTAAGTGGTGTTATTGGATGGGTGGGGTTGGTAATACCCCACATCGGACGCATGGTGGTGGGCAACGATAATCGGGTTTTGATTCCGGCCAGCTTATCGCTGGGAGCCTGTTTTCTGATTCTGGTGGATAACCTGGGACGGATGCTGACTGGCTCCGAGATTCCGTTAGGGATTCTTACCGCTCTGGTAGGAGGCCCGTTTTTCGTGTATCTATTGAAGAAAACCAAAGGGGGAGGGTGGTAGACATCACACCACTATTGGAAGCTATAGACATCGGGTTTGCCTATCCCCGGCATCATGTCTTTGAAAACATAAATTTCAGTGTTGCTCCCGGGGAAATATTCTGTTTGTTGGGTCCCAATGGTTGCGGAAAAACTACGCTGCTGGACTGTGTTTTGGGGCTTTCCAAACCACAGGGCGGTAAGGTGCTGCTCAACGGGGTTAGTATGAGGAAGCTGAGCCCGGGGAAAATAGCGCAGCAAGTGGCCTATGTTCCCCAGATACATGAGAAAACCTTCCCCTATACGGTGCTGGATGTGGTACTTATGGGGCGCGCTTCTTATATAGGCATGTTTGATTCTCCGGATGAGGAGGACATCGCTATTGCCAAACAGGCTCTGGCAATGGTAGGTATCACTCGTCTTCAAGACCGGCGCTACACCCAGCTCAGCGGAGGAGAAGGACAACTGGTTATGGTGGCCCGGGCTCTGGCGCAGCAGACGCCTCTGATCGTGATGGATGAACCTACCTCCCATCTGGATTTTAAACACGAAATGGTCATAATGGAGACCATCGTTCATCTGGTGCGGGATGCGGGCTTGTCTATATTAATGGCCACTCATTTTCCCAATCACTGTTTCTATTTTGAAAATAATGGGGTGGTAACCAGGGCGGCTTTGATGAGTAATGGGAAGTTCCTGGCGGTAGGCAGGCCAGAGGAGGTGCTTTCCGAGGATAACATGAAGCAGCTCTATAATGTAGACACCCGGGTAGTATCCTGCGATATTGAGGGTAAGGGCGAACTCAAGCAGGTTATTCCTATAAGTACAGTGGTAGCTTGAGCTTAATAGCATACTGGAAATATATCGGGGGGGGAGGTAAATACCATGAAACGTTACAATTGGGCCGGCAGGTGTCCGTGGCTGGCTGTTATTCTGATACTTGGCTTGTCGTTAAGTTTACTGCTGGCGGGATGTAGTCAGGAGGGAAGCGGACCTACTCCCAGCGATAATTCCCATCAGCAAACCATTACCATTACCGACTGTGTTGGCCGACAGGTCACTATCCCCACTAATCCCCAGCGCATAGCCTGTCTGTGTCCAGAGTCTGGGCATGCTGTGGCTATGTTCGGACAGGGGGATAAGATAGTGGCGGCGGTCGGAGGTATGCAAAGAGACGTTATATTAGTAGAGATGCATCCACATATAAAGAATGTTTCAGTTCCCAAGAGCAGCGGGGTTATAAATATCGAGGAACTGGCGGCCTGCAAGCCGGACATAGTATTCGTCAAAGGGGATACTGCCCGTAATGAAGCAGAAGTAGATAAGATGGACAAGATGGGTATTCCTTTTCTGGTAGTTGAATTCAATAGTATGCAAGAGCAGCAGAAGGCCATGGCTATGATTGGTCAGGCGGTGGGTGCTGCAGAAAAGGCGGAGAAGTATAATAAATACTATCAGCAGTGTGTTGACCAGGTAGCAAAAAAGGTAGCCGATATCCCGGAAAAGGATCGGGTGCGGATTTTCCATTCGGTTAACGAAGCTATCAGAACTGATACGGCCGGGAGCCTGCCCGCCGATTGGACCCAGGCGGCCGGAGCTATAAATGTATCGGTAGGTAAGGAACTTAAATTATATGAGGGCAAGAACTATGCCAGTTTGGAGCAGATATTACTATGGGATCCGGATTTTATTCTGGTCAATGATCCCAACGTGGTAGGATATATAATGGACCATGAGCAGTGGGCACCTCTAAAAGCGGTTAAGAATAAGCGGGTTCTGCCCCTGCCCAACGGTATTTCGCGCTGGGGCCATTTTTCGTCTTTGGAAACTCCCCTGGCCGTGATGTGGACTGCCCAAACCATATATCCCGATAAGTTTGCTGATCTGGATATGGCAGCCGAGACCAAATACTTTTACCAGGAGTTTTTTAACCTGGATCTGTCAGACGAAACAGTGCAAAAGATACTGAGTGGGGTGGGTATGAGAGAATCCAAATAGATACGATATCAGCCTGAGAGCGGTTCTCTGCTATGGAAATTTGAAACCGCAGATGAACGCTGATGGACTGCAGTCGACAAGTCGGGGAGCGAGCGGGTTGGCCACACTTCTATAAAAAGCAGCATTGATGCCCCCGATGGTGATAGCATCGGTATCATGGATGTCTGGTATGAAAGTTCTGGTTAACCCCGGGGCAGATTATAAATTAGGCAAGGGTAACCTTATTCATCCAGTTTCATTATTTTGTAGTAGGAGGTTTTGTGATTCATGAGAGTTCTCGTTTCTATTGATGACACCGATAATATCCATGTCAAAAGAGGTACCGGGCAGTTGGCTTCTGAGATAGCTGAGGCGGTGGAAAAGTTCGGCTGGGGTCGGAGCGAGCCGGTAACCCGTCACCAGCTATTGGTGCATCCTGATATCCCTTATACTTCACACAACAGTTCTATGTGTTTTTCGGCTGATATCCAGGAGGAGCACCTCAATGATATCATTGATTATGCCAGTGATTTTCTGGTTCGGGAGAGTGCTGCCGGTTCGGATCCCGGCCTGTGCGTGGTGGCGGTAGACCGCCTGATGCGGCCGGGGTGGCTCATCGCTTTTGGCTATATGGCCAAACATGAGGTAGTAACCATAGAAGATGCCTACATTCTGGCGGAAGAATTGGGTGTCCACCTATCGGAACACGGTGGTACCGGCCAGGGGGTTATTGGTGCACTGGCTGGAGCTGGCCTGCGTCTGAGCGGGAATGACGGCCGTTTTCGGGGGAAGATCAAGATCAAAGCTGATAACGATATCGCTTCGGTTCGGGAAATAAGATCTCAGGCCTGGGTGGATACTGTTAAATGCTTGGAAGAGGGCCACATTCTTGATGAAAATGATCTGGTAATGTTAGGGGAAACGGTCAAGACTGTCCTCCTGGACGGCAAAGCAGTTTTGCTGGTATCCCCCATGATGCTAGGTGATGACCAGGTACAGTGGGTAACCTGTTCGAAGAACCAGTTGAAGGACTACTAGCATTATTAGCTGTACTTGATCGGGGGAGAGTGAGAGAAAATATATGTGGATTATCAATGAACAGGGCCAGAGGGAGTTCCGGGGTGGCAAAGAAGACTGGGAAGGCGCGGCCCATATCGCCGCTGAATGTTCCGACTTCCAGCCCGATGATGAAGACGAAATGATAGCTGACGAGCCAGTTTCCTGCTATAATTGTTTCTACCGCCGCTGGACAGCCAGCTCTTTTACCTGCTGCCGACCGACATAAAGGTCCATCAGCGTCCATCTGCGGTTTCAAAGCCATTCTCATAGCATATCCTATATTCAGTGCATAACACCCCTTTTACCGTTGAAAGGTAGGAGGGGTTATTTTTATTCTTAGTAATCTTACAGGTTTATCCGGTTTTGATGGGTAAAGTAACCTCCAGAGCCACACAGGAGGTTATTTTACCATTTATGGCCGATGTATCTACTATTTACTAGGTATTGCGCCTGATATCGGGCAGGCTTCACGGGAGAGCGTGTCGAATTATGTAGTGTAGGAAAATAGATACTGGTTATATGTGGTGGTTGTAGAAGGAGGGAGCTTTGATGGCAGATCGAACCACAGCCAATCCAGTCAGCTGTAAGTGTGATTGGCACAGGCAAGGTTTCGGGTAGTTTTACCGGATTAAAGAAAGAACCAGGCAGACTACCTATTTAGAACAAATTATCGAGGAGGGGAATATTTTGCTGGTTAGTAAAGTAGGTCGCAAGTACCGGGCGTACATAGCAGTAGTAACTGTATGTATGTTTATGGCGTCGCTGGCGTTATTTATTCCGCCAGCCCGGGCGGCGATCAATATTCTGGAGTTTTCACCGTCTGCTACTCTCATGAACAGCAGCGATACTCAGGTCAACTACCAATTGGATGATTTCGTTAATCCACAAGAGGCACATTTTAGCTGGAATTTTTCCAAGGGTATGGATTCAGTTCTGGCCCAGAACCTGGCGCAAATAAAGTTAAAGGAAGCAGCCAGTGGGGCGGAAGTGGAGCTGGACCGTGGTGATCCTGCCACTTTTAAACTTGACGAAAATGGAGTTATAGCAGCAGGAGACTTCAAGTATACCAAAAAAGGAGGCGGTAACCAGAAGGCGGATTCCAATCAACTGCGTCTGGTGGAGTTGAACCTCAAGGGTACCAGCCTCAAGCCGGGTACGAACTATGTTATTGAACTGGGCGCGGGTATTTCCAACAACGCTGATAACGAGCAGCTGGGCAAGACCTATTCCTGGGCTTTTACCACTACTGAGGCCGGGGATACCAGTGCACCTACCTGGGCGAAAGATAGTAACCTGCAGGTTACGGATCTGGCTCCCACCAGTGTGACTTTGTCCTGGCCTGCAGCGGTGGATAATACAGCAGTTACGGGTTATAAGGTATACCAGGATGGTAATGTCGTGGCTACTGTTAACGATACTACCCGGATAGTTACCGACCTGACTCCCAATGCCAGCTATATTTTTAAGGTAGAAGCCGGGGATGCGGCTGGTAACTGGACCAAGGATGGCCCTCAGGCTACGGTAATTACTCCGCTCAAGGAGCTGCTGGCGGCTCCGGTTTTAAAGGCTGACACCACCGATAATGTAGTGGGTAATTCGGTTACCCTCACTTTCGAGGACAATGAGGGCTGGCGTAAGGCTATCAACGGAATTACGGTGGATGGAACTAATCTCAAGAATACCGAGTATACAGTAAGTGCGGGCATTATTGAGATAGCAACCGCAGCATTTACTGATGGTAAAGACTACTCCATAGTGGTTAAGGCTGCGGATTATAAGGATGCGACGGTAACTCAGAAGATGCTGGTGGTTGATAATGATAATACCGGTGGATCCGATCCGAAAGAAGAACCTGGTCCGGTACCCGGAAGCGGGGCGGGGACCGGAGAGAATAAAGACCAGGATTTTGTAGTTGAAAGCTTCAGCACCCGGGACCTCAGCCCCAGTAGTACCGTCTTATGGTTTGACTTCAGCAGTGGTGCGGATACCTTTTTGGCTGATAATCTGAGTAAGATAAGAGTATACGAGAAATCTACCGGTGATAAAGTAGAGTATTCCAATCAGAATTACACTAAACAGGGTTCGAAGGACAACCCACCCAAAATACGCCGGATAGAATTAACGTTCAATAACCTGAAATCAGGTACTACCTACGGAGTCGAGATCGAGGATGGATTCAAAGCTAATAATAGTAATGAGCTTTCTGGAACCAGAACCTGGCAGTTCACTACTACCGGAAGTACGACCGGGCCGGATGTGAAGGATGAAAATACCGTGGGTAGTGGTGGCGGAACTGTAGATGGGGCCGGAGCAACGGTGAAAATTCCCGCCGGGGCTTTGAGTCAGGATATCAAAGTTAGTATCAAGAAAGTGGAAAACACCGGGAATCTACCCCTGGGATCAGAAAAGAAACTGGTCAGTGATGTCGTGGAAATAACCAAAGACCAATCAGGTGATTTTGACAAGGCGATAACCATTACCCTGACCTTTGACAAATCAAAAGTAGATGCGGACAAATACGAATTCGGCCTGTACTGGCTGGATGAAAAAGCCGATAGCTGGAAAAAGCTAGAGAACGTCAAAGTCGATCTGTCCGCCGGGAAAGCCAGCGGTGAGATCACCCACTTGAGCAAATTTGCGGTATTGGCAGTGGGAAAAACGGCTGACCCGATAGAAAACCCCGAGCCTGAACAACCAGGAAAACCTCTGCCGAAACTGACAGATATTAATGGTCATTGGGCACAGAAGACCATTGAAGAGCTGGTAGCCACTGGAGCCATCAGTGGCTATCCGGACGGGACTTTTAAGCCCAACCGGACGGTTACCCGGGCCGAGTTTGCCACTATTCTGGTCAAGGCCTGGAAACTGGAATCTGACAACGGCAAAGTATTCAGTGACACTTCCCAGCACTGGGCGAAGGATTCTATTGCTGTTGCAGCCGCTCACGGGATTGTTAAAGGATACAGTGATACCACCTTTGGTCCCAATGATAACATTACCCGTGAACAGATGGCGGTAATGATCGCCCGGGCACTCAAATTAGGTGAGGTGGCCGTAGGCAAGCCTTTTGTAGACAGCATGAAGATCTCGACCTGGGCCTGGTATGCAGTAGCCGCCACCAGCAAGGATGGGATAATTACTGGCTATCCCGATACCACCTTCCGGCCTCAGGCTAACACTACCCGGGCCGAAGCGGCAACGGTGATAGTTAGAGCGCTGAAATCGATGAAATAAATACTGCATCAAGGTAACAGTAAGGCTTTGCTTGTTTGAAGCAATAAGTTATTGCCCTACCAGGGTTGATTTAACGCAGTACCCCTCTACACTTGTGGTAGAGGGGTACTTTGTATTTGCTTGATTGTTTGTGGGTCGGGATAATTTACCCAAATTGCAGGAATATTAAACAGAGGCGGCGAATTAACTTGTACAATGGTGGTGATGTGAAAATGGCCCGGACGAGAGAACGATAAAGTCAGGTAACCAGGGCCATAAGTACAGGCTATTACCACAGGGAGGGATGATTTTTGAAGCGACTGGCATTGTTTGTGGCTCTTATGTTGGCCGCAGCTTCATGGGGAGTACCGGTGCTGGGTGCTGGAGACGTTACCCCGGCTACCAGTAAGGTCAATGGGTGTACGGTGAAAATGGTTAACATTAAACCGGGCCTGGTGGTAAAACCAGTGCTGGCTAACAACCGAACCGGACAAACCGCTAATCTACAGGACATGGCGAAGTCAGCTGGAGCGTTGGCGGCGGTTAATGGAACCTTTTTCTGTGCCTATACCCCTGAAGACCCGGTTTCCTGGGGAACCATTATGATCGATGGGGTTATGGAGCGGGTGGGGGCCAGTGGGGGTGCCCTGGGCATAACCGACGACGGGCGCGTTAAGGTGGCAAGGCTAAGGACTACCATAAAAGGTGGACTCAATGGCAGTGAACAATGGCCCAATAACTGGTCGGCATGGGATGTCAATCTTAACAGCCAAAATCCTGATTCCGTGGTCATATTTACCCCAAAGTTCGGGCAGAAGATGGTAAGCCCTACTGGTACAACTATTACGGTACGTCAGGGAGTGGTGAAGTCCATCCAGAAAGGTACGGTTCCCATTCCGGCGGATGGGTATGTCATCGGTTTCGGACCCGGATCGGCTGAGTATGCTGCCCGGTTTTCGGTAGGGGACACTGTCCAAGTCCACTATGAGTTCAGAGATCACGAAGGTAATCTATTGGACTGGTCTGATGTGCGTCATATCATTCAGGCCGGACCACTCCTGGTTCAGAACGGCCAGAATGTACTTAATACCGAGGCGGACCGCATTAATGAGCCCAAATTTCAGAATAGGGGTTCATGGAGCTTTGTCGGTTGTCGAGATAATGATTCAATGGTCATAGGAACGGTATCGGGTGGAAACATGAAACAGATGGCAGAGACGCTGACAAAAGCCGGGTTGAAGCATGCCATCGGGCTGGATGGGGGTGCCTCGGTCGGTTTGTATTGCCAGGACAAGCTCCTGATTAAACCCGGTCGTAAACTGTCAAACTGTCTGGCAGTGGTGAAACCCGCGGACACAGTGCCCAGGGCTGCGGATTATAAGGATGCGATGGTGACCCAGAAGATGCCGGCGGTTAACAGCGATAATACGGGTGGAACTGCTCCGGCTGAGGAACCTGGTCCGGTGCCTGGAAGCGGTACGGGGAATGAAGTGAATGAGCCTGAACAACCAGGAAAATCTCTGCCGAAACTGACAGATATTAATAGTCATTGGGCTCAGAAGACCATTGAAGAGCTGGTAGCCACCGGAGCCATCAGTGGCTATCCGGACGGAACTTTTAAGCCCAATCGGACGGTTACCCGGGCCGAGTTTGCCACTATTCTGGTCAAGGCCTGGAAACTGGAATCTGACAACGGCAAAGTATTCAGTGACACTTCTCAGCACTGGGCGAAGGATTCTATTGCTGTTGCAGCCGCTCATGGGATTGTCAATGGGTACAGTGATAGCACCTTTGGTCCCAATGACAACATTACCCGTGAACAGATGGCGCTAATGATCGCCCGGGCGGCCAAATTAGATGAAGTGGCCGCAGGCAAGCCTTTTGTAGACAGCATGAAAATCTCGACCTGGGCCAGGGATGCGGCAGCCGCTACCAGCAAAGATGGGATAATTACTGGCTATCCGGATAGTACTTTCCGACCCCAGGCTAACACTACCCGGGCCGAAGCGGCAACAGTGATAGTTAGAGCGCTGAAATCGGCAGAATAGTGCATCGAGGTAAAAATACAGGCTTGGCTTGTTTGAAGCAATAAGTTATTGCCCTATCAGGCTTGATTTAACGCAGTACCCCTCTACACTTTGTGGTAGAGGGGTACTTTGTATTTGCCTGGATAGTTTAGATTTGAAAACTCCGGCATCCCCTGCGCCCAGGGCTTGGCGCCGTAATATACCCTATAGAATATCCTGCAGCAGCAGCTTCTGTTCTTGCTTAAAAAACGCTTTTATTTCTTCCCACTCCACTGGCTTATGCATTACCGGCCAGGCCTCGTGTTCGGGTATGTGGAGAAACACTGCATTTGCTCCTCCTTTAAGTCAAAATAGTTTTGCCAGCACGGAGGAAATAACTGCCTTTATCCCGGAGTATTTCGGGATGAAATAACGACATGGTAATTCAGGGGACCTCTCGCTTCTCCGTGTCGTGTATACAAACAATGGTTCTACAGTGAAAATGCTTGTAACTTGTAATAAGATGATATACTTGTTCTGAGGATGGTTTTGCCTGTCCATTTAAGATACTATGTGAGAGGAATAATCTGACCGTTATGTATAATACCATTCTACCCTTTCTTCAAGCCAGTAAAAAGAAAACCATATTATTAAGTGAATTGGAGCGACTGGTGGGAGGCCAGACCAGCTACGAAGATTTTGCGCTCTTAATTAATGATCTGGAGCAAAAAGGGATATTAATAGCCGTGAAGAAGCAGGGCTATAATCAGAAGCCCATCCCCCTGGCCAATGCTTACCGCATAATCCAGTCCAAAATCCCGGCTGATTTCTTACAGGAAATCGAGCGCTTTCAATTTCTTCTAGATCCGTTGATCAAATTGGAAGCATATTATAGCCTGCCGGCTTCGGAATGGACCAACGACCTTCCCTGTATTCTATTAATAAACGACTTCCTGAAAGAGCATGGCTTACCTGATGATGAGGCTACAGCTCCCGAAAGATCTTATGCCCTGGTGGGGGATGAAAAATGGATTGACGACAAAGGCGGTAAGAGACTTCTGGAGAGGGTAGGACTCTGGTCGGGCATGAATATTGTAAACCTGCCGGACCCTCTGATGCTGGCAGTAAATCAGCATGTCCGGGGAGAGAAAACCAGCCTGCATCTGGTGGTAGAGAACAAGACTGCCTTTCATGCTTTGCTGGGGTATTTACCGGATACGACGTTTTGTACCTTGATTTATGGAGCAGGTTGGAAAATTACAGCCGATATCTTTATGCTGGATAAACAGTTGGGTTTGAAAAACCAGGAGCATCGCATTTATTATTTTGGGGATGTGGATTATGAAGGAATCAGTATCTGGCATATCTTAAACATGCGACTACCGGTTTTTCCTGCGATACCGTTTTATCGCGCTTTATTATCCAAGCCGGCAGCACGGGGCAAAGAAAACCAGGTTTGTAATGAGGAGGCTCTGGCTCACTTCCTGACCTGTTTTTCCAGTGCGGAACAGGAAAGGATTAGGGATATATTGGATAATGGTGGTTACTATCCGCAGGAAGCCCTGAACCGTGCGGAACTGGGAGCAATATGGAGGGATGCTTCGTGGAACTAGATGCACGAAATATTACCGCTAATTATCGCGAACGGGTGCAGCGGCTGGCAATTTTTGACCCTTTATTTCGATTGGAGAATAAAAAGACTACCGATAATAGTAACCATCCCATTGATTATTTTAGCCTGGGTTTACTTACCTTGCTGTTTTTCTTTGAAAACATGCTGCTGCGAAATCATAAGACCGGTGTCAGGGAGCTGGCCGAGTTTTTCCAAAGCATCAATCAAGGGGAAATGGATCTGGATGATGAAGGCTACGAAAAACTGGCTCGGGATATTATTGAAGTGTTTCGTCCACCCAGCGGGAGAAGGAATTCCCGAAGTTTCTATGATTGGAATACCCGCCAGGAGGATACCATTTTCTACTCTATTCTAAAAGCGGATCGATTTGATAGCAAAAGTAGTACCCAGTATTACAGTTTGGATGAGCAAGGTCTGGAACTGGTATTTGCTACCCGCGAATATTATAGTGAGTTTCAGGTCTCAATTAATCAGCTGCTGCTGCGCAAACAGTTGGAAAGAGGGCAATTCTGGGGAGCATTGCGTCAGATTGATGAAATGCGGGTGGCGGTTGAGACTCTGGAAGAAAGAATATCGCGCATTCGGCATGAGGTACAGCGCAACATTGTGTCTGAGAGTACTTACCGGCGCTATCGGGATATCATTGAGGAAATTAACCTGCGGCTCAGCCGTGAAGATCGTGAATTCGAAGAGCTGCAGGATTTTGTTGGCGAGACCAGGGAGCGTTTGAGCTATGAACGAAAGACGCCAAAAGACCAGCAGACCTATGAACTCATTGTGAGAATTGATGCCGAGTTATTTGAAGTGCATAATCAACACGGGAATTTATTTAGAGAGAGTATCGAACTAAAGACTACCGCCTTACAGGCCGCCCAGGAGTCTTTATACTTTGCCGGTATCGATTCATTTAATTTTCAAAAGGAAATTACCGAACAATTGCTGGCTACCCCCCTGCCCCTTACTGCTGCTCGTACCCTGGTGGAACCTTTTCTATTTTTGGAGCACAGAGAACAATGGTCACCACTGACCGTATTTGCCCGGCAGAGAGTGAACAGGCGCAAGGAAAATATTGAAGCCGAGGGATTTCTGCAGGCTCTGGATGAGGAAATTCAGGAGCAGGAGAGGGCAGTCAGGCGTAAGAATTACCGCCGGGTTATGGAGTTGATCCTGCAAGCCATGGGGGAACGGAAGGAAATTAATTTGCAGGAAGTCGTCAATTACTTCCACAGTAGTGGGCAGGAACAGCTGCTGGAGCAGCGCTTCTTTTATGATTTCTGGATACTGCTGCATCAGTGTTCACCGATTAGTCTAAATAGGGACTTCGAAGGGATGCAGGAGAGTACTCTGGGGGAAGTTATGACAATTCTGGTGGGGAAAGCCCGGACCTTGACAGTAGTGGAGCAGGGTGAGGTTTTGAAGGTTACCGCACGTTACAGTATCCGCAACATGCAATTAAGATTGGAGATGGAAGAAAATGCTCTATGAAGAACGGCAGGTTATGGAAGCCTTTCGACTTTATGCAGCACTTGCGGTTAAAGGCTATGGAGACAAGGAAGCAATGCGGGTTTACCTGGCGGATGACGTGGTACGGGGATTGGTGGAGGAATTTGCTCAGGAGGTTGAATGTACGGTAATTCCTGCCGGAGATCAACTTTATCTTATTCCGGTAGCGATAAGCTCACCTTTTCATGTATCCAATCAGAGTTTGAAAGAGCAATATTTGCCTGCCCATGCTGTGAATGCTGATATTTATCTAATGTATGTGGCAATTATCATATTGTTCGGCGAATTCTATGACAGCTACCAGACCATGGAACCCACCCGGGATTTCCTGGCCCTGGATCATTGGCTGACCAGATTGAACGAGCGTCTGCTGGCTTTAAAGGAAATCGACCCCGAGGAACTGGAGAAAATGGAATTAGAACTGGAATATAACTGGCAGCAGGTGATTGACAAGTGGGATGCGTTGGATGATTTGAAAGAGAAAGTCAGAGCCCAGGATGCCCGTACCCGGAGTCGTTTAGGATTCCTGAACACGGTTAAGAAATTCTTGGAGGCACAGGATTTGATCAGGGATATCGGCGAGGATGAAGTGACGCTGACCGAAAAAGCGCGAACCATTATCCAGCGCTATTACATGGAAATGGAACACAACCGGAGTATACTGGAGTTTATTTACCGGAGCAGCCAGGATAAGGAGAGAGAGTAATGCCTGCCATATCAAGGATTCGTTTTACCAATTTGGTCTTTGAAGATGGGGCTAAACGTTATAATGATGTGATTTTCCAATTTGATACCTATAACGGGGTAATCCTGTTGGAAAATGGAGGTGGTAAAACAGTCCTGGTTCAGGCTGTTCTGCAGACGATTTTACCACATACGTTATTAGGAGAACGTAAAGCCAAAGACACCTTTGTTTTGGAGAATAGTCCGGCGCATCTGGCGGTCGAATGGCTTATCACCGATCGGCCGAGACGATATGCCTTGACGGCGGTGACCCTGTTCCATAGCAAAGAAGGTATGGATTCCTACAAATATGTATACGAATATGGGTCTGGTGATGAAAACTCTTTGGAGGAGCTGCCTTTTGTGCGCAAGGGGCAGAACGGACATACCAGACCTTCCAGCAAAGAGGAAATGGCAGATTACTACCAGTATATGAGCCGAAACCATTTGAATGCGCATTATTTTAGCCGTAATCGGGAATATCAGAATTATATTGAAGATAATTTTAAAATTATTAACTCGGAATGGAAAAGTGTAGCCCGGATCAATGCTGCAGAAGGAGCGGTTGAAGGTTTTTTTGAAGGATGCAGTACTACCACCCAGCTGGTCAATAAACTGTTGATTCCCACGGTGGAAGAGGCTCTGGCCGGTGGCGGAACCAAAGATTTCGTAGAGACTTTTGAAAAACAACGGGAGCATTTTAAAAAACATCGTCAACTACAGGATAAAATCGAAGAGAGTCAGCAGGTCGATATGCAAATCAACAGCTATGTTAACCGTTATGCTGTTTATGAAGAAGCCAGTCAGGCATTGCTCAAGGTAAAAGGCGAAACCCGGTCTCTATATCGATTGGCTGTTGAAAAGCAGGAGCAGGTTGAGCAAAGGCTGGAGGAATACCGGCAGGCGAATGAGCGGCTGCAGGAACAAAGGCATGAATTGGAAAGGAAGCAGTCTTCTTACCGGTTGGCCAGTCGTCGGCAGGAACTCGACCAAGCCGGTCAAATCTATGAGCAGCGTCGTAAAGAATATGAAGGACAGCAAGAAGAATACGATCAAAAAAACAGCCGTCTACAGAATTTGGAGATTGCCCGGTTGAAGGCACGGATTCGCAGCAGCGAGGAATTAATTAAATACTATATGGAGCAGATAGAGAATTTGGCAGCCGATCCTGATGTTAGAGACTTGGAAGAAAAAATTGAGAACAACGCCGGGTATCTGCATTATCGTTATTTGCAGGAAAAAAAGATACTGGATGACAGAAGGCAGAAGAGTCAGACTGAACTGGATAAGGCAAACCAGGAACTGCAGGAAACAAAAAGAAATTATAAAGAGCAGCAAGATCATTATTACAAACTGCGGGAGAACAAAGGACAGGCTGAGCAGCAGCGTAATCAAGCTGAAAATGATATGCAGAGCATTGCCAGTCAGATTTTGGCCAACCCTGCCCAGGAAGAGGTCATACAGGAAAAACAGAAATGGGAACAGCGGGTGGGTGAGTTGGAGCGGAATCGTTTGGAAAATCAAGTTCTGGTTCAAAAATTGCAAAAGGAGAAGTGTCGGCTACTGGAAGAACTGGAGCAGTTACGTCCGCAATTACAAACCTGCGGTCGTGAAGAACAGAGCCTTAAGGATCTTAATGAGCGTATCCAGGAAGAGCAGGCAAGCCTTTTATTGCGCATGAAAGAATTGAAAACAGAACTTTATTCAGTTCATTCCTTGTATACCCAGCAGAGTACAGTAATAAATCAATTTGAAGATGCGGTAGAAAACCTACGTTTACACAAGGAAAGGGCCATATTGAAGGAAAGCCAGGCTCTGGCTCTGCATACTTTTTATGAGTCCAGCAGTTATTATGGCGCCGACCCGCTGGTTGAGACCTGGATTGATGATTGGCGGGAGCAGTTCAGTTATCTGGAGTCAGGAGCAGTTTATGTTGAGAAAGCTGCCCAACATCTGGAACATTCGGTTAGCGAATATTTTCAGGCTTACCCCTTCTGGGCAATCAGTTTGGTATGTGGAGCCTCTGAAGCCGATAGTCTCCTTATCCGCCTGCGCCGGCAGGCAATGGTGCTGACCCATCCGATTTTTATCCTTACTCAGGAGGAAGCCCGAAGTATGCTGGATAGCCGGGGTGAACCATCTCATAAAGTTCTGGAGGCGGAAAGGAGGATATTTCCGACCAACTGGGAAGTGAACCTGTCTTCAGAAGCCTTTCAGAACTGGAAACAGGAATTGGAGAAGAATGCAATGGAAGCCGGTTCTGAACGACGCCAGCAGGAAGCCCGGCTGCAGGAGATGGTAGAGTTTACAAAACAGCTGCAGCGCTTTTGGGAGAAGTATCCTTATGAAGAAACCTGTCAACTGCAGCGTTCCTGGCGCGAACTCCGGAAACAACTGGTGGAATTGGATCAGGGTATACGTACCCGAGAAGAACGATTGCAGGAGATAGACCCCCGACTGGACAGTCTGAGTAAAAAGAACAGCGAGATAATTGAGGAACATACCCATTTGAGCAACCGGATTATGAAAGCCCAGGATTATCACCGCAAAACCGGCGAGCGAGATAAAGCGGAACTGGATTTACAGCAGTGTCAAGAACTCCTGTTGGTCTGGGAACAGGAACTTGACCGGATAAATCGGCAAAAGGAGCGCGGGGAACGGAAAAAGCAGGGGTTGCAGCAGGATTTGCTACTGATTGACCAGGAATTCCGCTATTTACTGGATCAGCCACTATACCAGGAAGTCAAGGCGACCATTCCCCGGGAAAGCAAGCTTAATCGTACCTTGTTGGAAACTGAGCGCCGGGATTTGTTGGATGCCCTTCATCAGAAGCAAAAAGGAAGGGAGAGCCTGGAAGACCGGTTGAGCCAGGCTCGAATAGATAAAAAAGACTATGAAAAAGACCTTGAGCGTAAGCGCCGTAAATGTGACGTAGAAATAGATGAAGATCTCATATTTCCTCCTGGTGGTGATGAAGAGATTAATGTAATCATTAAACAGACGAACTCTCTTAAGCAGTTGTTAAAAGGACTTGAGCCCGGGCTTAAGCAAGCGGAAAAGGACTATGCTGTTGCCCAGGATCGTTTTAAACAACAGGAAACCGATTTTTATCAAAAGTTCTCGGAACCCATATTTTTCAGCCAATCACTTATTGTGGTCAAAGATGAGCTGGACCAGGAGTACGAAGGAATTCAACTCAGGCAAAACTATTTAAATGAGCAGGCAATTATTTTAAAAGCGGAAGAAAATATGCTGAAACAAGCTCTGATCGAATTGGAACGCAAGCATGAACGCTATGAGTATTTGCAGGATAACATCGTTTGGGTGGATTTGCCGTCCACTATTGTGCAGGACTTCAGCTATCGTCCCATGCTAATAATTGAGCATTATATGAAAGAATTACAAGATAAACAGGCACACCTCAACCAGGTCGGGGAAGGACTGGAACAGGAAAGGAGCCGTCTGGAATATTTTTGTCAGGAGGAACTGCAGGATATCAGGCTGCGCCGGATGGTTATGACAGGATTGAAATACCGGGATAATTATCAGGAAGTATGGGACTGGAAAAACCGTTTGAATAACCGCATTGCCCTGGCTATTCGCCATGCCGAAGACGATATGCGGGAACATGATCGTCAGCTGCAGCAATTTATTAATCACCTGCACAGCTATTTGCTTACTATGGCGGGCGAGCTGCGGGCCATTCCCCGTAAAACAAGGGTCAAGGTCGAGGATAGTTGGAAGGAAATATTTCAATTTGATGTACCTCAGTGGGAGGAAAAGGAAGGCAAGAGTGAACTGCGCAAGCATATAGATTGGATGCTCAATGAGATTGAGGACAACCGCTACCGGGATGAAAACGGAAAAGAGAACTATGTCCTCATGAACAAGGACATAGAAAAATGGCTGCAAGCCCCGCAGCTGTTGAGTAATGTTATGAAGGGAAAGAATATCAAGGTTAAGTGTCGTAAGGTTACCGCCGATGGCAAGGTCAGCAGTTATCCCAGTGCCTGGGAGAGCTCCAACCAGTGGTCAGGGGGAGAAAAGTGGAGCAAGAATATGGCTTTATTCCTGGGCATTCAAAATTACCTGGCCGAAAAAAGGCAGGCGGTAAACTCAAGGCTAAAACGCAGTCGCACGGTTATTTTGGATAATCCCTTTGGCAAGGCCTCCAGTGAGCATATCCTGGATCCGGTCTTCTTTATTGCTGAACAACTGGGCTTTCAGATAATTGCGCTGACTGCTCTGGCTGAGGGTAAATTTATCAGTGATTACTTCCCTGTAGTATACAGCTGCCGACTGCGGCCCAGCACCAGTCCGGATAAATACCTGATCGCAGCAGAAAAAGAAATACGACATGCTTATTTCCAGGATCATGATCCGGAAGCATTGCGAAGATTGGGAGAACAGAAACAGATGGAACTGTTTTAGGATTTTCCAGGGATTTCGTTTCGCTCATAGTCAGGAACAGGAAAGGACTAAAAAAGCACCCTTTCATATCGATGTGAAAGGGTGCTTTTATGGCTTTATTTGGGATGAGTTGTTTAACTGGCGTGGATATTGTGAACATTGCTTTTCTCATAGTGAGAGAACTGCATAGAGAAAGCGGCTTTACCCTGGGACAAGGAGCGGATGGCGGTGGAGTAACCGAACAACTCCGCCAGAGGTACCAACCCTCGAATCACCTGGGTATGGTGGTTGGTTTCCATTGATTCCAGCCGTCCGCGCTTGCTGCTGATGTTGCTGATAATGCTGCCGGTAAATTCGTCCGGAGTAGTGATTTCCAGTTTCATAATAGGCTCCATTAACTGCGGTTTAGCCCGGTTTAAAGCATCTTTCATCGCCAGTTTGCTCGCGGCTTTAAAGGCCAATTCTGAGGAGTCCACTTCGTGAAAAGCTCCATCCAAGAGAGTAACCTTAACGTTTACTACCGGGTAACCTTTGACCGGTCCTTCCTCCAGGGCTTCGCGAACGCCAGCTTCTACGGCTGAGATGTACTCACGAGGAATGGCTCCACCCACAATACGGTTTATAAACTCAAAATCGTCAGCGGGCTCCACTGCCAGTTTGACATGAGCAAACTGACCCCGACCACCGGTCTGTTTAACGAATTTGCATTCACCGTCGGCCTGACGGGTGATGGTTTCCTTATAAGCGACCTGGGGCCTTCCCAGGTGGGCCTCCACCTGAAATTCCCGCCGCAATCGTTCTGTAATAACCTCCAGGTGCAGCTCTCCCATACCGGAAATTATGGTTTCGCTCGTCTCGGCATTGACCGAAACCTTGAAGGTGGGGTCTTCATCCGCTAATTTAGCCAGAGCCTCGGCGATGCGACCTTGATCTGCCCGTGCCAGTGGGGAAAGGGCGATCTGGATGACCGGTTCGGGAAATTCAATGGATTCAAGCAAAACCGGGTGTTCTTCGCTGCACAGGGTAGTTCCGGTGGCCACGTCTTTTAAGCCGATAATGGCTGCGATGTCTCCCGCTTCTATGGCGGTGGCTTCTTCCCGGTGGTTAGCGTGCATCTTGAGCAGGCGGCCGATACGTTCTTTACGTTCGGCACTGGCATTCCATACATAGCTGCCAGATTCCAGCCGGCCTGAATATACCCGAACAAAAGCGAGTTTGCCTGCATGGCGATCGGTGATAATCTTAAAAATCAGTGCCGTCAGATCCTGATCGGAATCAGATGTTATAGTAACACTGTCACCATCCAAATTCATGGCTTTCATAGCTGGAACTTCTAGAGGTGACGGCAGGTAATTTACTGCTGCATCCAAGAGTGGTTGTACTCCGATATTCTTGTAAGAACTGCCGCACAAAACCGGTACCAGGTTGCCTTCTATGGTATTGGTTCGAATTACTCGCAGTAATAATGCTTCCGGGATAGGTTCATTGCTGCAGTAAAGTTCGAGTAACTCTTCATCAGTTTCGGCCAGAGTTTCCAGCAACTGCAGCCGGTAGGTGTTGGCCAGTTCCTGCTGGGCAGCCGGGATATCTTGTTCTACTATTTTAGCTCCTATCTGGCCAGTCCAGACGAAATATTTCATTTTGAGCAGATCAATAATTCCGATAAACCCTTCCCCGGTACCTACCGGTAGGGTTAATATCAATGGGTTGGCCCCGAGAACCTTCTGTATTTGACCCACAACCCGGAAAAAGTCCGCACCGGTGGAGTCCATTTTATTGATATAAGCTATGCGGGGTACCTGGTACCTATCGGCCTGCCGCCATACGGTTTCTGATTGGGATTCGACTCCGCCTTTAGCGCAGAAGATCGCCACCGCTCCATCCAGAACCCGGAGGCTTCTTTCCACTTCGGCGGTGAAGTCCACATGGCCGGGAGTGTCGATTATGTTAATCTGGCAATTCTTCCAGTAACAGGTGGTAGCCGCCGAGGTTATGGTGATGCCCCGTTCTTTTTCGTACGGGAGGTAGTCCATTACGCTCTGGCCGTTATGGGTCTCTCCCACCTTATGGGTCTTTCCTGTATAGTACAGGATCCTCTCTGTGGTAGTAGTTTTACCCGCATCTATATGGGCAATTATTCCGATGTTTCTAAGGTTATTCAACACTTTCAGGGACTTCCTTTCGCATTAGTATAGTATGGGCCAAAATAAAACCCACAGACTACAACACTATCACAAATAACGTTTAAAGTAAAGAAAATAATCTCGAGTTTATCGTGGATTGGAGCCTGTTTTAAAGCAAGATTTTTTGGCTGTTTGTATCGAGTGTAATAGAGCCTGGCAGTAGGTAATAATAGTCTACAACAATAGGTAGAATTCTGTTCAGTTATTTGGGGTCAGGCTTGAGCTATCCAAACGTAAGTAATCTACTAGTTGATAGAGGACGGGGATTATGGGGAGGGATTCCAAACATTCCGCAGCCTGGTCCAGGTAATCGTTGACCAGCTGGGAACAGTCAGTCAGTACCCCGCTGTCTCGGATACGGGAGCAGAGTTGGTTGATTTGTCCCGGGGGAGGGGAGTTGGAGCGAAACAAGCTGTCTATTTCTGCCCGGGCGTCAGGACTGCATTTTTGTAGATACAGTATAAGAGGGAGGGTGACCGTGCCCTGGCGCAGGTCACTGCCAGTGGGTTTGCCCCGGGAAGAGTCGGTGAGGGCATAGTCCATGGTATCATCGCGGATTTGGTAAGCCAGGCCCAGATTATAGCCAAAGCGATTGAGCCAACTTATCGATGGGGGAGGCAGGCCGCCAATAAGACCACCGATCTGGCAGCAAGCAGATATAAAGGAAGCGGTTTTACCCTTAATAATGGCCAGGTAATCCTGGTATTCTGTATGCAGATTCTTTTGATAAGTGAGCTGTTTTAGTTCAGCTTCGACCATATCTACAATGGTATCCAGCAGTACGGTCATAACTTGTTCTCCCAATGGTTGTAATAGAGCGAAACAACGTGCATACAGAAAGTCTCCAACCAGGAGAGCGGTGCCGGAACCCCATCGATGGTTTACGGTAGTGAAGCCGCGGCGGAGGTGAGAATTATCCAGGAGGTCATCATGAACCAGTGAGGCCAGATGCAAAGTTTCCACTGCTGCCACGGCTCGGGCCAGGTCATTATCGCGGTAGGAACCCATTTGAGCCGAGGCATACACCAGAAGTGCCCGTAACTTTTTACCCCCGGTTTCCAGCAGATAGGAAACCGGTTCAGTTAAAACTGAATGTCGATTACGCATGGGGGCTAAAGGGTCACCCAGAACCGCGGTTTCCCATTTCATGTTGCTGCTAATTGAATCTAGTTCCATGTTCAGCCCCTTCCCAGCAACAGCCAGGCAGTTTTTACCGCGGCATCACCGAACACCAGCCAATAGAGAAGATATTCCTTATGGGTGATGTCGTCAACGTTCAGAGGGTTGGTACCCAGTTCCAGCCAGGCACAGGCCAGGGCGAAAGGAACGGTTATCAGCAATACCGGGTGAAGGTACAGTCCCGCGGCCACGCCTGTTAGCAGGGCCAGAGTAAAGTATACTACTCCCACCAGGTGGCTCTGTTTTATACTCAGCATACATCCTGCTGCCGCCACGGTGGTCATCTTGGGCGGTTGGGCCCGCAGGTCAGCAGGGATATCTGACAGGTGATGGTGCATAAGAAGACCGATGGCCAGTAGTCCGTGTATAGCTCCGGCCGCCAGTACCGCTGGCTGTATGGTTCCGGTCAGCACGTAGAAGGTACCCACGGCACAGGCCGCGACCGCGGGAAAGGCGCATAACCATTCGCCAACCAATGGGCGGTAGGATAGGCGTAAAGGGGGACAGGTATAAGCGGTGGCTGACCAGATTGCTATAGCGAGAAAGGGAATAACACCCCATCCGATGCGCCACCAAAAAAGGGTGCCGATGACGATAGTCAGCATAATCGCATTTTTGCCTACCATTGATAAACCATCGGTATCGAAGGTACCGTCGGCTACAATTCCAGATCCGCCTGAAAGTATACCAGGACTATCACGGTCGGTTCCCGACAACCAGTCGTGGTGGTCGTTAAAAGCATGTGAAACTACACCATGGGTTACAGTTATAAAAAGGAGAACCAGACCGTAATCTACCCACCTTATTGGTTGGTTACCGGCCAGGGCGAATCCCAAACCCAGCAGGCTGGAGGATATTCCCCAGGTCATGACGGGTGCAACTCTTATTAACCGGTAAAGTCCTTTAACCTTTCTGAGTGTCGGATTCTGCGAAACCTCTAACACGACATTCTCTCCTTCCGGTTAATAGACATAAACCACCAGGATATCATTGTGTCCTATGCTATTTTTCCCCGGAAGAGATACATTATGCGCGCCCTGAAATGAAAACCACAGATGAACGCTGACGGACGCAGATAGACGCAGAAAACTTATGAGTACGCTGAGGACAAAACAACCCTTACGGGGAATGTGGTAACCCGACGAAGCCAGTTGGCTAGTAGAGGAGGCTTCAGCCTTCCCGGCGGAAGCTATTCTCTTACGGCGGTTCCCGCGGAGGCAGCCTCCGCTACGGGGTTAGAACTCAGCGTAATAATTCATATACCGCAGTTCGACAAGTCGGGGAGCGAGCGGGTTAACCACACTCCATAAATATGTAGTTTTAATATCCCTGATGGTGATACCTTCGGTATCATGGGTGTCTGCTATGCTCAGATAAAAAAGCCAGGGAAGTTGTCCCTGGCCCGTATAATTGGAAGCCTTTTGGCAGAACAGCGAATGGTTTAGAAAAATCGCAGGCGGGTAAGACGATATCGTAAAGAGCCCAGCTTGCCGCTGAAAAAAGCTGGAGGCAGGTGCCGAATGCGAAATTCTGGTATCGGTTTTTCCTTTTTCTTAGAACGAAAAGGTATTAACTTTATTTTCCGGCGCTTGGGAGCTGGTGGTTCGGCGATAGGTTCCTGGGTACATGCTGCTTGTGATGTAGCTTGCATCAGGTCGTTCTGCAAATAGTGGATAGTAGCAGTAAGTTGGTGTTCCAGCCTTTCCTGTCCGCCCCGGACTTTTTCCCATGATTTATCCAGTTCATATAGATTGATACACTCCTGAATACTGAAGGCACGACCAGTTTCCAGATAAAATTTGATCTTCTCCAGGATATCAATCTCCTGGTAATCGGGGTGAAATTGGGAGTATTGCAGGACTTCCAGGTATCTGTTTATCAAACGGTTACCCTTCTTAATGTTTTTACGGGCCTGTTTGACGTCTGCCTGACTGCGGGAGAAGAGAATCTCTTTCTCAGATTCCCATTTAGCCAGGGCCTCTTTGAATCGATCACAGGCTTTTTCGTAAGCACGGTATTTTATATAATAATCCTTGAGGCGGGAGTTGTAATCTTCGCAGGCTTTTTCATAAGCGAGTTTTTGCTCGCTTTTGCGCAGTGGGATACGGTCTTTGAGTGTTAAACGGGGTTCGGGTGGTTTAACCGGCTTTCCGCTGGGTGGATGAGGCTCAGGAAGAGTCATCTCTGGATGGCGAATAAACTTCATTCTTTCCCGAATCCATGACTTGTAATAAGCCATTTGCCGATTAAGCCGTTCCAGTTCTTGTATACACCTTATGGACATATCGACCTCTAACAAAGGGTCTTCTCTGAACTTCATAGGTTACACCTCCCCGACTTGTTTTAAATATTTTCTCAGATTCTTATGGTATTTAGTGATTTTGACATTGGGAAGCGGGGGTTCGGCTAGCGATAACAGATAGCCCACATCGGCAGCAGTGACCGGTTCACTGGCTATGCTGCGGGAGGTAAAATATACTGTTGTATTGGTAGCCGGGTGATAATAAGGCCCGATGTGCACCAAACCAGCTCCTTGCAAGGCCTGCAGGTCATTTCCTGCCCCCAGTACCTCATCGAAGAAATTAACCCAAGCCTCCAGGAATGGATTGGGGTTCTCGGAATTCTGGTGTTTTTCTTTTAGCATCCAATAGGTATTCAGACTGACTTCCCACTCCGAGTGATGATGATAATCGAGAATAGTATCGGGGCCATAGTTTTCGAAAACGGAAATATCATAGTTATTCAAGGGCTTGTCCAGCAAATGGCTGTACAAATTGGCCACCTCCTAAGAATTTAGTATGTAGCATTGAATTCTATATATGTAAAAAAATACCTGCCCAACAGGTGAAAAAACTTTCCCCCAAATTTTTATTCCGCGGTCCAATTTACGACAATAATAAAGAATGATTCCATTACAAAAAGTCGTTTTCCTAATTCAGAGCACCATCATATGCAGGGAATCAACCAGGACATAACCACTATCCATGGTGTGAGCAGGTGCAAAAAACAGGGTTTCTGTAGTGACATCGTATAAAAACCGGATATATGTGGGTATGAGCGGTTCTTTTTCAGCTCGAGCATGTAAGATTTTCTTTCCAGGGATATTTTATATATAATAGAGGAAATAATGGACAAGGTTTCCATGTTATGCAGGGAGGCTGAATTAAGGTGAAAGTTCGACTGCCGTGGTTTGTAGAAAAGGTAGAGAGATACGATCCTGAATTTTATAAGCGGGTTAAATCCGTCGTAGAGGTGGCCATGAAACCGGGTGCACTGGATACCAAAACCAAAATCCTGATTACTCTGGCACTGGATGCTTTTAAAGGGGCTGACCAGGGGGTCAAAGTACTGGCAGCCCAGGCACGGGAAGTGGGAGCAACCGATGAAGAAATTGCCGAAGCTTTGCGATTGGCCTATTATGTAAGTGGCATGGACGTAATTAAAACTTCGTTAAATGCGTTCCACGATTAGGAAAAGGGGGGGGTGTAATCTATCAAGGCTGTACTGTTCGATTTAGATGGAACCTTGCTTGATATCGACATGGAATTCTTCTTGAAGAAGTATTTCGAGAAGATGGTCGGCATGGCGCGGAATTATGGGGTAGAAAAGGCAGAGACATTGGTGGAGCGGTTGTGGCGTGCTACCGAGGCTATGATTAAGGACAAGGATCCCCAAAGGACTAATATGGAAGTGTTTGAAGAGAACTTTTTCCGGGATTATCACCATCCCCAGGAAATGATGCTGCCTTTTTTTGAACAATTCTATGCCCGCGGGTTCGGGGAATTGCATGGCCACTGCCAGCCCTTTCCTGAAATCAGAACTATTATGGAGAAAGTTTTTAATCGCGGATATCAGGTGGTCATTGCTACCAACCCTGTATTTCCCCTCAATGCTTTGGAGCAGCGTTTGTGCTGGGCCGAAGTGGGTGACTTCCCTTATGAGTTGATAACTTCGTATGAGGTAATGCACTATACTAAACCTCATACTGAATACTATGAGGAAGTACTGGAGTTCCTGGGGTTAAATCCAGAAGACTGTATTATGGTCGGGAACGATGTGGGCGAGGATCTTACGGCCCGGAAAGCGGGGATAAAAACTTTTTTGGTTAAGGATAGGCTTCTTAACCCTCATGACCTGCCGATTACAGCCGACTGGGAAGGCTATCTTCCGGACCTGGTTCAGTTCATAGATGAGTTACCTTCTCTCGCGGAGAATAAATAACGGCTATTTCAGGCAACCTGGATGGTGGAGGTGGATTTTGATGACCAGGAAATCATCCAGGCGCAAGAAGAAAAAGCCAGCAGAGCTCACCCCGCGGGAAAAATTAAAAATGGAGATAGCTGCTGAACTGGGTTTACTGGAGAGGGTGGAGCAGGAGGGTTGGGAGTCTCTGACTCTGGCCGAGTGCGGCCGGGTGGGGGGCATATTGGCCCAACGTATGAAAGAACTCAACCTATCATAAAAGCGGATGCGGAATTTATGAATAACGCTGTGCTGAAAACCGCCGAGCCGTGAGGTGAGGGCGGTTTTTTCATGTCCGGGGAGGTGTGACGGCAAGACAAGCGGGGTAATATTCTTTATAATCGGTATATAGAAGTGTAGGAAAAAGTTCTGCCATAAAATTAAAACCGCAGATACACGCTGATGGACGCAGATTATTCTCATAAAAAGATGCAGAATACACTGAATACTATGAAAACGCTGAAAATATGCGGAGATTCAAAATTATCATAAAAATCAGCGTTAATCTGCGTCAGAAAATAAAAAAAGACCCAACGTCAAAGAAATTAAAGACTGATTTTGCCAGGAGGTAGCCATAATGACAGTACTGGAAAAAGTTCAAGCTTATCTCGATGCCCGTAAACCGGGCTTGAAGGTAATAGAGTTGGCCGAGGATACCAGCACTGCCGAGCTGGCGGCTGAGGCTCTGGGAGTGGAGGTAGGGCAGATCGCCAAATCACTGCTGTTCAAAGCCAAAGACGAATACATAATGGTAGTGTCTGCAGGTGATGTACGAATGAATAACAAGAAGCTGAAGCAGGTGGTTGGTTCTCGGGTGAGGATGGCCAAGGCGCAGGAGGTCATAGAAACCACCGGTTACCCGATAGGGGGAGTATGCCCGTTTGCGTTACCGCAGCCGCTTACAGTGTATCTGGATGAGAGTCTGAAAAGATACCCGGTGGTCTACGCAGCGGCGGGAACTCCGAATTCAGCGCTGCCCATTACCTTTCAAGAATTGCAGGAGATTACCGCGGGTATCCCCTGCCAGGTATCAGAAGAAGCTGATTTATAGACAGGATTGGCAACTATCAGGAGGAACTTATGCAGGATTTTGTTCATTTACACACCCACTCCGAATACAGTTTGTTGGACGGAGCTGCTCGGGTAAAAGAATTGGTAGAAACAGCCGTGGAGTATGGTATGCCAGCTTTAGCTATTACCGATCACGGGGTATTATACGGAGTGGTAGATTTCTACAAACAGGCTGTTCAGGCTGGGCTCAAACCTATTATTGGATGTGAAGTGTACGTAGCCAGGCGGCATCGCATGGATAAAGTACCTCATGTAGATGATTCGCAGTATCATTTAGTTCTCCTATGTGAAAACGAGATTGGTTACCGTAATCTAATGCAGCTGGTGAGCCGGGCTTTTTTGGAAGGATTCTACTACAAGCCCAGGGTGGATCGGGAATTGCTGCAGGAGTACAGCCAGGGGCTCATTGCGTTGTCGGGCTGTATTGCCGGGGAAATTCCTGAGCTGCTCCTGGCTGGAAAGTACGAGGAAGCCTGCGCTACAGCTGAATTTTTACGAGAAATTTTTGGGCCTGACAACTTTTATTTGGAAATACAGGATCACGGTTTGGAAGAACAAAAAAAGGTAAACCAGGCCCTGTACCAGCTGAGCCGGGAGCTAAAAATACCCCTGGTGGCCACCAATGATGTGCATTACTTGAACCGGGATGATGCCTTTATCCATGATGTTTTGCTGTGCATCCAAACCGGTAAAACCATCAGTGACGAATCACGTATGAGGTTTCCTTGTCCCGAGTTCTATTTCAAGTCGGCGGGTGAGATGAGTCAGCTTTTTGATTGGGCACCGGAGGCAGTGAGCAACACCCGGGCGATTGCGGAAAGATGTTCCGTAGAGTTGGAATTCGGTCACTTTAATCTACCTGATTACCCGCTGCCTGAGGGCTATAACGATGAGTCATACCTGGAAGAGATGGCCTGGCGTATGCTGCCGCAGAAGATCAGCAATCCAGGTCAAGAAGTGAAGGAACGCCTGACTTATGAGCTGGATGTTATTAATAACATGGGCTTTGCCGGGTATTTTCTTATCGTTCAAGATCTGGTGAACTGGGCACGGAACCATGACATTCCGGTGGGGCCGGGGCGTGGTTCGGCGGCCGGCAGCCTGGTTTCATATGTATTGGGTATAACTAATATAAATCCACTGGATTATGGGCTGCTGTTTGAACGGTTTCTCAATCCGGAAAGGGTAAGCATGCCTGATATTGATGTGGATTTTTGTTTTGAGAAACGAGATCAGGTCATAAACTACATAATTGATAAATACGGCAGTGACCGGGTGGCCCAGATAATCACCTTCGGCACCATGGCTGCCCGCGCTGCTATTCGAGACGTAGGCCGGGTTCTGGATTTTCCGTACAGTGAGGTAGACCGGATTGCCAAGATGGTACCTACCGAGCTCGGAATCAGTATAGACCGGGCCTTACAGGTTTCTTCGGATCTAATTCAGAAATACGAGAACGATTATGAAATTCGTAAATTGGTGGATACTGCCCGAGCCCTGGAGGGTTTTCCTCGTCATGCTTCAGTGCACGCGGCTGGAGTAGTGATTGGGCGAGATAGACTGGCCCGACTGGTGCCTCTGCAGCGTACTTCCGATGACCATGTGGTCACCCAGTTTGCCAAAGAGACCGTAGAGGAGATTGGCCTTCTGAAGATGGACATCCTGGGACTGCGTACCCTGACCGTTATTGATCGGGCCCTGGAGATTATTCATAAAACTCGGGGGGCCGAGATTGACATAGATGATTTACCGTTGGATGACCCGGCGGTTTATCAACTGCTGTCCGAGGGGGATACTATCGGGGTGTTCCAGCTGGAGAGTGATGGCCTGCGCCGCCTGCTGCAGGAGATGCAGCCCGGCCGATTTGAGGAACTGATAGCGGTTATCGCTTTATATCGACCCGGGCCGCTAGGCAGCGGGATGGTGGAGGATTTTATTAACCGTAAACATGGGCGCCAGGAAATAGAGTATATGCACCCACTCCTGGAGCCGATCTTAAAAGAGACCTATGGAGTCATCCTTTATCAAGAACAGGTGATGAGTATTGCCAGTCGGTTAGCGGATTTCACTATGGGTGAGGCTGATGTATTGCGGCGGGCTATGGGCAAGAAGAAGCCGGAGGAGCTTATGGCGCAGCGCAGCAAGTTTATTCAGGGGAGTGCCAACCACGGAATCAGCAAGCGGATCGCTTCGGGTCTTTTTGACCTGATGGAGAGTTTTGCGGGTTATGGATTTAACAAGTCTCATTCTGCGGCCTATGCCTTGATCTGTTACCAAACTGCTTACCTTAAAGCCCATTATCCAGTAGAGTATATGTGCGCTTTTCTGAGCAGTGTTATTGACAATCAGGATCGTGTGGTCTTTTATTCCCAGGAATGTCACCGTTTGCATATCGACATACTACCTCCGGATATTAACGAAAGCCTGGAGAATTTTACGGTGGTGGGTGATAAGATCCGGTTTGGGCTGGGAGCCATTAAAAACGTGGGAGACAGTGCAGTAAGATCAATAATAGCCGCGCGCCAGGAAGGGAAATTTACTTCGCTGCTGGATTTCTGCCGGCGGGTAGATCTGCGCCAGGTAAACAAACGAGTGGTGGAAAATCTTATCCTGGCCGGGGCTTTCGATTCCCTGGATCTCAGCCGCCGGGAAGCTATGGCTATCGTTAATCAATGTCTGGAACTGGCGGCTTCTATTAACGAAGTCGCGGCCAGCAACCAGCTGACCTTATTTGGCAGTGAAGTGATGACAGTGGAGGAACCCAGGCCGCCACAGTTAGGTGAGTACGATGTTCGAGAAAAGCTGAAAATGGAAAAGGAGGTCCTGGGTTTCTATGTATCCGGGAATCCTCTGGAGGAATACCGGGAGATGCTTCCGTATATTATTACTCATGAGATTACTGATTTGGACAAGTTGAAAGATGGAACGTATATACGACTGGCCGGTATGATTAACGGATTGAAACGAAGCCGCACCAGAAAAGGGGAACCCTGGGCCCGTTTTAATCTCGAGGGCTTTACTGGTCGGGTTGAGGCTATGGTATTTCCTGCCACTTACCGTAGGCAGGCATCACATCTGGAATCGGATACTGCGGTGTTGATAGAAGGTCGGGTCATGAACCGGGAGGAGGTTCCTAGAATAGCGGTAAACCATGTCTATCAGGTTGCTGAACAAATAGAGGGACTTCATATCCGGCTGCCGGAGGATGCTGTGGATAGCTGTTCACCTCAGGAATTGATGGCGACTCTGGCGGAGTATCCAGGGGATATTCCGGTTTATGTTCGCCTGTCCATGAGGCGGGGTCGGCGCATGAACCGCCAATGGTGGGTGGAAGTGAACCTGGGACTGAAACGAAGGCTGGGTGCCATATACGGCCAGGAAAATGTTTGGTTTCAATAAGGAGGGATAAAGTATGAATGGGGATTACGTTGGGGAAGATTATGTTGTAATAAAGGCGTTGGAGAACGGGGTTACCATAATCGGTCTTACCCGGGGCAAAGATACCAAATTTCATCATACCGAAAAATTGGACAAAAATGAGGTTATGATCGCTCAGTTTACAGAACAT
Source organism: Syntrophomonadaceae bacterium (assembly GCA_012799365.1). GTDB lineage: Bacteria > Bacillota > Syntrophomonadia > Syntrophomonadales > Syntrophothermaceae > JAAZLJ01. The sequence continues at coordinate 6,281 of JAAZLJ010000189.1, read as the reverse complement.
ACGTCAGCTATAAAGATACGGGGCCGGGCCCAGATAATTACTGGTATTGGTACCGTTACCAGCGGTGAAGACTGATCGGCCTGATGTAGTATCTGGTGCATCAATAAACGCTGCGCTGCCCCTGGTGGCCGAATCCGTCGTTTTTCCTGGTTTATCACGTTACCCTACGGAGAATGGTTATCCTACGAAACCTGTACCGGAGTCATAAGAATATCCGGCAGACGGGAGGGTTAGCGTTGTTCGGCAAGGAGGCTGACTGATGAAGAGGATTGCGGTGTTGACCAGCGGGGGAGATGCACCGGGCATGAACGCGGCGGTGCGGGCAGTGGTGAGGAGCGCGATATATTCGGGTTTGGAGGTATTTGGAATCACCCGGGGCTTTCATGGCCTTATCACCCAGGATTTCATTAAAATGTCCCTGGGTTCGGTGGCCGATATTATCCATCGTGGTGGTACGATATTGAGGACTTCCCGCAGTCTCGAGTTTCTACAAGAAAAAGGCCGGAGCCGGGCTCGAGAGTCTCTCAGTTATTTTGGTATCCAGGATCTAATCGTAATTGGGGGCAATGGTACCATTTATGGTGGTTACGAGCTTTCTAAACTGGGGATCAATGTAATCTCCATACCGGCCAGTATCGACAACGACATAGCTTATGTGGATATATCTATTGGCTTTGATACCGCGGTAAATACCGTTTTGGAAGCCATAAATCGTATTCGGGATACCGCGACTGCTCACGAGCGTATTTTTATCATTGAAGTCATGGGTAGAGACTCCGGTCATATTGCCCTGGCGGCCGGGCTGAGCGGAGGGGCGGAGACCATATTAATTCCCGAGTTGAACATCGAGGTCGAGCGTATCGTAGAGCGGTTGAAGCAGGGGCTAAAACGGGGCAAGTTACACAGTATCATCGTAGTGGCCGAGGGTTGTGGTGGTGCTTATCCTCTGGCCCAGAAGATCAGGGGAATGACGGGAATGGAGACTAAAGTCACTGTCCTCGGGCATACGCAGCGTGGTGGTACCCCGACCGCCGTGGACAGGATGCTGGCTTCTCATATGGGCAAACGAGCGGTAGACTTGTTATTACAGGGCGAAAAGAACAAGATGATCGCCTTTAAGGATATGAAGCTGGTTGAGATTGAACTGCAGGATGTAATTAAAGGAAAGAAAGATATTGACCTGGAGATTTGTGAAATAGCCAGGATACTGTCAATTTAGGCGGGAATTGGGGATAAGTATGGGTTACCAGTGGTTATATACTACCTACAATGGGGGTGGGGGTTTGCGTAAGACCAAGATCGTATGTACTTTGGGGCCAGCTAGCGATGATCTGGTGACGGTCAAGGCTTTGATCGAAAGAGGCATGAACGTGGCCCGTCTCAACTTCTCACACGGAAGCCACGAAGAGCATCGGCGTCGGATTGAGCTGGTTCGCGCGGCCAGCGCTGAACTGGGTTGTGAAGTTGGGGTAATGCTGGATACCAGAGGGCCGGAGATCAGAACCGGGTCTTTAAAAAATGGTGCAGTTGAGTTGAGAGCCGGGGATGCATTTACCCTCACCAGCCGTTCGGTGGAAGGGAATGAGCAGGAGGTACAGGTCAGTTATGCCGAGCTCCCCCACTATGTAGAGCCCGGGGAACGAATTATGATCGCTGACGGGTTACTCAGTTTGTTAGTAACCAGAACCACCGATACTGACATCATCTGTGAGGTGGTTACCGGTGGTATGCTGGGCGAGCGTAAAGGTATAAATGTACCCGGGGTGAAGACGAATCTGCCATTTCTTAACAGCAAGGATGTTGATGATATAAGTTTTGGTATTCATAACGGTATTGACTTCGTGGCGGCTTCATTTGTTCGTACAGCCGAGGATGTTCTGGAAATAAGGAAGATTATCGAGGAAAAAGGTGCTTCGGTGGACATCATAGCCAAGATCGAGAGCCAGGAAGCGGTCAACAACCTGGATGAGATTATCCGAGCGGCTGATGGAGTAATGGTGGCCCGAGGAGACCTGGGGGTGGAAATTCCAACCGAAGAAGTACCCCTGGTACAGAAGTCGATCATTCAGAAATGTCGTTTGCGGGGCAAGCCAGTCATTATAGCTACCCAGATGTTGGAGTCCATGGTCAGCAATTCACGCCCGACCCGGGCGGAAGCGTCTGATATAGCCAACGCTATTTTTGATGGGACGGATGCAGTTATGCTTTCCGGTGAAACTGCAGCCGGTACTTATCCCCTGGAAGCGGTGGAGACTATGGGGCGGATTGCTCAACGGGCGGAAGAGGCCTTGCCCTATGAAAAGGTATTGAGCGATAAAGTGCATGTGGGCAATCTGACCGTAACCGATGCTATCAGTCATGCTACTTGTTCAGCAGCACTGGATCTGGGAGCGTCAGCGTTAATTACCGCTACTAAATCAGGGCATACTGCCCGTATGGTGGCCAAATATCGGCCCCGGGCTCCTATAATTGCTGCTACTCCCTTACTGGAGGTAGTACGGAAGCTGACTTTGGTCTGGGGGGTGCAGGCCATTATGGTTAATGAAACCAGCAGTCTGGATGAAATGTTGAAGGAAGCAGTAAAAGGTGCCCTGGCCCGGCAGGCTATTGTCAGTGGTGACCTGGTGGTTGTAACTGCAGGTACACCGGGTGTCCCTGGGACTACCAATCTACTTCGAGTACTGGTAGTGGGAGATGTGGTGGCCCGGGGAACTGGTATTGGGCATCGGCCAGTAACCGGTCGCGCCCGCATAGTACTGCGGCCCGAGCAGGTGCAGGATTTTTCTCCCGGCGATATTCTTATTACGATACAGACGGATCGGGATTTTGTGGAACTATTCAAGCAGGCAGGAGCGGTGGTTACGGAGCAAGGCGGTCTTACCTCCAATGCCGCTATTGTTGGTATCAGCTTGAATATACCGGTGGTAGTGGGAGTGCCGGATGCCACCCGGGTCATTAGAGAAGGGGAGCTGATCACGGTGGACACTGCGCGGGGTCAGATCTATCGTGGTGAAATCAAGGTTTTATAAACAGTAGACGTCCGTGGTCAGGCCGACATCAGCTCAGGTGTAAAAATAGCATATTATTCGGAGAGTATTAACCGGCTCTTTTCGATACTCCTCGACAGCAACACCTCGGCCTACTTCGGTCGCGGTCTGCTGTCGCAGTCAGGCTCCGCCTTCGGTTCGTCGACACTTGTCGAAAAATCGTCGACTTCGCACGTCCTATGCCGGGTTACCATACTTCCTTAAAAGTTGTTTTATAATTTTATATTTGATTCTACTACGAAACCCATGCTGGAGTGAATATATTATGTATTTTGAATTCAAATCCTATCTATGCGCCAACCTTTTTGAGCTTTACCTGCTGAATAACCTGGTGCAGGGTGGCTCCATCCAAAAAGCCGGTGGGCTTTAACTGGTGATCCTGCTGAAAAGATGCGGTAGCATCTGACAGTTGGTCATGGTCATATCCCAGCTCCATAAACATGGAATAAATCTCCCGGACCTCATCCTCAGTTAGTATCAGTAACTGCTGTTGGCTCCCTACGGCCGGGTGCTGTCTGTTGCTGGCCATGTTTCGGGATGGATTTGGATTTTTCACTGGTTCGGTCTTTAAGTTATCCTTATCTCCGGCCGGAATGGGAGGTTCTACCTCGGGTATATTATCGGTCTGTGCGGCCGGGGTTTCCATTTTGGTATAGAGTGCGGCCAGGTGGTGATGGTTATGAAGCAACCCTACGGTACTGCCTATTACAACTGCTGAGCATACCACAAGAATTAGGAACACAAGGGTTCCCTTTCTCATATCTCCTGCCTCCTTGCTATATTACCTCTAATTCTACTACAAGGGTCCCCATTTATACAATACTTGGGGAGGAGGCGTTGATTCTTACCGGTAAGGTTCTAACTATTTCATTAATATCTTTCCAAAAATCGGGAGTGGTGTGAAGCAGGATCACTCCTTGTTGAGGATTGTATTGTACTGGGAAGGCAAGATGGGTGTATCCTTCTATAAGCGTCATAAAAAGATGGACATCCGCTGGCTGCATCCGTAACCAGAGACTATGTCCGGGTGCAGCTTCCGGTGCTACCTGTCCCAGTCGGTTGTTACCTTTATAACGTGCAGCCATAAAATCATTTTCTCCTCTTCTGATCTACGGTTATATTAACCTTTCTCACACTTTATTTGTAGTTAGGACGCTGAGAAATTAACCATCTTTGATTGACAGGCGACGGTTTTGCCTTGATTAAAGCATGCTGCAGCTTAATTGTCTGAGTAAGGTCCATCATAACGGGAGTGTGGTAACCCTGGCAGTAGGGGAGGCTTCAGCTCCCCGCGGAAGCTAAAGCTTCTGCTACAGTATGTTTGAGATGTAAGTCAAGAACCGTCCTGTTGGAATTTACTTCGGCTTTCGCTTGGAGCGTTTGGCTACCACCAATTTGGCGGCATTGAGGCCCGCTATCTGGCCTTCACCCACCGATTTGGCTACCTGATAAGGGGGGCCGGTACAGTCGCCGCCGGCATACAGCCCTGGAATTGAGGTCTGCATATTGCGATCCACTGCAATATGGTTATTATCCATTTTTAGTCCAGGGAAAAGGCTTTCTGGAGGGGTCTCGGCTCCCACTATAAACACCCCGTCTACTTTTAACCGTTCCTCACCCAGGTGCAGTTCAGTGACGGTGTTATCGCCGATTACCCGGGTTGGCTTACCCTCAATAACTTTTATTTCCGGCTCTAAATTAGCCATTCCATCGTAGAGTGGAAGGTAAAACACCTGACGGCAGATCTCAGCCATGTAATTGGCCTCTACCTCGGCTTCGGTTGAATGGGCGATGATGGCTATATCTTTGTCCCGGTACAAGGGGCCATCACAGGTGGCACAATAGCTGAGTCCCCGACCCAGAAATTCAGCTTCTCCCCGCAGGCGGGGCCGATAAGGAATGCCGGTGGCCATCACCACGGTTTGGGCCCGGATTACTTCCTCCCGGGTGGTTATCATGAACCCGTCATCTTCAGGTAGAATCGCATCTACTTTATCGCGTTTGATTTCAATACCCATGCTGGTGGTGTGCTCTACAAAGTTGTCGCGCAGTTCTGCTCCAGCCACACCGGGAAAACCCAGGTAGTTTTCAATGCGGGGTGCCTTATTCAGGGGTGGGCTGCAGACCTCGGTCCCCAGTACCACCACAGTACGGTTTCGTACCTTTACATTTATGGCCGCCGATAACCCGGCTGGGCCACATCCGATGACGGCTACATCATACACAGTTCGTTCTGACATAGCATCGATTCCCCTTTCTCGATTTTAAATAACGGTGTTTGATATTTATATATTACCCTGAATCGCTAAAAGATCAAAAAACCGCTTCTGCTGTGGAAGTTGAAGCCGCAGATAAACGCTGATTATCTTAGAATAATAACTTTTACAAGAATTATTTTATATCCTAGCGTTATTCATAATGTTCAGTAACAGGATGAGTGTATGAAGGCAGGGTCTAGTAATAAAAATAAGGGGTAAAACCCCTTGATAATCCATGGTGGCCGAGGTGGGATTCGAACCCACACGAGGGTTAACCTCACTTGATTTTGAGTCAAGCACGTCTGCCGGTTCCATCACTCGGCCGTATCACTATGAATAGTTATCGATGCAAAAATCATTATATCATACCATTAGATTTTTGCAAGGTATGGGGATGGTATTTCTCAAGCTATGGTATACTGGCAATTAGCTGGCATTTCTCTTGCATTCGATCGGTAGCAGGATATTCAGTCTATGATGGAGAAAAATAAGCGGTAGGGTAGGCAGGAGGCCTTCGCATTTAAAAGGTGAAGGGGATATCCATCCAATGATAGACGAGGAATTGGTGCGTCGAGCCAGCCGCAAGCAGATGGAGGCTTTTGACGAACTGGTGGAAAGATATATGAATAAGGTATATACTATAGCCTTTTTTTGTATGGGCACCAAGGAAGAAGCGCTGAACATGACCCAGGTAACGATGGTCAAACTGCACCGTTCCCTGAAACAGTACAAAGGGGAGCAGGCTTTCGATCTCTGGTTATACCGCATTGCGGTCAGTGTATGCCTGGAAGAACTTCTCCAGCAAAAGCCGGGGGGCTTTTCCCGGTTAGTTGACAGGTCTAAAAAAACGGAGACCGAACAAGATAATCTACCACGCGGTTCAGGCGAGACTATAGAGGAGATACAGGTCATTTTGAGCCACATGGAGCCTGAAGTGCGGGTTGTTGTAGTATTTAAAGATATTATGAATCTGTCT
>JAAZLJ010000188.1 GCA_012799365.1 Syntrophomonadaceae bacterium | reverse complement strand
TTTCTGCAGCTGGCCGATGATAGCTTTAACCGAACCTTTATCGAGATTTTTGGAGGTGGTTATGCTCGTCTAACCCTGGATGGGGAGGCTCCTGAGTTGGGCTCCGGGGTGGAGATGATGATTAAATTGCCGGGTAAGCGGAGACAATCGCTGGATCTGCTATCCGGAGGTGAACGGGCATTAACCTGTATCGCATTTATTTTTGCTCTACTGCGGCTCAAGCCTGCGCCTTTCTGCCTGTTGGATGAAATAGATGCGGCCTTGGACGAGGTGAATCTGGATAGGTTTGGTTCATTTTTACGGCGAATGTCAAAATCTATTCAGTTTGTAGTGGTTACCCATCGTCAGAGCACTATAGAAGCCGGGGAAACCATTTATGGGGTGACCATGCCCGAGGAAGGGAGTTCCCGGGTATACTCATTAACGGTGGAGGAAGCCGGGGAACTGGCTGGATAAAAGAATTATTAGTGGAAGGTGAGATAGGTCATGAGGTTCCTGGATAGATTCAGAAAGGGTCGGGGTAAGACAGAAGTGGAGCCGGTAGTTGAGGCTGAACCAGCTGTACCAGCAGCCAGCGATGAGACGGAATCTGAGATCTCTGAACCGTCGGTGCAGATTGAGCCGGAGGAGGTAACCGTATCCGATCTGGAGCCAGTGAAGAAGAAGGAAGGGCTTTTCGCTCGTTTGAAAAAAGGTTTGACCAAGACGCGCGAGAATATTACCGAGAAAGTCGAACAGTTGATTAAAACCAGTCGGCGCCTGGATGAGGATTTTTTTGAAGAATTGGAGGCTATACTTATTCAGGCAGACGTGGGAGTGAATACTACCCTGGAATTGGTTGATAGTTTGAGGCAGGGGGTAAAAGAGCAAAGGCTTACCGAGGTAGAAGATGTAAAAGGCCTTATTAAAGAAGAAATAGCTGCCATAATGACCACAGATCGGGATAACAGTCTCTGTCTGGCTGCGGAACCCCCCACTATAATCATGGTGGTAGGAGTTAATGGAGTGGGTAAGACCACCACTATCGCCAAGCTGGCCTACCGTTTCAAACAGGAAGGGAGCCGGACCATCATAGCCGCGGCTGATACCTTTCGAGCGGCGGCTATAGATCAACTGCAGATCTGGGCTGACCGGGTAGGGGTTGAGGTCATCAAGCACCAGGAAGGTGCGGATCCTGGAGCAGTGGTTTTTGATGCCGTCAATGCGGCTCGTTCTCGGCAAGCGGATTTTCTCATCATCGATACGGCTGGTCGTTTACATACCAAGTCCAATCTGATGGACGAGATCGCCAAGGTGAAGCGGGTGATTCAGCGCGAATATCCTGATGGGCCTCACGAAGTTCTGCTGGTATTGGATGCTACTACCGGACAAAATGCCATAAGCCAGGCCAAGGAATTTTACCAGGCTACCGGGGTTACCGGTATTGCTCTGACCAAACTGGATGGCACGGCGAAAGGCGGTATCGTCATTGCCATCACCAAGGAACTGGATATTCCAGTCAAGCTGATTGGTATTGGGGAAACTCTGGAGGATTTAAGGGAATTTGATGCCGCAGAGTATGTAGAGGCATTGTTTGCATAAGATTCAGGGGAAGGGGATGGCGGGATGTCTAAGATAGCTATTATCGGAGGAACCGGAGTGTATAACCCCGGGATATTGGAAGATGTAAGAGAGCAGGTACTCGAGAATGACTATGGTCAGGCGCGGGTGGCCATCGGTACCTATGAGGGAATGGAGGTTGCTTTTCTGGCCCGGCATGGTGCCGGACATTCAGTACCCCCGCATCTTATTAATTACCGGGCGAATATTTTTGCTCTCCATCTGTTGGGGGTAGAACGGATCATCGCTACAGCGGCAGTGGGTTCCCTGAATCCTAATATGAAGCCGGGGGACTTTGTACTGGTAGATCAGTTTCTCGATTTTACCCGGGGCCGGGAGAGTACTTTCTATGATGGGGATACCCACGGGGTAATTCATTGTGATATGACAGTCCCTTACTGTAAGGAACTGCGTGCCGTACTGGGGAAGGTCGCTGTTGGGCAGGGGATTCCGGTACACCAGGGTGGGGTCTATGTGTGTGCGGAGGGGCCCCGGTTTGAAACGGCTGCCGAAATCAGGATGTACCGGCAGTTGGGCGGTGATGTAGTAGGGATGACCAGTGTACCCGAGTGTGTTTTGGCCCGGGAATTAGGCATCTGCTATGCTTGTGTAGGTGCAGTTACCAATTATGCTGCTGGTATTGCACCGGCCAAACTAACTCACAGTGAAGTGGTAGAACTCATGGGTGCCAACGCGGCCCATACAAGAAAACTATTGATGAATACCCTGGCTTTAATTTCCGAGGCCCGGGGATGTGGGTGTGATGATATCCTACGGGAAATAGAAAAATTGCAGCAAATGAAAAAGGGGTAGAAACTTGGTTAAGACTGTATATTGGGAAGATGACCAATTGTATTTGTTGGATCAATCTCGATTACCGGCGGAGATCAGTTACCAGAAATGTGTGACTGTGGAAGAAGTGGCAGAAGCCATCCGTAATCTGGTGGTGCGGGGAGCTCCCCTTATCGGGGTGGTAGCCGCCTATGGTGTGGCTCTGGCCGCTCGGAATTATCGGGGTCATCAGGAGGAACTGGCTGAATACCTGGAAAAAGCCCTGGAACTGCTGAGCGGTACCCGGCCGACGGCGGTTAACCTTTTTCAGGCCCTGAAGCGGATGCGGCAGGTCTGGCATGAGAATCAGGCATTGTTGCCGGACCAGCTGGCAGCGGTCTTGCTGCAAGAGGCCCGGGCTATTTTTACCGAGGACGTGGCTGCCAACCAGGCTATTGGCCGTTATGGGGCGGATCTTTTCCAGGACCAGGTTCGTATTCTCACTATCTGTAATGCCGGTGCTCTGGCCACTTGTGGTTATGGCACTGCCTTGGGGGTGGTGAGAAGCTGTTTTGAGCAGGGGAAATTGATGAATGTATATGCCTGTGAAACCAGGCCGGTACTGCAGGGAGCCCGGTTAACAGCGTGGGAATTATATCAGGATTCCATCCCGGTTACCTTGATTACTGATGGCATGGCCGGTGCCTTGATGCAGGCCGGAGAGGTCGATGGGGTGATGGTGGGGGCAGATCGTATTACTGCCAATGGTGATACGGCCAATAAGATAGGAACCTATTCACTGGCCGTGCTGTCCCGGTATCATCAAATCCCATTTTATGTAGCTGCACCCATGTCCACTATCGATTTTTCGCTGGCTTGTGGGCAGCAGATACCTATTGAATACCGTGATCCGGATGAAGTGAGAACCGTAATGGGTACTCCGATCACGGTGTCAAACATAGATGTCCATAATCCGGCTTTCGACGTTACTCCCCATTACCTCATCGATGCAATTATTACAGAAAAAGGGGTGGCCCGGCCTCCCTATTCAGAAACCCTGGCAGAGCTGAACCGAATCTAAGGTTGATGCGGCGAAAATTTGTAAAAGTTCCATCAGCGTACATATGCGGTTGCAAATTATTGGTTTTTGAGCAATAAGTTAGGTGGGATCGATAATGCGGTATGCGGAGGAACGGCTAAAAGTAGTTAACACGGCCCGGAAGATGTACCAGCAGGGCCTGGTTATCGGAACCTGGGGTAATGTCAGTATACGTTTGCCAGACGGGAAAGGTATGATGATCACTCCCAGCGGTATGGAGTATGCGCGGCTTACCCCAGGAGATATGGTCGCAGTCGATGGTGAGGGAACAGTCATCGAGGGGAAATGGAAACCCTCGACCGAAACGGTTTTACACCTGCGTATTTATAGCCACCGCCCCGGGGTGGGGGCGGTGGTACATGTGCACAGCACGGCAGCCTCGGCTTTTGCCGTGGCCGGGGTTCCCATTCCGGTGGTACTGGAAGAAACAGCCCAGCTGTTGGGTGGGCCGGTGGCGGTAGCTCCTTATGCCATGTGTGGTACCGAAAGCCTGGCTGATCGAGCAGTACAGGCCCTGGAACAGGGCAGTCGTGCGGTTTTGTTGGCCAATCATGGTCTGGTGGGGTTGGGTGACACGGCTGATACTGCCCTCAAGGTTTGCTTGGTGGCGGAAAAAACTGCTCAGGTGGCACTATATGCGCACATTCTCGGCCGGGTAAACAGTCTGTCAGCAGAGCAGATTATGGAGTTAAAGACTGCCTTCGAAGCCTATGGAGCCACAAAACTGCCGTAGATGAAAGCCGGGTGGTGGTGCATTTAAAGCGGTGTGGCCATACTGACGGACAGGATGACCAGGGAAAAAGCAAGCGAGGTGTTTCTTATGAAGGAAAACAGATCCCGAATTTTGCTGGAAAACTTATACATAGTGCCCATGACCGGAGCCGATAATAACATTGAGCAGGGGTATATTACGGTCGAGGGTCAGTTCATAACCCGAGTCGAAGCTGGGACTCCCCCCGACCGTGCTGGTTTCGAACGTATTATTGATGGCCGCGGCCAGGCAGCCTTGCCTGGATTAGTAAATGCCCATACTCACGCGGCCATGACTTTGCTGCGCAGTTATGCTGATGACCTGCCCTTGATGGAATGGTTGGAAACCCGTATCTGGCCTCTGGAGGCTAAACTTATCGGGGAAGATGTTTACTGGGGAACCATGCTGGGTATTGCCGAGATGATCAAGTCGGGAACTACCGCTTTTGCTGATATGTATTTTTTCATGGATGACACTGCTCGGGCCGTTGAGAAAACGGGAATTCGTGCCTGCCTGTCACGGGGCATGATAGGGGTGGGACCGGAGAGCGAACAGGCTTTGACCGAAAGCAGGGAACTCATCACCCGCTGGGACGGCCAGGCGGAGGGCCGCATCCAGTTCTGGTTAGGGCCCCATGCCCCTTATACCTGTCCACCCGATTACCTGGAAAAGGTCCTGGTCCTGGCCAATGAACTCGGGGTTGGTATTCATATTCACCTGGCCGAGACCAGGAGTGAATTTGATGACATTATGCAGCAGTACGGGAAAACTCCCACTGCCCTGTTAAGAGATACAGGAGTTTTCAAATATCCGGTGCTGGCGGCTCACTGTGTACATCTTACCGATGAGGACATATCTATATTGGCTGACCATCGGGTAAGGGTGGTGCATAACCCGCAGAGCAACATGAAACTGGCCAGTGGTATTGCCCGGGTACCAGAAATGCTGGCAGCGGATATAACCGTCGCTTTAGGTACAGATGGGGCTTCCAGTAACAATAATCTGGATATGGTGGAAGAGCTGCGGGCCTGTGCCCTGCTGCACAAGGTGAACTCCATGAATCCCCAGGTGATTCCAGCTTACCAGGCCCTGGAAATGGCTACGGTAAACGGAGCGCGGGCTCTGGGACTGGAGGGTGAGGCGGGTATGCTAAAACCGGGGATGAAAGCGGATTTGATTCTGGTAGACCTGGACCAGCTGCACTATTACCCCCATCATGATATTGTTGCCCATCTGGCCTATGCAGGACAGTCAGCCGATGTGGACACCGTCATAGTAGACGGCCGTATTCTCATGGAAAATCGGCGCCTTACCACCATCGACGAACAACAGGTCAAGGCCGAGGTTAAAAAAGTCGCTGCTCGCCTTATCGAGTAATATGCTATGACAATAATTTGGAACCGCAGATACCGCTGATGGACGCAGATATACTGCAGTCGACGAGTCCGAGAGCGAGCGGGTTAACCACACTCCGT
>JAAZLJ010000187.1 GCA_012799365.1 Syntrophomonadaceae bacterium | reverse complement strand
GTCTGCGCATCAACCGGGCGGGGGACGACGCGGCTGGCCTGGCCATCAGTGAGAAGATGAGAGGTCAGATCCGGGGGCTGGACATGGCGGCCAAAAATGCTCAGGATGGCATTTCCCTCATCCAGACCGCTGAAGGTGCTCTGAACGAAACCCACAGTATTCTCCAGAGGATGAGAGAACTGGCGGTACAGTCTGCCAACGATACTAACGTCGTGATTGATAGAAGTGAACTGCAGAAAGAAGTAGACCAATTGGCCAAAGAAATTTCTCGAATCGGTCAGACTACTCAGTTCAATACTCAGAACCTGCTTAATGGTGACTTTGATGGAGTCTTTCATATAGGGGCCAATGAAGGCCAGAATCTACAATTAGAGATCTCTGATATGCGGGCTAACAGCCTGACTGTGGTAGGCGATGCTAAAATCGAATTGACAGCTGAGATTACTTCTGGTGGTAGCGGACAAGCTATTGCTGATAACAAAGCTGATGGCACCTATACGATTGATGGTGCCAATCTGAAAGATGCAAACGGCAATGTTGTAGCTACTACCAGTGATAGTGGAAAGACATGGGTAGGGAATGAAGCCGGAACTCTGGGTAAAGATACTATTACCTTTGAACAAAAAGTAGATACCGGGACGATTACCATATCAAATAATGAAGTAACCGGTACAGCGCAATTTACACACAAGTTAGAGGCTGGAGATTATACGATAGAGCTAGTAGGTAGTGGCTACCAGCTACTTGACGGTGGCAAAAATGTTGTAGCTACTTCCAGTAGTGGGATAGAATTTAAAAGTGCTAAAGATAACACTACCGTATTATTAACGCTTGATGCAAAGGCAAGCGGAGTTACTACTGATAATTCTTATACTGTTAACATCGGTGGACTCGATATTTCTTCCCAGTCAACTGCTAACAGTGCTATTACGACTATTAACAATGCTATCGAAAATGTTTCAGCCGAACGTGCCAAGCTGGGGGCGCTGCAGAATAGACTGGAGCATACCATTAATAACCTGGGAACCTCATCGGAAAACCTGACCGCAGCCGAATCGCGTATCCGCGATGTGGACATGGCCAAGGAAATGATGGAATTCACCAAGATGAGCATCCTGGCCCAGGCCGCCAACGCTATGCTGGCCCAGGCCAACCAGCAGCCCCAGGGCGTACTCCAGCTGCTGCGGTAGTACGGATATAGGGAGCGGTTCCAGTGCCCGCATTATCTGGTATCGGCACCCATTTGAACAGGAACTATTTTAATCTGCTGATGGGACACAGCGCGGCCCCATCAGCCTGCATGACAACTCTGAGACCCCGGCTCATCCGGGGTCTTTTACTTTGTAAATTCCGAACTCGACCGGATTTCCAAAAGGTTAAAGATTACCGGTCTTTTTTTCGATAATTAGATTAAGCTGGAGAATAACAACGGCGAAACCAACAACTGGATTTACCAGTTTTAATATCTATTCCCAGCCCGCGGTTCTGCGGTTATGATGTGGGGTTTAACAATAATGACCTTATCTGGGAGGATTATATATGCAGCTTTGGATTGGGGATACCATAACTGAATTCGAAAATAGTGAAAAAGGACTGAAAATGCTTCTGGAAGCTGTAGAAAAAGCAGCTGATTCTTCCGGCTTGATCCTCAGCCATATGCTGGTTGATGAGGTGGCGGTTTACGATGAACATAGGGAGTATCTTGAAACCAACCTGGAAAACATCCAAAAAGTTCAGGTAGAGTTTCAATCCATTGGGGAGCTGGTGCAGAGTATTCTGATATCAGCTGCCGCCTATCTTGAACGCTCCATCCCGGCCGTGGAGAACCTGGCCGAGTCTTTTTATACAGACGTTAACACAGATACCTGGCAGAACCTATCGGATTTTCTGGAAGGCCTGCAGTGGTTATCCCAGTCTACAGAAGCAATGGATGACCTGCCTGGCCTGGCAGACATCGTCGAGGACTATGAAAAATGGAATATTTACTGCCAGAAGGTGCGGGAGCTGCAGGCAATCGCTACCGAGTTAGATGAACCGCTTCAATACACCGACTATGTGAGTGTCGGTGACCTTCTGCTTTATGAAGTGCTGCCGCAGATGCGGGAACTATTGGCAGCTGTACCATCTCTCAAGTAGTGGAGGCTTAAAATGATTCCGGTTGATAATATCGTATTTATGAAAGAAAACTTTCCCCTGGTCTGGGACGCCTATCGGGAAACGGAGAGCCAGCAGAATCTCGCTTTGGTGGAAATTATTCCTTCACGGGTTGAGGCTTTTCCTACCTTATGCTTGTACGGAGAGGATAGGGATACCTTCTTACACAGCCGCTATAATCCGCTGCGTGAGGCCCAAACCATTGTTAAAGGACTCAAAAATGTAGAAGAGTATGAGCATGTCATTTTTTATGGGACCGGCCTGGGATACCATATAAGAGAACTGCTGGAGAGGTACCCTCATCTCAGCTTTTCCATTTATGAACCGGTTCCTGAAGTATTTGCCGCTTTCCTGGCTCATAATGAATTAAAAAGCCTGCCCGTACGGCACCTGCATGAAATTGTGGTAGAAACCTCGCCAAAAGATGCAGAGGCTTTTCTTCGTAGAACGATTGCCCAGATACAAGAAAATATATTATTCGTAGACCTGCCGAGCTACAGGACTGCATTTGCGGAAAAATTTCAATCATTTTTAGAACTTTTCAAAGAAGTGGTCAGTTCCCGGAGGATTTCTCTGGCTACCGATTTTGCCTTTGAAAAACGCTGGATAATCAACAGCCTCCGAAACTTCAAAGAAGTACTTAATACCCCCAATATCCTGGCCGAGCGTGCCGGATGGTTTAAAGACAAACCCGCCATTCTGGTATCAGCGGGTCCTTCCCTGGATTATGAAATTGAAAACCTGCGTTATATTAAAGAAAACGAACTGGCCTATATTTTTTCAGTGGGGTCAGCAGTAAACTCTTTAATTGATGCCGGGATTCATCCCCATGCCCAATGTACCTATGATCCCGGCGCAGCCAACCAGAAAATGGTCTTTGCACGTATTACCCAGGAAGGAATTACGGATATCCCCCTCATTTTCGGCAGTAGTGTGGGCTATGAAGTCCTGGAAAACTATCCGGGTGAAATCAAACTGCACATGATCACCAGCCAGGACATGATTTCTTCCTATTTATTAAAACTGGATGATGAGACCCGGTTAGACGGGGTAATGGATGCCCCATCTATAGCCGTAGTTACCCTGCAGTTACTGTACAAACTGGGCTTCAACCCTATTATATTGGTGGGACAAAACCTGGCTTATGCGGGTGATCGACATTATGCCGGGGGGATTGAATATGGTAAGGACTATCGTATTGACCCCGATAAAACGAAAGGATTAGTCCGAGTAAAAGATGTTGAGGGCGTTGAAATATATACCAGCCCGGGATTTGACCGCATGAGAATGAATATGGAGCACTACATTCAATCCATGGAGGGGATAGAGGTTATTAATACCACCCGTGGAGGTGCAGACATTAAGGGAACAACGTATCGATTATTGGAAGAACTCATCGCTGGAAATTTCTTTTTTCATCAGGTAGTAGACCCGGATTGGTGTAATATCCTTATAACAGATTATGATAGAGAATACTTGAAGAAACGCTTTACCAGGCTAAAAAACGACTATAATCAACTTGATGCCCAACTGCAGGGGGTCATGAGTGTTCTGAAAGAGATAAAACTTTTCCAGGAAACCAATAATCATGAGCAGCTCAACCGCTGCTGGCCCAAATTCGACCGCGCATTTAATAAAGTAAAGAAGAATAAGTTTTTTGAAATGGTCATT
>JAAZLJ010000254.1 GCA_012799365.1 Syntrophomonadaceae bacterium | reverse complement strand
GCACTTTATTCAGCAAATATTACATCTACATCTATCTCAAGGCCCGGGAAAAGTTGGCTCGTTATTCGTTCACCGACAGAGCAGCTCTCAGTTTTTTTGTATCGGCCTGATTCATCAAGGTTATAGATATCTACAACCTTGTATTTAGGAAAGACCACCCAGTATTGCTGGATCCCGCTTCGTTCATAAAGGTTGAATTTTTCATTCAGATCTTTCTTGGCTGTGGATGAAGATATTATTTCCACAACCATATCCGGTGCTCCGTTACAGCCTCGTTCATCCAATTTGTCGGGATCACATACCACTACAATATCTGGCTGTACAACAGTTGAAATTTCTTCATCCTTTTCATCACTCTGGGGTAAGCGCACATCAAAAGGAGCCGGGAATACCCGACAGTTTTTCTCTCTGAAATATAATGCCAGGGACACAAATAATTCTCCCAATATCTGCTGGTATTCGGTTAAAGGTGCTGGTCCCATAGCGTAGGGTACCCCGTTAATGAGTTCCCAGCGCTCTTCATCCGACCATTTCAGGTAATCACCGTAGGTGTATTTTTTTTCGGGCCGGGGAATAGACATATTCACTGCCCTCCTCTTAATAGGTGTAATGCCTGATATGTCTCGCCAAAAGCGTCGGTAAGTAAATCCAAACTTTGTAATTATTATACTTGAGCTTCTTTAACGGATGCAAATTAACCAATAAAAAACCCGCCTGCATGGGCGGAATTATGACACGCGTAAGATACCAAATAGTGGCACACCCTCGTTTCTGACGTTGGGCAGGTTCCGGCTTCAATCTAAATAAATCGGTCCAGCAATATATCCTCTACATTTCTTCTGCCGTCAATCACAGCCAATACCCATACTTTATTACCTTCAGTCCTATAAATGATTCGCCATAATCGGTAAATTAACTCCCTATAGATTAAAATACCGAAAAAACTTAATTCTGGAACGATTCTTCCTTGCAGTGGCATCTGGTGCAGGTTATCGGCTTTTTGTTTAATAGCTGAGTAAATTTTTCTGGCTTGAGTTTCACTATCAGCAGCAATGTAGGCAATAATTTTCCTTAAATCCTGCTGGGCTGTTTGGGTCCAGAAAACCTGGTAGGTACCTTTGCTCATGACCCTATATTTTTAAAATCATCATCCAGGGCTGAGAAAAAATCATCCTGCGACAAGACATTTTCGTCCACTATATCCTGTTCTCCCTGAGCCAATAGTTTTAATAATCCGAGAGTTTTTCTCATTTTTTCGTAGGACTCAGTATCCAGCAAAACCGCTCTGGCCTCACCATTTTGAGTAACATAGACAGGTCGATGGGTCTCGTTCACTTGCGCCAGAATCTCAGCAGCATTAGCTTTGATATATGAAATAGGCCTGATGTCTTCCTTAATATTCACCCTTCATCACCTCAGTACAAATATGGTACTAAATTAGGACCCACTGCGTCAAGGATCTCACGACTGGCCATCATAAAAGTACAAGTCAAACAATTAAAAGAGTAGATCGGCTAATAAAAAATCCCGCTGAAATCAGCGGGATTAATACTCTATACTTTGGTGACGGAGACCGGGCTCGAATTTATTATTACGGCCTTTTCTCTCACCAGGGACTTTCACCCATTAGATCGCGCCCACGCCGGGCGTACCATGAAAAAAGCACCTGCTAAACAGATGCTTACAGTAGATCCTGATATTTTCGTCGACCGTATAGTATTCTCATAATAACCATCAGGGTAGGTAAAAGCCGCGTTCTTGCTGAATTTACTAAGAATCAATATGGATACTGACGCGGGGTTGAAAAATGTTAAAAGAGCGGACCCCATCGAATCATGGGGCCGCTCTTTTTACGCGAATAGATATTATTGGGCCGGTTCTACTGCTCGGCTGCTGTTTGGCTTCCAGCTTATCCTACAATAAATATATCCATGTATAGTGCTTTATCATTAATATCTACTTCTTTAACAATGGTTGCTGATGAATATTTTTGGAAAAATATGTTTCCGTTATATTTATC
>JAAZLJ010000036.1 GCA_012799365.1 Syntrophomonadaceae bacterium | reverse complement strand
TCAGGAGAGAATGTCGCTGTGATAAGGGGGAATAGAATTGGGCAGGCTGTCGGAAAGAATAAGCTATCTAAAGGGTCTGAGTGAAGGCCTCGGTATAGCTGATACCGACCCGCAGGGCAGGATTATGGATGGAGTCCTGGATGTGTTGGATGATATGGTGGATGACATTTCCCTGCTGAGGAGCGAGTTTGAGGAGTTCAAATTCTATGTGGAGAGCATCGACGATGACCTCCTCGAGCTGAGCGAAGAACTCTATCCGGAAGCTTATCTAGATGACGACGATTATGTAGAGGTTACGTGTCTGAACTGTGGGGAAAAGGTCTACTTCGAGGATGATGTCCTGGAAGACGAAGATGTTATTGAAATTATTTGCCCCAAATGCAATGAGGTGGTATTTATCAACGACGGTTCGTTCGATGTTGAGCCTTCCGTCATTAACGACGACCTGCAGGGAACCCAGGCTCCAGAAATGAACAATAATGGCTCCCGGTATCCAAGTTAAATAAGATACCAGAGTCATTTCTAGTGAAGAAATAGATGAGACGCCAGGAATAATGCCCGGTTAACTCGGTTACGAGAGTGGGCCTTCCTGGCGTCTCTTCTGCATTTACCGTGGGTATCACCATCAGGGGCATGAAAAAGCATGTAAGTCCCATTACCTTCAGTTGGATTCAGAACCAATCCCCATATAACAGAGTACATTATGTTTTTGTAAACTCTTTGTAAAATTGCAGTAACTTTTGGCATCTTTCTCTTATGCTGTGATACCATGTAGGTGATTTAAAATCCCTGTATGATGGAAATAAGAGGTGTTTACAAATGAAAGCCAGGATATTGGTGGTAGATGATGAGGAGTCGTTGGTTAAGCTGGTGACCCATAACCTGCAGCGGGAGGGTTATGCTACCATAGCGGCTTTTGAAGGTAACGAAGCCTGGGAAAAGATACACACGGAATTTCCGGATTTAATATTGCTGGACCTGATGTTACCAGGTATGGATGGGCTGGAAATTTGCCGGCGCATGAGGCAGGAAAAAATCTATACCCCGATTATAATGCTAACAGCCAAAGACGAGGAGATTGATCGAGTTCTGGGATTGGAAATCGGTGCCGATGACTACGTAACCAAGCCTTTCAGCGTCAGGGAACTTCTGGCCAGGATAAAGGCCATTTTACGACGGGGTCGTGCTGAGCCGGATGATGCCCCCGAAGAAATCGAGGCAGGGAATTTGATAATAAAACCAGCCAACTATGAGGTGTATTTACGGGGTGAGAAACTGGACCTCACTTTGAAGGAATTCCAACTGCTAGAAATGCTGGTGCGTAATCGGGGAAGAGTTTTAAAGCGGGATTATTTATTGAGTACGTTGTGGGGGTATGATGAATCATCGCGTACCAGGGTACTGGATGTACACATCAGCAAGCTGCGTGACAAGATTGAACCGGATAGCCGGAACCCTGTCTATATTAAGACCATCAGGGGGATAGGTTATAAGTTTGAGGAGCCGAGCAATGGCTAGAACCTTCAAGTGGAGACTTACGATATCTTATCTCATTCTTATCCTGTTTTTTTTGTGTGTTGTAGGTATAACGGTGACGCGCTCTGTAGATAAATTCTACATGGAGAACCTTCGGCATCATCTTATGTACGAATCGCGGCTAGTAGCGGAGCTGGTGCAAGATTACGATTTTGTACAGCCTTCCTCTGAGATGGCTGGGGCAGCCGTGAGGGCCAGTCATGATACCGAAGCCCGGATAACCATAATCGCAGCTGATGGTACCGTCCTGGCTGATTCCCAGGAAGATATTTCTACCATGGCCAATCACCGGAACCGGCCTGAAGTTGCTGCCGCTCTCAGGGGGGACAATTATTCGGTCATTCGATACAGCAGTACGCTTCGTACCAACATGATGTATGTGGCGGTACCCGTGGTTCAGGAGGGCCAAATCCCCGGGGCGGTGAGGATTTCTCTGCCGCTGATGGCTATCAAGTCGCTCATCCATCGGCTATGGTGGGGAATTTTAGCGGTTATGATCCTGGCCGGACTGCTGGCAACGGCTTTAAGTCTAAAGTTTGTCAGCACTTTGACCAGACCCATATCCGACATGACCGAGGTGGCTCGTTCACTGGCCGCAGGGAATTTGAAAAGCCGAGTTTTATACAATAGGGAAGATGAAATTGGGGTTCTGGCCCGGACGATGAATACCATGGCCCACAATTTGAATGAGAAGCTCAGCGAAATATCGAAGATTAAAAGCCGCCTGGAGACGGTTTTAAAGAATACAGTTAACGGTATCATACTGGTAAATCCGGAAAATCAGATTACTTTTATTAATCCGGCCGCCTGTAAACTATTGGGTGTCAGCGAAAAAGGAGCTATGGGCAAGCAGTACATCGAGATTATCCGTAGTTATTCATTGGCCGAATGCATAGATACCGTATTTAGAGAACGGGAAGCGGTCAGAAAAGAGTTAGTTCTGCACAGTATCGGCGATAAAACGGTGGAAACCAGTATTGCACCGGTGACCGACATCGAGGGTTTCCGGGGAGTGCTGGTGGTGTTGAACGACATCACCGAGCTCAAGCGGCTGGAAATGGTGCGCAAGGACTTTGTTGCCAACGTTTCCCACGAGCTCAAGACTCCGCTGACCTCCATCAGCGGTTTTGCAGAAACGCTGTTGGTGGAGAACCCGGAAAATCAAACCGTACAAGAATTTTCTCGTATAATCTATGACGAGGCCCAGAGGCTGGCTCGTTTGGTCAACAGCTTGCTGCAGCTTTCGCGTCTGGAATCGGCGGAAGCGAACTTAAAAATGGAACGCCTGGACCTGGTTGAGTGTGTAAAATATGCCCTGGAAGGGGTCGAGCCTTCGCTAACCGCGAAGCAGATTATGGTGCATCTTGATTTCCCTCCGGGAGAAGTTGTAGCTGCAGCCGACCGGGATCTCCTTACCCAGGTGCTGGTGAACCTGCTTGATAATGCCATCAAGCACAGTCCAGAAGGTGCGGCCATCAGAATCGGCCTTGAGGAACAGGAAGATGAGGTACTGGTGACGGTAACTGATAAAGGCCCGGGTATAGCTCAGGAAGAAAGGAATCGAATTTTTGAACGTTTCTACCGGGTGGACAAGGCCAGAACCCGGCGTGACGGGGGAGCGGGATTGGGTCTTTCCATCGTTAAGCACATTGTAGAAATACATGGAGGCCGGGTAGGGGTTGAGAGTCGTCCCGGTCAGGGTTCAAACTTCTATTTTACCCTGCCGTGGGGATAGCGGTGATAACATGCATGAGAGAACTGTTAGCGAAACCATGATTTATTAGTGGTATTTATAGCATCATAACTACATGAAACCAGGCGAAATTCTGCGCCAGGGTCTACGGTAGAAGGTCTGTCAAATTTCTATGAAAGGTGGAAACGGTTTACGAAGTTTTTACAATATTGTAGCCAGAAATTAACCTGGTCATAATAGGCGTTTAACCTGTACCCCTTACCATAGATGTAGCAGCAGGCATCAGCCTGAAACTACAATTGGTAAGGGGGTTTTATTTTGTGAAGAAGGAAATTACAGGTGTGCTGTTGGTAGTGGTTTTCGTTTTAGCCTCGGTGTTGGCGGCCGGGTGTGGTGAAGGCAAAACCGGGCCGGAGGCCGGTATAGGAAAAGAGCTAACCGGTTCCATTACCGTAGCTGGTTCGACCTCGGTACAGCCTTTTACCGAGGTACTGGCTGAAGAATTTATGGCTCAAAATCCCGGAAGCAAGATCAACGTTCAGGGTGGCGGTTCCAGCCAGGGGATAGAAGCCGCCAGATCCGGTGCAGCAGATTTAGGCGTTTCATCTCGCGAGCTCAAGCCGGAAGAGAAAGAGCTACAGGAGTTTAAGATCGCCAGGGATGCTATCGCGGTAGTAGTACATCCTTCCAATCGGGTTGATAACCTGACCCTGGTCCAGGTGAGAGACATATTCCTCGGCCAGATCACCAATTGGAAACAGGTGGGTGGGCAGGAGACCGAAATTACCCTGATGAGCCGGGAGGCTGGCTCCGGTACCCGGGACGGGTTTGAAACGTTGGTTCTAAACCAACAGCCGCTCAGTGACCGGGCGTTGATTGCTAATTCCACCGGAACGGTAAAGACTATGGTAGCGGGAGATAAAAACGCCATCGGGTATATATCTATGGCCAGTCTGGATGATACCGTAAAAGTTCTGGCAGTTGATGGGGTAAGACCAACCGTGGAGACGGTTAAGGCCGACCAATACAAAATTTCACGTCCGTTTCTCTATGTGTCAACAGATGAGCCGGTCGGTCTGACCCGGGCCTTCATCGACTTTGTTTTGAGCGATGCTGGACAGAGGATACTGGAAGATGAAGGGGCAGTCGGGGTTAAATAAAATCCATTACAGACCTCCATGATACCGAAGGTATCACCATCAGAGAATGAAAACAGCACGGTTATGGAGTGTGATTAACCCGCTCGTTCCAGTTAATGATAATTAAGGTGAGTCGATCTTATGATTAAAATCAAATCTAGCCCCAGCAGGTTCCAGGCACCAATAATGAAAGAAACCCTGATAGAGAAGCTGTTGTTTTTCAGTGCACTGGTATCCATTCTGGCCATTATCCTCATAATTATTTTCATATGCAGTCAGGGAATACCCCTGGTTGCCAGGGTGGGTATTAAGAACTTCCTGTTTTCCACCACCTGGGATCCGGCAAACGGCCAGTTTGGAATCGCCACTATGCTGGTAGGCTCACTGCTGGTAACCATCGGGGCACTTATCTGGGGGGTACCGCTGGGTATGGCCCTCAGTATTTTTCTGGCGGAAATAGCTTCCCCCCGGGTAGCTGGTATCATGACCTCCATGGTCGAATTACTGGCAGGTATCCCGTCGGTTGTATATGGCTTTTTCGGATTAGCGGTGATAGTTCCTTTTATTCGGGAATACATCGGCGGACCGGGATTCAGTGCCCTGGCGGGAGCTATTATTCTGGGAATAATGATTCTGCCCACCATTGTCAACATAGCCTGTGATGCTATCAAAGCCGTTCCCCGGGAGTATACGGAAGGTTCTCTGGCCCTGGGTGCTACTCGCTGGCAGACCATCAGTCGGATTGTTCTGCCCGCCGCTCGTTCAGGAATAATCGCAGCCATCGTATTGGGAATGGGACGGGCCATCGGCGAAACTATGGCGGTTGTTATGGTAACGGGTAATGTTACCAGGATACCCGGGTCTATCGTGGAACCCGTACGAACCATGACCAGTAATGTGGTGCTGGAAATGGGCTATGCCAGCGGAGACCATCAGTTGGCGTTATTTGCAACCGGTATGGTACTGTTTATCTTTATCGTAATTCTTAACCTCGTCGTTACGGCGAGCCTGAAAGCGGGAGAATAGATGAAACCCTTCGGAAATAGGCGAGAGCAGCTAATATATTACACCATTTGCTCGGGAGCCGTATTCGTGGCCCTGACTCTGGTGGCTATTGTAGCTTTTGTAGCAATCAAAGGAGTCGGCTGTATCAGCTGGGAGTTTCTTACGGAAATACCGTCACGTATGGGCAAAGAGGGGGGTATTTCGTCAGCCATCGTAGGGACCCTGTACTTGACTCTGGTGGCCCTGGTTCTAAGTGTCCCCCTGGGGGTGGGGGCCGCCGTCTATCTTACCGAGTATCAACCCCGCGTAAGCCGGTTTACCAGGTTGGTGGAGCTATCAGCCGAAGCCCTGGCGGGAATACCATCCATTGTTTTTGGTCTTTTCGGTTTTGTATTTTTTGTTATCTTTTTGGGATGGGGATGGTCAGTGCTTTCCGGGGGACTTACTTTGGCCTTGATGATCCTGCCCACTATCATGAGGACTTCTCAGGAGGCTATAACCGCGGTTCCCGTTGAATTTCGGGAGAACAGCCTGGCCCTGGGTGCTACGAAGTGGCAGACGACCAGCAAGATCGTAATTCCTTCGGCCTTGCCCGGCATTATAACCGGAGTCATTCTTTCTATTGGCCGTTCGGTGGGGGAGACCGCTGCGGTATTATTGACGGCGGGAAGCGCTCTGGGCATGCCGGTTCTGCCTACCGACCCCGCACGCAGCATGGCCGTGCATCTCTATTTTCTGGCATCAGAAGGCATAAGCATGGAACGTGCCTATGGTACGGCTCTGCTTCTGATAATTATGATCCTGATAATAAACTACCTGGCTAATCTGAGCCTGCGCCGGTTTTCATACCGGTTAAAAGGCTAGGAGGGATACCAATGAATTCAGCTGCAATAATGGTGCGGGGGCTGAACGTTTTTTATCAGCAGTATCAAGCCCTGCACCATATAGATATCGATATTGAATCCAATAAGGTAACCGCCCTTATCGGTCCTTCGGGGTGCGGGAAGTCAACCTTTTTACGTAGTTTAAACCGGTTAAACGAGCTCATCGAGGGTACCAGGACCGAGGGGCAGGTGGTTATTGACGGGGTTGACATTTACGCGGAGGATACCGATGTAGTGAAGCTGCGCAAACAGGTGGGCATCGTATTCCAGAAACCCAGCGCTTTTCCCATGTCCATTTACGATAACGTAGCTTATGGCCCGCGTATTCACGGGGTTAATAAAAGAATGGTGCTGGATGAAATCGTGGAGAAAAGCCTCAAACAGGCTAACTTGTGGGAAGAGGTGAAAGACCGTCTGCATGCTTCTGCTCTCAGGCTATCAGGGGGACAGCAGCAGCGTTTGGTAATTGCCCGGGTGCTTTCAGTCAATCCCGCCATCATTTTGATGGATGAACCGGCATCGGCCCTGGATCCGATATCCGCATCCAAGCTCGAAGACCTGATTGCTGAACTAAAAACCACATACACCATCGTAATTGTTACTCATAATATGCAGCAGGCCGCCCGGGTATCGGATGCTACAGCCTTCTTTTTAAATGGTCACCTGATCGAGTATCAGCCTACGGAAAAGCTATTTGTCCATCCCCGGGATAAACGAACCGAGGATTACATCACCGGAAGGTTCGGATAGGAGGTTAACATGGTTAGGAGCGGGTTTAGCAAGGAACTGGTACAGTTGCAGGGTGAAATCTTGAAAATGGGCACCCTGGTAGACGAACTGGTCTATAAAGCGGTCAAATCTATGATACGCAAGGATGAGGTCCTGGCCCGGGAAGTCATTGCCACCGACGATGTGGTGGATGACCTGGCGATGGAGATTGAACGCCGCTGCCTGTCGTTGATTGCCCTGCAGCAGCCCATGGCCAAAGACCTGCGGGTAATCGGGGCCGCGCTGCGCCTCATAGTGGATCTGGAGAGGATGGCGGATCTGGCCGAGGGGCTGGCACGATTATCTATCCGGCTTAAAGACCAGGAGTATATAAAACCTCTCATCGATATTCCCCGGATGGGAGAACTGGTCCGTACCATGCTCAGTAAAAGCCTCAAATCCTACGTGGAAGAAGAAACGTCCCCATCCTGGAGCCTGATCGAGGATGAAAGAATAATGGATGCTCTGTATGAACAGGTATTTCGCGAATTGCTGGCCTTAATGATGGCCGAGCCCGCCAATATAAACCAGGCTACATCGCTATTGCTGGCAGCCGGCCATCTGGAACGAATTGGTGACCATATAACCAACGTGGGTGAGATGGTTATCTATATGGTCGAAGGCCAACGAGTCGATCTGAACTGTCTGGCCCGATCGAGCGACGGTTCCAGCAGGAAATAGACTGCATTAAGATAAACAGGAGCCATTAGCTAATGGGGCTTTTGGTCATTTTGGGAAAACCGATAGCCTGATTTCTACCAGGTTGGGTCGAATATATAATCATTACTACCTGTCCGTGAATTGCTCTAATATATTGAGAAAATGATTGGCCTCGCGTAACACATGATCAGCCAGGAGCGGAATGATGATTGAGCGCACCTGGCAAGCCAGAATAAGCTCTTCTCCGGTACTTTTGAAATTCCGTAGACTGCGGGTTGCCCTCATTTCTTCGGCGACCAGTCCTTGCAGCCTGCGGCCGGTTCTACAACTTCTCTGAAAGCGTTGGGCCTGCTGCTTCAGGCGGGCGAATACTCGCGCAAAAGTATCTGCTTGAGCAATTAAAGTTTTCTCGGTTGGATCCAAAAGGTGAGATATGAACTGGGCATGTTCTCCCATGATATCGTCCCAAAACACCTTTTCCCCGACGATTTCCTGACGAGGATCGGGGGCTATCCTCTCCTGCAGCTTTTCCAAGTGTTCCACATAAAACTCGGCTTCCTCCAGGAGGTGTTCAATAAGCAGGGGAAAGTGCCACGTGAATAAACTGCATTCTAACTTTCTATTCAATAGCAAGGTCTTGAAATCGATCAAGGCTCTGGTCTCTCGTATGGCAGCTGCATTTAATTGTTCTACCTTCGTTTCCAATGACGGATTTCCTCGACCGGATCTTAATCTCAGTTCCCTCCTGGTTAACTCAATGTCGATGTCGATTCCTGATAGTTCTTCGGTTTTTTCCTCGGCGGCTATAGTGTTATCCGTTACTACTTCCCCTGATCTGAGAATCTTCTCACTCACATTGCCATTGGCCAATTCTACTGCTTGCTTCAAGAGCTGGCTGAACTTGTTTTTGAATGCCTCCGCGGTCCGGGCTAGAGCTTGGTCCTTCGGAATAAATCCAGCTTCTAAGAAAAATGAATGTTCCTTCATAATACGGAGAAAAAACAAGTGCAGCTCCAGGGATTTTTGCACGAATTCCCCAGCAGATATCATCACAATCTACTCCCTTCCTAAATCTTACAATTATGTTATTCGGGAAAGAATTGTTTGGTGTAAGGAAGTCTGCCGATCAGATAAGTGAACACCTATCCAATCTGCTAAAATATATTTGTACATTCACAATAAGGATTCTAAGGTTGTAGCAGCCGCAGGCTAACAAATAATATTGCTCTAGTTGAGGAATCGGTACTGCTCAACCTTATTATTCTATTAATGGTGATCAGGGATGTCCGGTGCTTTTAAAAATATTATAAGAGGAAGTTAGAAAATGAAAAAAATGCTCGGTTTGATGTGTACAGTCCTGGCTGCTATAGGAATCTACTATCTGTCTTATTATAATCTGATTCCCCAAAAGACTTACACTGCTGAAGATTTTGGTATCGAAACAGTAATCAGTAAAAATGACCGTAATGGAAACGGAATAGATGATTATACTGATATCATGCTGGGGGCCAGAGCAGATGCCAAAAACAAACCCAGGTACAAAAGTGCTTATTATGCTGGAGGATACCCACCTGAAAATGAAGGGGTGTGCACTGACTTAGTTTGGAGAGCTTTTTTAAATGCGGGTTATTCATTAAAGGATATGGTAAATGCGGATATAGGCGCTAATGTCGAAGCATATCCACGAGTGGATGGTAAGCCAGACCCGAATATAGATTTTAGACGAGTACCTAACTTAAAAGTGTTTTTTGAAAGAAATGCAACTTCACTTACTCTGGACCCATACGAGATTGAAGCGTGGCAGCCCGGCGATATTGTTACATATGGGACATCTCATATTGCCATTGTATCTGATAAACGAAATCGTCACGGCATGGCGTATATTATACACAATGGAGGACAGCCTGTACGAGAAGAAGATGCATTAACCAGACAAGAAATAAGTGGACATTACAGGTTTGATACCACCAAATAATATATTCTATATAATTAGAAACAGATAATAAAACCTATTTCTTTAAGCGACTGCGGGGAGTCCATTAACCGCCTCTCTTTACTTGGAAATCAACCATGGTTTTAGCTCAGGTTATGGGGTTTCCTGGAGTTATTACTAGAAGTTATTAGACAAATAACCTACCATTAACTATACTAGAATATAATGCTTAACATTATTTTTAGTATGGAGGTGGGTTTCATGAAGGCTAAAAGGTTATTATCTATTATCTTAATCGCTGCCGTATCATTATTCCTGATTTCTGGTTGTGCAGGGACACCGCAGGATGCAGGTGATAACTCGGTCCCGGATCAAAAAACTTCTATTAAAATCGGTGGTTCCAGTACGATGGCACCAATCCTTGCCAAATGTGCTGACAATTTTACCGACGAGTTTAAGACCTGGGACAAGGTAGATGCCAGTTTACCGGAAGAACCCATAGTAATATTCGTATCAACCGGTGGTTCCGGCTTTGGTTTGAAATCAGCGGTGGATGGGACTTTTGACTTTGGGATGGCAACAAAAGATCTGAAGGATGAAGAAAAGGCCCAGTTTGCTGATGGAGTTATTGTCCAGCTCGGTTCCGATGTTCTTGATATTGGAGTTAATTCTGCCAATCCTGTAGCCCAGGTAAAACCTAACTTAACTACCGAGGAGTTAGTGGCTATCTTCTCAGGTGAGGTTAAAAAATGGAATGAACTGGATCCCAGTTTACCCGCTCGCGACATCGTAGTGGCGGTACGTGACCTTGGTGGTGGAGCCAGTGAAGTTTTTGACAAGGCAGTCATGAAGGGAACTCCTATTTCACCCGAGGCGCTGCAGATACCCTCTATGGGTGCCCTGGCCGGGAAAATTATGGATAATACAGATGCCATAGGTTATGTTTCCTCCGGGTTGGTCAACCAGAACCCCGATAAGATTACAGCTTTGAGCGTAGACGGCGTAGCCCCTACCACGGAAAACATCCTGTCCGGGGAATATAAAATTGGCCGACCGCTGTTGATGGTAAGCCCGAATAAGCCTGACGGCAAGGAAAAAGTTTTTTTAGATTACCTGCAGTCTGAGAAAGGGCTCAAAGTGGTTGAGGATATGGGTTATATTCCTGTTTCTAAATAGCTGCCAGAAAGATTACATAGCGGGCAGGATTCGTCATCCTGCTCGCTATTTTTTGCTGTAGTAAGTGAGGTATTAAGATATGCAGTCACCATTGAAACGTAAGTTTAGGGAACGATTTTTTGCTGCCGCTGTTTCCACCATTGCGGCTTTATCCAGCCTGCTGCTTATAGCAATAGTGTTTTTTATATTCCAGGAAAGCTTACCCGTATGGTCAAATGTAGGTGTACTTAAATTCTTAAGTGGAGCCAACTGGAGACCGGTGGTTGTTCCTCCCGAGTTAGGCATCGCTCCTATGCTGGTAAGTACTATGTGGGTAGCCTTAGGAGCTCTGGTTATTGCAGCTCCATTAGGATTTGGCTGTGCCATATTTATGGCCGAATTTGCCCCGGCATGGCTGGCAGCAGTTATCCGGCCGGTTTTAAACATGCTTACCGGCATACCGTCAGTAGTATACGGATTTCTGGGAGCAGCAGTACTCGTCAAGTTTTTTGAAGTCACCTTTGACCTGGCCAGTGGCGAGTCCTTATTTGCCGCATCTTTAGTACTGGCGATTATGGTTTTGCCTTTTATTGTGTCTAATTCCGAGGTTGCTCTACGTGCAGTGCCTGATGAATATCGTTATGCGGGTCTCTCTTTGGGAGTATCGAAACCATACTTTGTGCTTCACATCCTGGTTCCTATGGCTAGAAGGGGGATGTTAGGAGCTATGGTATTGGGCTTTGGCCGGGCTATGGGTGAAACTATGGCGGTATTAATGCTGGCCGGGAATACTTTACTGGTACCGACTTCCTGGTTCAGTAAAGGTGAACCACTGCCGGCTTTGATTGCTCTGGAATTGGGCAGCGCTACCCCGGGTACGCCCCATTATCAGGCTTTATTTGCCGCCGGGCTGGTACTATTGGTGTTGGTAATAATGGTTAATTTATTAATGAACATTTTCCTACGCCGGGTTCAGAGCGGGGTGAATAAATTTTGATTAAACGCAATCTTGGCGATCGGATACTCGTGAGCTTTTTCTGGATATCGGGTTTATTTATCCTGCTGGTGCTGGTGGCGATACTGGCATATTTAATCTGGCGCGGTGGAGCCTTTATCAATATCGATTTTCTCCTGGGCAGTCCGGAGGGTTATCCTCTGGGCAGCGAAGGTGGCATATTACCGGCTATAAAAGGAACTTTATGGCTGATTCTGCTGGCCTTGATTTTTTCCATCATTCCGGGTTTGGCTACTGCCGTCTATCTCAGTGAATATGGCCGTAATAAACGCTTGACTGAAGCAGTTAACGTTCTGGTACAGAGTATGATGGGCATACCTTCGATTGTGGTTGGGCTGTTTGTATATGCCCTGTGTGTGGTCAGGCTCGGATGGGGTATATCACTTTTAGCCGGGGGAGTAGCTCTGGGCCTGATGGTATTTCCGGTTATAGTAGTTTCCAGCCGTAATGCCTTGTTGGCGGTGGATGATAACTATCGCCTGGTGGCACGGGCCCTGGGCGTATCTGAGTCTTATATTTTCTGGCGGGTAATATTACCTCGGGCCGTTCCGGGTATACTGGCCGGAATTCTGTTAGCTCTGGGTTATGCGGCCGGAGCTACAGCACCTATTATGGTTACTGCTACCGCCATTATAGCCAGTTCATCGGGGGTATTGCTGGAACCGGTTATGGCCCTGCCGTATCATCTCTATATTCTGTTTAACGAGCATATGTCTTTGGATAATGCCTATGCAACAGCACTGGTTCTTGTGCTTATGCTGGTTTTCATCAATGCTCTGGCTCTGTGGCTGCACAGCATACAAGAAAGGAACAATGCATGATGAATACTGTAGAGTTAAAGAATTTCAGTACCTGGTATGGACAAGCTCTTGTTTTACAGGACATCAATATAAGTTTTTGCAATCATTCTATAACTGCTATTGTCGGGCCATCTGGTTGTGGAAAGACTACGCTTTTACGCAGTATCAACCGTACGGCTGAGCTCGAAAGGGATTTCACCTGTCAGGGAGAAATCCAGGTATTTGAAACGCGGATATATGAGGCGAAGGAGATTTCTGCGATAAGGCGGCGGGTAGGCATGGTATACCAAATCCCCGTCGCCCTTCCCTTGAGTATCCGGGAAAATGTACTTTTTGGTCCCCGATATTATGGTGTAAATAAAAGGTCTCAGCTGGATAATATAGTGGAAAACTGCCTGCGTAAAGTGGCACTTTGGGACGAAGTAAAGCATCGGCTAAACCAATCGGCGGACAAACTTTCGGGTGGGCAGAAGCAGCGTCTGGCGATGGCCCGGGTTCTTGCCGTAGAACCACAGGTACTGCTGTTGGATGAACCCTGTTCCAGTTTGGATCCTGCCTCGACCCGACTTATTGAAGAACTGCTGGAGGAACTGTCCCGGGAATTATGTATTATTATTGTCACCCATAATCTTCCTCAGGCGCGCCGTATCGCCAGGGAAACGGTTTTTATGCTGGACGGTAAGGTAGTTGAATACGGTCCCACCGCTGCGCTTTTTGCTGATCCTAAAAATGAGAAAACGCGTGGTTTTGTCTCCGGCCTATATGGTTAATTAAACAGGAGGCTAAATCCTGATCACTTTTTGCAGAGTGATGGATTCTACGTCATTCTTATAATAAACGCAAACGTAGGGAGCATTCATTATTTCGGGGTCGTGGGGGATTTTTTGGCTGGCTGTCTCATAAACGGGATAGGTAATAATTCCATTGTTCCTATATAATTAGAAACGTATAATAAGTCATATATTTGTTCGATTTGGCCGATGCTATTGGGGTTGGGGCATGCATGGTTTGGGTTCCGTAAGAAATGCAGGAAGTATGCGTACGGGCCAGGGGGTGTACATTATAGAACACCGGAAAATGATTGATAAGAAGGCTATCTCATACTGGAGGTGGACGGGAGTAATCAATGTCTTATTTTGGTCACTCCTGCTGCCAGCTTCCTGGTTTGCAGCACGGCACTGGTCCTGGCCAATGTGGCTTCCCGCTGCTATTGCTTTCCTGTTAATACTTGTGGCGGTAGTTAACATTCTGCTAATCCCGTCAGTGCGTTGGAGAAGCTGGAGCTATGATATATCCAGCCAGCAAATCCAGCTATTTCAGGGTATATGGATTAAACGGCATATTATTATTCCTATGGTCCGGGTGCAGCATGTGGATATGCAGCAGGGACCATTGCTCCGCCGCTATGGATTATCAACGGTCATTATCGCCACGGCAGCGGGTGAACATGAAATCCCTGCACTGGCAGATGAAGTAGCCATGCAAGTCCGTGATCATATCGCCAGTCTGGCCAGGGTGGTAGATGAAGATGTATGAACCGCATCGTCTTCATCCTGCTGCAATACTGGTATTCATAGGCCGAAACCTGCGTCAGATGTGGCAGGTGCTGCTTCCATGGTTGGCCATAATCATAGGCAAGTGGTCGTCTTTTCAGGGCTGGGGTACTTTCCTATTAGCCTTGACCGGGGTTATCTATATTCTGTACACTATTCTTTTTTGGATGCGCTATAACTATTCCATTCAGGAACAGGAATTTCTTCTTGAGTCCGGACTCTTTATTAAGAAAAAGATGAATATTCCGCTGGAACGTATCCATGGTGTGCAGATATCTCAGGGTTTGGTACAGCGACTGTTTGGGCTGGTAAAACTGGAAGTGGAAACGGCAGGAGGAGGCAAAAAAGCTGAGGTTTCCCTGGTGGCTTTAGAGCGAATGGAAGCCGAACGTCTGCGGACTGTACTTTACGGTAAAAGTACACAGACCGTGGAGAGCGAGGTAAAAGCAGCAGATTATCAGCTTACTACCCGTCGCCTGCTGCTGGCAGCCAGTACTTCCAATGGCATTGGGGTAACTCTGGCTGCTATGCTAACCGTTATTTCCCAGCTGGATGAGTGGTTTCCCTCGCTGCGAATTTATGAACAAGTCGGTCAAAAACTGGGGCATTGGTTTCTTAGCAGTTACCTATCTATCATCCTGGGTATTTTCCTGGCTATCATTCTGGCCTGGATTCTGTCCCTGATCGGGTCGCTCGTTCGTTATGGCGGTTTTACCCTTTTACGGGAGGGTGATCGGATTCTTATCAAGCAAGGATGGGTGGAAAAAAAGCAATTAAACCTGCCGGTTCGTCGCCTGCAAGCAGTAACGGTGGTAGAAGGAGTGTTAAGGCGCCCGTTGGGATTGGCCTCTATTGAGCTGGTGAGTGCAGGATATGGGGATAGCTCTGGTACAGCGGTGGTGATAGCCCCATTGCTCAAGAAAACGGAGATCTCAGGTTTTTTGCAATCTGTTTTTCCTGAATTTGCCTTTGAAACTGAACTTGAGCAGATTGACCCACGGGCCAGGGTTTCTTACATCATGCGCCTGCTGCTTCCGTCACTGCTTTTAGCTGTTCCTATCAGCATATTCGTACCTTACGGCTATTTATCCTTGCTGCTTCCGGTGGCAGCCATTATTCTGGGTAACAGGCAATATCAGGATGCAGCCTGGGCTATCGAAGGAGATAAGCTTATTGTAAGATCCCGTTTTCTTGGACTGGTAACCAGTGTAATACCGCGGCGCCGTATCCAATGGTTGGGTGCATCCCAGCACTTTTTCCAGCGCCGTAAAGGATTACAGCGACTGGCCCTGACTACTGCCTCCACTGCAGGGGGTGCATCATTTGCTCTGGCGTATATCGGCAGTGCGAAGGCGGCTGTTATTAAGAACTGGTTCCAGCAATAGCAAGATAGATAAGGAACCATAGAGTTGCCCGCTATACGTTTTCTGGGATAATGCCTGAAAATGGCTCGCACTCGAATTGACAATCGTAATCAGGGTTGTTGTGTGCAGTTTTGGCTATCGCTGGAGTATAGAGGTCGGGAATAGGCTATGCCAATATACTTTCATCGGTTCTTAAAAAACACTAATTTATCTGAGACTCGGATTTGTGGTATGGATATTAAAGATTATGGGTTAGAAGCAAAAAATAAAGCCCGACCCCTGAAAAGAGGTCGGGCTTACGGTTGAAAATGATTAGAAACTTATAGTAGCGGTGTACCAGGTACCGGTTTGCTTGATCAGGAAGGTATGTTTTCCGGAAAGTTGATTGTTGGTCTTGAACCATAGGGTGGAATCGCTGTTGGCAGTGAGCTCAACTACCTTACCATCAGGCTTGATCTGATACATACAGCTGAAACTGGATAAGTCGAGATTACCCAACCGATATTCGATATAGTAATTACCATCATGCTCTCCCTCATTGCCAGTTTTAATTGCTAACAGTGCCTGGGGAGTAGTCCAATCCAGAACAGCTTCATAGATATTATCGTTTTTGTCAACAACCCTCAAGGTATAATCCCCGGATTCCCGCTGTACATTAAACCAGAGAGTGCTGTCAGTATTGGGTGTAAGCTCAACTGCAGGGTCATCGTCTTTTTGTAAGGTGATGGATACTACGTCATCCTTATGCAGGCTAATTTTTTCCCCATCTGCCTTTAAGGCATATTCCTGATAAACTTTACCGTAAACTTTACCGTTATGGCTGCCTACCTCCCCGGTCTCTTGCAGGGTTCCGGTGGTGACCTGTTCTTCTTCTACTATAGTAACTTTACATTTGGCTGATGCGGTTAATTCTCCGCTTTTAGCAGTAGCTGTGATAGTAACCGTACCAGTCTTATCATCTGCTGCAGTAACTACGCCGTCTTTAACGGTTGCCAGGGCAGTATCACTACTTGACCAACTGATGCTGTTATCGCTGCTATCATCGGGATATTTAACTGTAGCCTTGAGGGTGATGGACTTACCCTGTTCTACCGTTGCGGTTTCCGGCAGTTCTATGGATATGTCTTCTTTCTGGTCGAGCAGCCTTTGCAATATAGTAGCCATTTCTGCCCGGGTAATAGCACTGTTGGGGTTAAAATTCCCGTTGGGAGTACCTTTAAGAATTCCTTCCTGGTGGAGTGCCAGAATGTAGCCGACATCTTCCTGGGAAAGCAGGATGCCATCTTTAAAGGGTATATCACTGGTGTCCACAGGTTCTAATCCCAGGGCTTTAGCAATCATTACCGCAGTCTGCGCCCGGGATGCCTGTACGGCCGAATGGAACCGGTTGAGCTTGATTATGCCTTTTCGGGCAGCTTTGTCAGCATCTCCCCGTACCCAGGCCGGTACTTGGGAGAGTTCACTTTTGTCTTTATCTTCATCTACAGTAGTGTCATCATCTGCGGCAATGCGCATTACCAGAGCCAGGGCCTCAGCCTGGGAAAGCTGCTGGTCAGGTTTAAAACTGCCATCGGGATAGCCTTTAAAAAGCCCAATAGCGGTCATTTCTTCAATACAAGGAGCAGCCCAGTGCCGGGAGATATCTGTGAGCTGCACCTTTTTACCCTGAACGGTCTTTTCCTTATTGTAGGTCCGGTACTGCTCCTGCAGTGACTTTTGCACCAACTCACGAACCGGCTGCTTTTCTGAACTTTTCAACTGACCATAGTTTTGTTTCTCGGCCTTTTTCAACTGACCATAATTCTGCTCTTTTTCCGCTTTTTTTAGCTGACCATAACTTTGCTGCTTTTCAGCCTCTTTCACCTGACCGTTATTCTGCTGCCTCTCGGCTTTTTTCAATTGACCATAATTTTGCTGTCCCTCAACCTTTTTCACCTGTCCCGGGGCATTGCTGTTACCAGGTTTGGCCAGCGCCGTCCCGGCAGATAACATCACCAGCAGTAGTACCAATACGACGGATAAGGATTTTTTCACCAATATCTCCCCCTTTGTTTTTGTTATAAATACATACGTAGGGAGATACATGGTTTTGGGGGTCGCGAGGAAATATTTTGTTGGTAAGCCATTTCCTAACCGGGATATAAGCATAAACTATTCATGTATAACTGGAAACGTACAATAAGTCATAGATTTGTTCGATTTGGCCGATGCTATTGGGGTTGGGGCAGCTCACCTGCAGAATACTTGTTAGCAAATTCGAAGTATGCAATATCCGACCCCTTCCCAATAAGGGCGTAAACAGTGAAAAACCTGAGCCCTGTTGCCGGTGTTTTGTATAGATTACTGTACTCTAAAAAAAGGATTTAACCTCCCGGCACACATCCTCCGGCCAAACCACACTAATCGGCTCCTCCAGCACCACCTGGAAAAAGTTCATATCAGGCGCGTAGTCTCTAATATTCAAGAAGGTCCTGGGCACGATTCGGAAATGCACGGAGAAAAACCGCTGGCCTACGGAGCCAAATAATAAGGATGCATT
This sequence comes from Syntrophomonadaceae bacterium, assembly GCA_012799365.1. GTDB lineage: Bacteria > Bacillota > Syntrophomonadia > Syntrophomonadales > Syntrophothermaceae > JAAZLJ01. Next base: position 2,593 of record JAAZLJ010000036.1, on the reverse strand, counting down.
AAAGCTGTATATACCTGCCTTACCAAAGTAGCTGAAAACTTTTTGGAGACCGTCTACGAGCTCACGGACATTGGCGGTTGTAAAGTCATCTATGCTGTACACCCCGGGAAACACACAAAGGATCTCGCCCAGCATCCCCAAAGATACATAAGACGTCATCCAGTGAGAGTCTCCAAGCTGTCCAATGTACCGCTTGTCATTCTTTTGTTCAATACTAACCAACTCCGACCAGTAGTCCCTTTGACAACTTTCATAAAATTGCTCTGACGCCTTTAACTCATCAGTAAACCGGTTGCCGGGATTTCCTGTGGCAAAGTACTGCTGGTGCGGGTGGACCAGCCCGCCACCAGACGGTGGCATATAGTTCCAGCCCATGATATGATAAGGCAATGACGGGTCAACGTCTTTGACTCTTTTCAAAAAATCCAATCCAAGGTTAAAAGAGTCAAACAGTTGATCATAGCTGAACTGAGCCAGGGGAACAACATGTCCATGGGTCATGATACATACCGAGCTATAAACATCGTATGGGTGAAGGTTGGGCACAAGTAGGGCCTCCCCCCTGGCAAGGCGGCCTTCCGGTATAACATCCCCGGGGAATTTGGGCGTTAGCGCTTCCCTGCGGGTACTGCAGAAGGGACAAAACCCCTTGCCCTGCGGTTCCAGGTATTTTTCCAGGTCAAGCTGCTGGGGCTTAACCGCCCCAAAATGGGCGAAGTGCCCTGTTCTGCCGGTAAGAGGGTCAATACGCACCTCGGATTTTACCACAGTCGGCTGAAAATTCCGACGGGGATCAAGAAAAGTGTTCTCGATATCAAATTTTTCAAAACCAATATTTGCCATTGTATCATATTCCTCCATATCTTTATGAGCTGTGTTTTTTGTGCTATTAAGGCAATAAGAGTACCAAGGCGTTCCCCAAAAATCTTATGGTAATTTTATCATTATATGAGCTGGTTTAAAAGCCTGTGCTCTGCCATTCCGTTTTATTCGCTTTAAGGCATACTTCAGTCATCGGGGCTGACACGAAAGGGTATGCAGTGTCGGCAATGTCATTCAGGAATACCCGCCAGTTAAGGGGTTTTACAAATGTCTAAGAGAGAAAAGTATTCGATGGGTGTTTTTGTATCTGTGAGTATTGGTGGCGTATTATACTTGATATTCACAAACTGGATATTTTTAGCAGCAGGTTTGGTTTGTGGAATAATATTTTTAATATGCTGCTCAATATAAGGATTGGACTGACTTGTCTAACTCAATTGTTCATAAAGTATTGCTTGCGGTAGATGAATCCGAGCAATCGCGTCATGCTGTGGGAACAGCAGCCGTACTGGCTGCAGCCGATGTTATCGAAAACATAACGGGGTACATGTTCCCTCCGTGGAGCTGAATTAGCCCGGGGATTGTCCCCGGACTGATTGCTTAGCTTGCTATTTCGGCTTTCAGCTTTTGAATGGTTTCCAGAGACAGGCCGGTAATCTTCGCAACAAATTCTACTTCTGCTCCTTCTAGCAGGGCATTACGAGCCGTCTCGAGTTTAGCTTTCATCTCACCCTCTTTCATACCCTCTTTTAAGCCTTCTTTCAGGCCTTCTTCTCTTAACCACTGTTCAATCTGGGTCATGCGTAACACCTCCAGCAGCCTTCGCTTATATTCTTCAGGAAGAAACTTATCGGTGATGGCCACCAGGGCGCCAATGGCGAAGTTGGTGTGTGGGCTTTTGCTGGCTTTGGCCAGCTCGGCGACCTGTATGGTCATCTCGGTTTCCGGTTGTTTGCTTTTCATCAGGGGTAGGAAAATCAGCTTCTGCAGATCGGCTTCGTTCAGTGGTTCTTCACGGTTAATTTTGTTCTTTATCCGATTGTATTCGGCATCGCCATCCATGTCTTTCAAGTAGACATTGGTTACTTTGTAGGTAAGGGAGCCTCTGTTCAACAGGTCGGGAGCATTTTGTATCCGTCCAGAGTATATCATGGCTGTATTTACATCCCGATTGTGGCGTTCGACGATCCTGGCTCCATAAAAAGCTGCCCGCCTCAGCAAGTCCTCCGGTACTGTGGTCTGGAATTCCAGGTGCAGCAGGGTCTCGTCTTCCAGCAGAAACACGAAGTCTACTCGTTTCTCCCTGGCCTCGACTACCGGCAAGACAGTGGGCATGATGTCAACTATTCTGGCGGTCTTCAGGCCGAGTATTTCCAGGGTTTTATCTTTAAACATTTCCGCGGTGGCTTTCATAATGATGTCCTGGTTATGTCCGCTTATACTGGTTTCCAGATTCCATAACCTGCCTTCCTGTAAATATTATACTATAAAGGTCAGGCGGGGAGACTGTTATTCTTACGCTTAACAACTTATTCTCGCCGAGGATTTTGAAGAGGCTCCTCTTGTTTTGAGATGAAGAAACCTTGTTTGGTCGTCCATCTCGCTCGAATAGATGGTGGCCCTGGTGCACACACCAAATTTCTCTTGACAAAATAGGTTTACCACGATAAACTTAACTCATTGGTCTATCGTGGTAAACCTATGAGGGGGAATTTTCAATGGGAGAATTTAAACTTTTTGATGCCGAATATAAATTTTTGGATATCATTTG
>JAAZLJ010000186.1 GCA_012799365.1 Syntrophomonadaceae bacterium | reverse complement strand
TATCATTTAAATGTAGATAAATACGTAAACCGTCAATTATTCGAGTAGCCAAAAATATCGGAATAACAAATGAGCGTTGTGCTGTTACGCCGGAGAGAAATAAAAGGGGGCTGTGCCTATAAGCGGTTAAGTAAAATCAACCACGCCATATTTAGTAAGTCAAAGGGGAAGGAGTGTTTTAAATAATGCTTGTTGGGAAAAATGGGCCGGGCAAAATAGCCTTGTGTTTAATGCTGAGCCTATTCCTGGGATTTGGCAGTCTCATAGTACCCGGAACAGCTAATGCGGTTACTGGAGAAAACGAAGTAACCCTTGCTCTGAGTTCATCTACGGCAGAGATCGGGGATGAAATTACGGCTTCGGGTATTGCCGACCCCGATACCTGGGTAAGCATAAAAGTGGTAGATGAGACAGGTAATATAGTATTTTACGATGCAGTCAAATCAGAAGATAGTGGGGCTTACAGTTGTACATTTAGAGTTCCCATTTCATCTGGAATTCTGACCGTTGTGGCCGGGTATGGTACTAACGTTGCTACTGGTGACCTGACCGTAACCACGGATGTAACTACCGATGTAACGTTGGAACTAAGTTCATATGGGGCGAAAGTGGGGGATGTAATAACAACCTCAGGAACTGCTGGTCCAGATACCTGGATAAGCATAAAAGTGGTAGATGAGACAGGTAATATAGTATTTTACGATGCAGTCAAATCAAAAGCTGGTGGAGATTACAGTTGTGAATTTAGAGTTCCCCAGGTTTCACCTGGAACCCTGACCGTTGTGGCCGGTTATGGTACTAATGTTGCTAGTAAACCTCTGGTGATATCCGAGGGTGGGGATGTAACCCTGGAAAGTATAATGATCACTAAACCAGCTACCAAACTGGTCTACATTAAAGGAGATTCTCTGGATATCAGCGGTCTGGAAGTAACCGGTCACTATAGTAACGGTACCTCCAGAGTAGAGACTATTACCACTGCCAATGTTTCTGATTTTGACAGCTCTAAGCCAGGCAGACAACTCTTAACTATAACCATTAACGGTAAGACGGCTACTTATGAGGTAACTATTACCAAACCAATAGAGGCTAAAAAGGATCAAACCATAACTATAGAGGACGATCCGGTAACAATAACTGTACCTGTGGAAGCGAGCGGGGCCAAAATCGATGTAGCTGACAAGAAAGAATCATTACCTCTGATAGCAGTACGGGCTGCTACAGATGTGGGTAAAGTAGAAATGGCTATTCCGGAAGGAACTAAGATCAGTAAAGCTCCGGCAGATTGGAATGGAAAGATACAGTTGCCCGTAAAGCTTGATAAGCCCAATGTGCCCAAAGATGAGCTTAAGGATATCGATGAAAGTGATATCTGCGTAATTTCAGTGGGAGCGAAAGACTCCGACGGCAACGATATCGTACTAGAATTCGACCAGGCTGTCCGTCTGCTAATACCAGGACAGAAAGACAGAACCGCGGCCTACGTCAGGAACGGAAAACTCATAAAAATCACCAGAAGTCTGGCCCAAGATAAACAGGCATTTGCCAATGATAACAACAATATTCCCAAGGGTGAAGAAGCAGCCCTGGATGTTGGGAACGACAAAGTCATCTGGACCAAGCACTTTACCGAATTCCTGACCTATAAGTCCAAGGAAACGACTCCTGACAAACCCGGAACCGGTGGTGGTGGCGGCGGAGGCGGAGCGTTCTTCGGCGGCACTGCAATTAAAGCCGACCAGGGCGGCAAGCTGAGCGGGCATGGCGCTACGGTTGAGATACCTGGTAAAGCATTTGAAAAAGACTTCAGAGTTAAGATCGAAAAAGCCACCAATGCTGCAGGACTTCCCATGCCTCAAGGCGGTAAGCTGGCCAGCGAAGTAGTGGACATCACCAAGAATGAGAAGGGCGACTTCACGAAACCCATAACCATCACCATGACTTTCGACAAGTCCAAGGTGGATGACAAGGCGGAAATAGGCCTGTACTGGTACGACTCCTCCAGCAAGACCTGGAACCTACTGGATAACATCGAAGTAGACATGGACAAAGCCACCGTCAGCGGTGAAACTACACACTTCACCAAATTTGCCGTAATTGCAGTAACTTTTGTGGAAGAAGTACCCCCGACCCCACCGGTGGTAGTCCTCACCGACATAACGGGACACTGGGCGGAAGCCAGCATCAAGGCCCTGGTAGATAAAGGTGCTATCGCCGGCTACCCGGATCATACCTTCCAGCCCAACCGGACCATCACCAGGGCGGAATTCGCCAAAGTTCTGGTAAAGGCATTTGAATTGGAAGCCAAAGACGGCAAAGTATTTGAGGATACTGCCTCCCATTGGGCTAAGGACGATATAGCCACAGCCAATGCTCACGGGATAATCAAAGGCTACAGCGACCAGAAGTTTGGTCCCAATGACCTGATTACCCGGGAACAGGTGGCAGTAATGGTAACCAGAGCGGCTAAACTCACCGCCAGTGACCAGGCTCCAGTCTTCACCGACAGTGCGAAGATCTCGGACTGGGCTAAAGAAGCAGTAGTATCCGCCGCTGAAGCGGGAATCATCAACGGTTATCCCGATGGAAGTTTCCAGCCCC
>JAAZLJ010000185.1 GCA_012799365.1 Syntrophomonadaceae bacterium | reverse complement strand
TCATATTGCAGCGGAGATTCAGAAGATATTGCCAGATTCCCCAGCATTACTATACCGCGCGCTCATAGCTCAATCAGCTAGGTGGCCGGAGAGGGCACATAACATCGAGCCGGAAAGGTATGCAGAGGTATTAAGGTATATTGGGTATGGCATTCCAGATATGGTAAGGGCTACCCAAAACAACGAATATCGTATTACCCTTATAACTAATGAACAAGTTGAAATTGGAACGAGGGAAGCCCATATTTATAAAATACCTATTCCACAAGAGCTAAGTGAAATAGGTGAAGATTTTGAAATCCTTATAGAGGTAACCTTATCTTATTCAGCAAAACCACGTAGAACCAGACGAACTGTAAAACGATACTTATCAACATGGTTGGAGTGGGAAAGCAGTCGGTTGGGGGAAGATTTTGAAACATTCAAGCACAGAATTCTTGTAACAGGTAGGAGCATAGATGACGATGGAGGCATAAAATGGGCGATTGGTTCAGCAAGAACTTGGGGTATGGCAAAAGACTTCTCTAGAAGAAACGGAACGCTACAAAAGGATTGGGCCATAATAAAATCGCATGAATTAAGAGATGCATTTTGTATTGCGGTACGGGGGCATGAAGGGTGGGGTGCAGCGTTTAAGGCCAAATATGCTTTGGCTGTAAGTTTTGAGGCGATAAAGCAAGATATACCAATTTATGAACCAATAAGAAACTTAGTAGAAATTGAGATTGAAAATCAACAAGAAATTGAGATAGAGATAACTGGTATCGAATGAAAACAGGATTATTAGGATGGGAAGAGTCCAATACAAATCGAGCCATGGGAGAGTAATTGTCAGCTAAAAACATAGTGGGCATAGTCAAAGTGAAAGGGCAGGCCAACATGCTGGTACGATAGTTAAAAAAGAAGTTTGGGTATATACCTGTTGAAGAGAAAGACAGGGTCAGGAATTTATCCGTGGGAAAGCAGCAGGAGCTGGCGGAGGTAATTTTTGACCTTAAATCGATAGATGACGTTGAGGTTTTCTTAAAAACAATAAGTCTGGTGCCAGGCACCGGAGTGATGAATTTTTTCTTCTGTTTTCCATGCTTTTTGCGTACTTCTATTAGTAACAAGAACTGTAAATAATCATACCATATGATATTTGTATCCAAAAAAACGCTTGGTTTTAAATAATTCAGTATTCAGCGTTGTATTAACAAATCAACAAATGTCAAGTCTAAGCTTTTTGATGCCTTGTTTTTTAAGGGGGGAATTCTTGGGCCCAGTAAACTATGTTGGGAATATTGATATTCAAGCCATTCATACTCTTTGACTTCATACAAATTAAAACTATCACTTTTGCTAAGAGCCCAATTTCCAATATGAATACAAGGAAATTCACTTAGAAATAGTTTTTCGAATTCCTTTTGCTGTCTTTCGTATTCAGAATCCCTATCCTCAATCTTTTTGGCGTTGTTGCCTTGGCCAAACCCCATATTTCATAAATACACTTCATAAAAGTTAGAGGTTGTGAGATCTCGTAATACCATCTGTCTACTTTAATGTGTTTTTATAAAGAATATTCCAGATTAGGGGTGATTTTTCCATGAATTGGAATTGCCGTTCCACTCTTATTTGGTGTAGTACTCGTATAGAATTTTGGACACACCATTTTAAAGATTGCGATTGTCAATTTAAAAGTGAGCCACTTTCGCTCATTTAAAACTGGACAGGCCCCCTGCCCAGGCATTACATAATAACTGTTTATTCGATAACCGGCTCATGTCCCACACCAACAATACCCGTATTTTACCACCAAGGTATAACCTATCAGGCCATTAAGGCCTATTTTTATTTTTGATTTTGTGCTGGAAGCAAGTTTTTTAACTTCGAACAAAATATTTTTTATAAAATTATACAGCTGCTGCAAATGACATGTATGCTGCACATGTATGTGTGTGTTTATGCAATGTATGTTGTTGAATATACAACGTATGTGGCTTGTTGGGCGGTGTATGTGTTTACATAAGAAGATATAATTGGTTGTGCACCGCCATAATATTGCGGAAATATGTCTATACACTGTTGACAAGATATTCCGGGGATGGTAATATCGTGATATGGATATTGGAACAACCTGGAACATGTGGGCGATTATCGGAGAGGGGGTGTAAAAGTGATAATTCCGATCCGTATACCGGCTGTAAGGGGTAGACAGGCTGACCGCGAGTATTTTGTGGTAATTATACCTCTAGGGTTGATACCGAAGCTGTTTTACTACAATGAGGAGCTGCTGCCGCCAGAGTTAAGATCCCAGCGGGCCCTCAATGAAAAACGCATACCGGAAATAGCCGACTACATTCTGGAAAATGATGACTGGGTATTTTCTTCAGTAAGTGCCACTGTAAATGGGGCGATGGAGTTTGTGCCCTGCAGTGAGGAGACTCCGGACCTGGGTATGCTGAATATCGATATGAACGCGACTATTATTATAAACGATGGGCAGCATCGTCGGGCGGGGATTCTGGAGGCGATGAAGCAGGATCCGGATCTGGCCAATGAAACTATATCGGTGGTCCTGCACCGGTTCGAGAGCATCAACCGTTCCAACCAAATGTTTGCTGACTTGAACCGATATGCGGAAAAGCCGAGTAAAAGCCTCAATTTATTGTATGATACGCGGGACCCCTTGTCCGGTGCGGTTAACCGGATGCTGGAACAGATTGAGTTTTTTGATGTATACACCGAGCGGGAGAGAACCTCGCTTCCGCCCCGCAGCCCCAGGCTATTCACCTTGTCTTCGCTTTATGAGGCTAATCGCCGGCTGCTGCGTATGACGAAGCGGAAGCTGCGGGAGTTTTCTGATAATGAGGTTCAGACCATGGTGGAGTTCTGGCAGGGGGTGTATGAGCATATGCCTTTGTGGGGGATGGTACACCGGGGTGAATTGAGACCTCGCGACCTGCGAGAGCAGTATATTTGTTCGCATTCGGTGTCGGTACAGGCTATAGGAGTGGTGGGTTCGTATCTTCTGGATGAACCGGACTGGCGGGAATGCCTGGGCGGGTTGGAACGGATTGACTGGAGCAGGGAAAATGAAGACTGGATGGGCATCGCTATTTTAGATAATGGGCGGGTGGTTAACAGCAACACGGCATTAAATTTGACCAGCCTATATATAAGGAAGGAATTAGGGTTACCGCTCAGCGCTTCGGACCAGAATAAGCTGGCTCGTGTTTCTCGATAAAGCTTTTAAGGGCTTTTAATCTCGCCTGACTGGTTCAGGCTTGTCACTATCATTATTATAAGGAGGCAAGCTCAATGCAGTTTACGAAAGTAGAGCTGGTGCGGGATGAAATTATTGGCTTCAAGCCGGATTATAGTGATATAGGTGATGTGACCAATTTATTGATGGCTGATGGTTCGGTGGAGGTGGACAAGCGTACCCTGAAATCGGTGCGCCGGGCTCTTGCTGCCAGCTATGCTGTGGATCTGACGGCCCAGCGTAAGGGGCTGCGCAGTCGGCTGGGAAAAGGGGCGGGGATGCTTTTCCATATTGATGATCGGGTGTTTGTTCCGGTGAAGATGCGCCGGGCCATATCGGAAAATGATGCTACGTACGGCTATGTGGATGTGGAGTACATAGCGGCGGTGGAGGAGACGGACAGGAATCGCTGCCGGCTGCGGCTGACCAATGGGCTGGAGCTTCAGGTGTACAGCATGAAGTCTACGGTACTGGGGAACCAGGAAACCGGGCGGGAATTATTGAGGTTATTGCGCCAGGATAGTGATAAGATTGATCCTCGTGAAGAGCTGGTGCTGGGCGGAGTACGGGTGCTCATCGGTTACCTGCAGAGTACTCTGGAGAAGTTAGAGCGCATCGAGCGCAAGCTGTAGATAGAAGAATGAGTTCGGGGCCCGGCCCCGAACTTACTTTGTAGTGGTGGAAATGATTCATTATTGAGGTGAGCGATTATGGCCGATAGTAAGATATCATTTGAAGGGATCATTATATCAGTTCAACCCCGAATAAGGCTGACACGTTCATTTGATGAGCGGTATCATAATTACCTGGGGTATGCACTGGTCATAAGAGGACTTGTTGATGATGTTGAGCGAGAATTCTCAATAGGTATCGGCAAGGCTGCCCAAAAGAAACATGGATTTTGTGTTGGAGATGAGATAATCGGTGAATGCGTACCAGTTGCGGATGAAAGACTGGAGCCGGTGGAGTTTTACAAGGTTTCAAAATTAAAGAAGACCGATCATATTGATAATCCAACTACCCCACCGCCATGGGAAGTTGTACCACCTGCTATTGAAACTTATAGGGAGAGAGGACACCGGCGGCTGGCTGCCAAAACCTATAACAATAAATGTACCTCATGTATTTGGGGGTGTCGGATGCCGGTGGAGATTATTATCGACCATTGGGATCCGGGAAAACGCAAATACAGATTTGAGACGTTCTGTTATGGTCCTTTGTCCTGTAAATTTTATAAAGCGGGGCCGACAAGGAAGGTTGAAGGCAGAAAAGGCATGGTATATGAAGAGGAAGACTGGGTAGACGAGGAGGCTGTGGGGCACCGGGAGCTGGACGAATGAGGATGGCGATGCTATTGGTGGGCTGATGGCCGTAACCGGCAGGTTTTTACCAGAAGAATATAACAGATAAATCGCGATAGTTCGACCGGGGTTCTTTATTTTCATTAAAGGAATACAGAGGGTACATGTCTAATTAATATGAACAAACAGAGAATTTGAGGAATTTGTTCCAGGGTCCTCTAATAGGTTACAGGGTTATCCGCGTGGTGCATAGCCATATGGTAATAAACCATGGGGACAGCGATATAATGCCGCCGGTTAGGAAACATTGCAGCCATTCCCGGGCAGTGCGAAAGCGGCTATTATGATTTGCGTACGGGATTGATTGTAGACGAGATTATAAAGCCGGGTTGCTTAAGTGCTACAATGACCTGTTTAGGATAGCGTGCAGTTGGGGGAGTGGAATGACGAGTGTATGGATTTTTTAAGAGGTTTCTTGATGTTGTGGGAGCGGGTTTGGGGCTGATTGTGTTGGCTCCCTTACTTATAATCGTTTCTATAGCGATTGTTATTACGATGGGAAGGCCTATTTTTTTCACCCAGGTTCGTACAGGATATCAGGGGAAACCTTTCAAGATTATCAAGTTTCGTACTATGAGGCCCCCGCAAGACAATGAGGAGAGATATTTAACTGATGCTCAACGCATTACTACGCTGGGCAGTTTTTTACGTAAATCCAGCATCGATGAGCTCCCCGAATTGGTTAATGTGCTCAAAGGGGATATGAGTTTGGTGGGGCCCCGACCGCTGCTGCTGCAGTATCTGGATAGATACACTCCAGAGCAGGCCAGAAGGCATGAAGTGAGGCCGGGGATTACGGGGTGGGCACAGGTGAATGGACGCAATACTCTTAGTTGGGAGAAGAAGTTTGCCCTGGACATATGGTATGTGGCGCATAGGTCATTGTGGCTGGATTTAAAGATTCTGGTTCTTACAGTGATAAAGGTGGTCAGGCGCGAAGGGATTAGTGCGGAGGGGGAGGCTACGATGCCGGAGTTTATGGGCAGTAACCCAAATGTAATCAACAACTCTGACGTTCTTTTGCGTGGAGGTACCCTGGAGGCAGCAGCCGGCACTGATTCGGAGCAATCGAGTTATTCGAGGCGAGGTAGATAATATTTATGTTGAATGAAGGGCGAAAACCTCTGGTTATTATCGGGGCTGGTGGCCTGGGACGAGAAGTTGCCTGGCTGGTGGCTGATATTAATAAATCCAATCCCGAGTGGGATTTTGTAGGGTTTGTAGATGACGGGGTGCAGGGGAATACGGTGGAGGGATATCCGATCCTTGGCCCGGTGGAGCATCTATTTCAAATCAATCCACGTCCATGGGTGACTATCGCTATTGCTGATGCCCAGGTTCGACAGCAGTTGCTGAGAGAATTGGAACGAGAAGGTATACTGCTGGCCACTCTTATCCATCCTTCAGTGCTCATGTCTGATCACGTGTCTATAGAACCCGGGGGCATTATATGTGCGGGGACCATTATAACCACTAACGTAGCTATAGGAAAGGCTGGTATTGTTAATCTGGGCGGATTCATAGGTCATGATACGGTTTTAGGTGATTGTGTAAGTATGATGCCGGCAGCTAACCTGGCAGGAGAAGTAACGGTGGGAGATGGGTGTTACTTTGGTATGAATTCGTGCGTAATAAATCGGACGAAAATAGGTGAGTGGAGCGTGATCGGGGCTGGTGCTGCGGTGACCAGGGATATTCCTTCCCATTCGTTGGCAGTGGGAGTACCGGCTCGGGTTGTGCGTAAACTGAGATGAACCGTGTAATTTTATGTTGTAGTGATAAATTAATAGGAGCGATTAATAATGCAGTGTAGTAAGCCTCGTATCTACCTCTCTCCTCCACACATGAGCGGGTATGAGATGGAGTACATAAAGGAAGCTTTTGATACTAACTGGATCGCGCCGTTGGGGCCCAATGTGAATGCTTTTGAAACTGAATTAGCAGAGTATGTGGGGTGTCGGAAGGCTCTGGCGGTGAGTTCGGGTACCGCTGCTATCCACCTGGCCTTACGGCTGGTAGGGGTGAAGGCGGGGGATGTGGTCTTTTGTTCCAGCCTGACCTTTATAGGCAGCGTTAACCCGGTGTTGTACCAGGGAGCGGTGCCGATTTTTATTGACTCGGAGCCGGAGAGTTGGAACATGTCACCGGCGGCTCTGGAGAAGGCTTTTGCCTGGGCAGAAGGGGAAGGGCGGCTGCCGCGGGCGGTCATCGTGGTTAATTTGTACGGGCAGAGTGCGGATATGGAGCCTCTGCTTAATATTTGTAATCGATACGGGGTGCCGGTGGTAGAGGATGCCGCCGAGTCCCTGGGGGCTACGTATAAGGGGAAAGCCAGCGGTACCTGGGGTAAGTTCGGCATATATTCCTATAACGGGAACAAGATCATCACCACCTCCGGGGGTGGGATGCTGGTTTCCGAAGATGAGGAGGCCCTGAAGAAGGCTCTTTTCTGGGCTACCCAGGCCCGGGATGAGGCTCCCTGGTACCAGCATT
>JAAZLJ010000184.1 GCA_012799365.1 Syntrophomonadaceae bacterium | reverse complement strand
TGAAAAGAAGTGAGGAACGCTACCGTTCTCTGATTATGCACATTCCGGGTGCCGTACATCGCTGTCAGTATGATTCTAACTGGACCGTAGATTATATCAGTAAATTCATCGAGGATATAGTCGGATATCCTGCAGCTGATTTCGTCGGCAATCACGTACGCAGCTTTCAAAGTGTTATTCACCCGCAGGATAGAGCCCTGGTCAAGGAACGGATCGATAGTGGGATTCGTACCAGGAAACCGTATACTATCGAGTACCGATTGCTCCATGCGGATGGCAGTATACGGTGGGTGAATTCCCGGGGGCAGGCAGTGCTGGGGGGTTATGGCACGATCCGCTGGCTGGATGGGGTCATCACCGATGTCACCACCCGTAAACAGGCGGAAGTAAGACAGCAGCAGCTCATGCAGGAGTTGGAGAACGTTAACCAGGAACTGCGTGATTTTGCTTATATTGTTTCCCATGATTTAAAAGCCCCCCTGCGTGGTATCAGGTCATTGGCCCAGTGGATTTACGAAGATCATTACCGGCAGTTTGATGAAGAAGGTAAGGAGCAGTTGGACTTGTTGGTCAACCGGGTTAACCGCATGCAAAATCTGCTGGATGGCATCCTGCGGTATTCCCGGGTGGGCACGGCCAAATCGGAAGAGGTGCCTGTTGATCTCAACCAGGTAGTGAAAGAGGTTATCCAGATGTTATCGGTTCCCTCCGATATTACAATTATGGTAGAGGATGAGATGCCCACCCTGAACCTGGATCGGACTCGTATGCAACAGGTGTTCGAGAATCTAATCGGCAATGCTATCAAGCATATGGATAAATCACCCGGAGAGATTCATATCGGCTGCCAGGATCGGGGTAACTGCTGGCAGTTCAGCGTAGGAGACAATGGCCCTGGAATTGAGGAAAAATACTTTGAGCGTATTTTCACTATTTTTCAAACCTTGAAACCTCGTGATGAATTTGAATCTACGGGAGTTGGTCTGACTATTGTTAAGAAGATAATCGACATCTATGGCGGAGAAATCTGGGTTGAATCGCAGGTGGGGCAGGGCAGCACTTTCTATTTCACTCTGCCCCAGCTTTCCGGTGAGGGGAAAGGAGAAAAATATGCGCAGCATTAAGCCTGTACTGCTGGTAGAGGATGACCGGGTTGATGCGCTTACGGTCAAGCGGGCCCTCAAAGAACTCAAGGTCACCAATGAGCTGATCATTCGGGAAAATGGGGAAGAGGCTCTGGAGTATCTAAGAAATCCTCAGAATCAGATGCCCGCCATTATCCTATTGGATATAAATATGCCGCGGATGAATGGTATAGAGTTCTTGCAGGCAGCAAAAAGTGATGATAACATCAAGAAGATACCAGTAATTGTTTTAACCACCTCCAATGAAGAAACGGATAAGATTCAAAGCTTCAATCTGGGGGTGGCTGGCTACATGGTAAAGCCGGTTGATTACCAGAAATTTGTCGATGTGGTTCGAGTAATTGATCTTTACTGGACTTTAAGTGAACTGCCTGATTGATTATTAAATTAATACGTAGGTAACCCTGGTGGGGTGCAGCCAAGATTATAGGGAGGATGGGGTGCCAGAATCCGCAAGACTGGAATCGCAGTTACGAGGTTCTGGCATAGTTTTAGCCATGAAACAGAACACAAAAGGGAATAACAAAGCTACCCGGACCAGGGTGAAGAACGATAGTAATACCGGTTCAGGGCACGATATACCGGATGATACCGGGGGAAGCCAGATGAATCTTCCCAACTTGATCACCCTTTTTCGTATTTTTCTGATCCCGGTTTTCATGATCGTACTTCTCATCCGTATTCCCTATGGCGATTATCTGGCAGCCGGGGTATTTATCATAGCGGCGGCTACCGACAGCCTGGACGGATATATCGCTCGTAAGCGAAAACAGGTTACCAGACTGGGTATCATTCTGGATCCGTTGGCTGATAAGCTGTTGATCACCGCTGCCCTTATCAGCCTGGTGGAACTGGGTCGAGTCTCGGCCTGGATAGCGGTAGTCATATTGGGCCGGGAATTTGCTGTTACCGGTCTGCGAGCCATAAAGGCGGAGGAAGGTATCGTTATTCCGGCCGGATGGCTGGGTAAGGTTAAGACCGTGTCTCAGATAGTTGCTATTATCCTGGTAATACTGGAGGGACTTTACAACACGTTCATACCATGGCCGATCGGTGATTGGGCGATGTATGTGGCCGTGGTATTTACCCTGATTTCGGGTATTGAATATTTCTGGCGTTGGTGGTAAATACCGCCGACCGCTGATCCCGCCTTATTTCCCCATATTACATATCTAACCCTTATTTACCTCAATTTCCACCCCTTTAATAATAAATTCTCCATATTGGTATGCTATAATCATTGTGAGGTGCGTGCTACTTGCGTAAACCGGTTGATTTTAAGATTCCGGTAGCGGCTCTGGCCCTGATACTCACCCTGGGGCTTTCCCTGGGAGGGTTTATGCTGTACAACCGTTTTGTGGTGGAAAAACCCATGTACCAGGAGATGAAACAGGTTGAAGGTGTACAAAGGGTCAGTGTGCATAAGGAAGATAAGCAGATGGTCGTTGTAGTGAAGCTGGCAGAGATGTCTGATTTTTCGGTGACTTACCGGTTACTTGACCGGATAGCTGAGAAACGCTTTGGAGCGGGGAAATATACCCTGGAAATTGAAGATCGGCGCAGTCAGGAACTGGAACAGTTCTATGCTGACATTCAGCTGCACCTTTACCAGGGCATAGCTACCAATTCTTTTCTCTGGCTGGACAAGGAGATAGAACAGATGGCCGACAGTAAGGGTATCCAGCATCGGCTCCGGGTGGATGAGGATAACCTTTACCTGCAGGGGCATAAAGAAGGGTACTATCTTTATTCGGTACTTAAAAGAGGGGAAAAAGTAAGTCAGGAGAGCCAGCAGATGGGGAGGTAGTTGTTTTGACCAGGGAGATTTTAGTGGGGACGGGAATCGGAATAGCCATCTTCCTGGCCTCGGTAGGAGTTAATGTTGTACCTTTTATTTTTTTTCTGGGCCTTTTAGGGGCTTTTTATTTCTTTTTTCAGATGCAGGGTGTTGGCAATTTTAAAGACGTAGACACTGATACCGGTGTTTGTAGTACCATGAGTTTCGATGATATCGGGGGGCAGGATTCGGCGATAAACGAATTGAAAGAGGCCCTGGAATTTCTACTCAAACCGGTGGAAATACTGCATATGGGTATCAGGCCTCTCAAAGGTATTTTGTTGATGGGGCCTCCGGGTACCGGCAAGACTCTGCTGGCACGGGCAGCGGCTGGTTATGCTGAATCGGTCTTTCTGGCTACCAGTGGTTCGGAGTTTATTGAGATGTATGCTGGTATTGGGGCCAAAAGGGTGCGCCAGTTATTCGGGGAAGCCCGCAAGAAGGCACGCAGTGAAGGAAAAAGCAGTGCTGTTGTCTTTATTGACGAGCTGGAAGTGTTGGGAGCCAAAAGAGGTTCCCATGCCAGTCATATGGAGTATGATCAGACCTTAAACCAGCTGTTGGTGGAGATGGACGGGTTGATGCCGGATAGTGAACCGCGCATCCTGGTTATCGCTGCTACCAACCGGGCGGACATGTTGGATCCGGCTTTAATGAGACCAGGACGGTTCGACCGGCAGGTGCGGGTGGAGTTGCCTGACAAAAAAGGGCGGGTTCGCATTCTCCAGATTCATACTCGTAATAAGCCGCTGGCTCAGGACGTGGATATGGATGCAGTGGCCCGGGCTACTTTCGGGTTTTCGGGAGCTCATTTGGAAAGTCTGGCCAACGAGGCTGCCGTGCTGGCCCTGCGGGAGGGGAAAAGGGAGATCCTGCAGCGGCACTTTACTGAAGCCGTTGACAAGGTGATTCTGGGAGAAAAGTTGAGCCGTCAGCCTTCAACCAAAGAAATAGAGAGAGTGGCGGTACATGAATCAGGGCATGCCCTGGTCAGTGAGTTACTCCGGGCTGGTTCGGTTTCGTCTCTGACGGTGGTTCCGCGAGGACAAGCTCTGGGCTATATGCGCCGTACTCCCGAGGATGACCAGTATCTCTATACCCTGGATGACCTGCGATACCAGATCATGGTGGCTCTGGGGGGAGCGGTAAGTGAGGAATTATGGTATGGAAACCGCAGCACTGGAGCCCGTGGTGATTTCCAGCAGGCCTGGGGGGTAGCCCGACAGATAGTTAATAGCGGGCTTTCCACTCTGGGAGTGGTTCATGAAGATGATCTTCCCCAGGAGGTTATGTACCGGGAGTGTGTAAGCATCATCAAACAACTGGAAGAGGAGACTACCGAAGTGCTGGGCGGCAGTCAACATTTCCTGGAACGGATAGTAGAGCGGCTGTTGGAGGAAGAGAGCCTGGAACGGCAGCGTTTTGTCGAACTTATCAGGCCAGATGCGGCTGGTTGTGTATCATAACAGACGTCCATGGCGGTTGTACCGACACCACCGACGAATGAAAACAGCATGTTTATTGAAGTGTGGTTAACTCGACTTGCCGACTGCAGTACAATGTTTTCTGCGTTGCCTGCGTCTTATTTTAATTTTATGCGTCTAATCCAAGCGGGAGAGAGATCCCGCTTTTTTTGTTGTCTAAAATCTTTTCCCAGGCAGGGTTGGGGTTAGGCAATGTTTAAATTAGAATATAACCCGGGTATGTCAATAAACTAAGAAAAAGCTTTATTAGGGGGCGACGTGTTGTTAAAGGCATATATAGTTTCTACCGGAACCGAGCTGCTGCTGGGTCAAACTCCAGACACCAACTCGCTTTTTATTTCCCGGGCTTTGACCCAAATGGGTATAAAGGTAATGGGTAAGGCGGTAGTAGGAGACAATCATGAATATATCCGGAGGGCATTTTCTACTGGTCTTGAAACCACGGATCTGGTGATATGCAGCGGAGGGTTGGGACCCACCAGGGATGATCTCACCAAACAAGTGGTATGTGAAGTTCTGGGCTGCAAGCTGGAAAGACGACCAGAGGAAGAAGAATGTATCAAGGAGTTTTTTGCTCGTCGTCATCGTCGGATGCCGGACAGCAATTTACGTCAGGCTCTGTTCCCCTCTGACGCAGAAGCCCTGCCCAATCCGCTGGGTACTGCCCCCGGAATGTACCTGGAAAAGGACGGGAAAACTATCGTTCTGCTGCCTGGACCACCGCGGGAAATGGAACCGATGTTTCGGGCCGAGGTGGCACCTCGTCTCCGCCGCCGGGTGGGACAGCAAAAACAGGTGGTTTTAAGCAGGGTTATCAAGGTGCTAGGGCCGGGGGAATCCCAGGTAGAGGAAATGCTGCAAGAGGTTTTGGAAGACCCACAGGGGGCGGCCATTGCCCTGCTGGCTCAGGATGGGGAAATCCATATCCGCATAACCCTGGAGGACAGTCTAGAACGGGCCACCAGGACCTTACAGGAGTTAGAGGACCGTATCATCGGGGTAATGGGGTGGCATGTTGTTGGATTCGACCAGGATACTCTGCCAGAAGTGGTGGGTAAATTACTGCGAGAAGCAGGGCTTCAGGTAGCATTTGCCGAATCATGTACGGGGGGACTGGCAGCCAAATTAATTACTGATTTACCGGGCAGTTCAGAGTTTTTCTGGGGCGGAGCAGTTTCCTATGCCAATGAGGCCAAGATGGAGCTTCTGGGGGTGAGCGAATCCACCCTGTCCGAATATGGAGCGGTCAGTCCTGAAACTGCTAAAGAAATGGCCCGGGGTATCAGGGAGAGAGCCGGGGTAGATATCGGAATAAGTATCACCGGTATTGCCGGTCCCGGTGGAGGAAGTTCGGAAAAACCGGTAGGACTTGTATATATGGGTCTGGCCGATAATCGAGAGGTGAAAGTAAAAGAACAGCGGTTTATTGGAGGCAGAGAAGCAGTTCGCATACTGACAGCCAAATCAGCTCTGGACTGGCTGAGGAGGTACCTGATAGGGAGAGGATGAGATTGAGAGTCTTTGTGGCCATACCTATATCTAATAATTTTAAAAAACAGGTGGAGAATATAAGGCCACGTCTGCTAAAGGCGCAAGCTGATGTTAAATGGGTAGAAACCGAGAATTATCACTTAACGGTTAAATTCTTGGGCAATGTAGAGGAGTCTCAGCTGGACGGGGTGATACAGGCTTTGAGGCGAGCCGGGGATGAATCGCCACCATTTACCCTGGTTCCCCGGGGGACCGGGTTTTTCCCCAACCACCGCCGGCCTCGGGTATTCTGGATTGGGATTAACGGGGAACTGGATAAAGCTTTTTGGCTGGGGGAACGAGTAGATGCTTATCTGGCTGAATTGGGGTTTGAGGTGGAAAAGAAACGCAGGTATCACCTGACCCTGGGGCGTTTACGTTCGGAGAAAAATGCTGCTGCTCTGGTACAGGCCGCGCAGGAAGTAGACCAGGCGGCCAATTTCCAGTCATTTACGGTCAACGAGATGAGGTTGATGCAAAGCCAGTTAAATCGGGAGGGGCCTACCTACTCGGTTATCAAAACTTTCCCTCTGCAGGGTTGAGGTGGGTATTTCCTGAAAAAGGTTGACAGTTGAGTGAGCAGGGAATATAATATAGCATAACGAACGTATGTTTGAGGAGGGGGAAGCCGATGTCTGAACAGTCAGAGAGAATGAAAGTGTTGGAAACAGCTATACGTAAGATTGAAAAAGATTATGGTAAAGGTTCGATAATGAGACTGGGCGAAGTAGCGGACATGAATGTAGCGGTTATTCCTACCGGGTGTCTTTCCCTGGATCTGGCCCTGGGAGTAGGGGGGGTGCCCCGGGGAAGGGTGATCGAGATATTCGGGCCGGAGTCATCTGGCAAGACTACAGTAGCCCTGCATATAGTGGCCGAGGCCCAGAAGGAAGGCGGGATTGCCGCTTTTATAGATGTAGAACATGCACTGGATCCACTTTATGCCCGCAGACTGGGGGTTAACATCAATGATCTCCTGGTTTCCCAGCCTGATACGGGAGAACAAGCACTGGAGATTGCTGAAGCCCTGGTGCGCAGTGGTGCGGTCGATGTTGTGGTAGTCGACTCGGTGGCAGCTCTGGTTCCGCGGGCAGAACTGGACGGGGAGATGGGCGATGTTCACGTTGGATTGCAGGCTCGCTTGATGTCCCAGGCCTTACGTAAACTGACCGGAACTATAAGCAAGTCGAAAACCTGTGCTATCTTTATTAACCAGATCCGAGAAAAGGTAGGGATTGTTTACGGGAATCCGGAGACCACTCCAGGAGGAAGAGCTTTGAAGTTCTACTCCTCGGTGCGGTTGGAAGTACGTCGTATGGAGACTATCAAACAGGGAACTGATATCATTGGTACCCGTACTCGGG
The DNA here is from genome assembly GCA_012799365.1 of Syntrophomonadaceae bacterium. Classification (GTDB taxonomy): domain Bacteria; phylum Bacillota; class Syntrophomonadia; order Syntrophomonadales; family Syntrophothermaceae; genus JAAZLJ01. The sequence goes on along the minus strand of JAAZLJ010000184.1, from coordinate 18,900 downwards.
CAAAAGTGGTTAAGAACAAGGTGGCTCCTCCTTTTAAACAGGCAGAGTTTGACATCATGTATGGATTGGGAATTTCCCGGGAGGGAGATCTGTTGGATTTAGGGGTGGAGTTGGAGGTTCTGCAGAAAAGTGGTTCCTGGTATTCCTATAAGGAAGAGAGACTGGGGCAGGGGCGCGAAAACGTGAAGGAATATTTGAAGAATAACCCGGCGGTGTTTACCGAGATTGAGGGCCTGATCAGAGATATGCTGCTGCAGCAGCGGCAGGCTAAATCCGAGCAAGAGTAAAAACTTGACACTCATTCTAGAAGTTAATAAAATTGTACTAAGGGTGAAAGAAGTTTCTCCGCTGGTAAGTGCCGCGTTCAGCGAAGGCGATTATCTCTTTCTGAGCTAATGGGCTTTCATCCGGCACTATCGGGATTAATAAAGGACATCGGTGTTCGGGTTCAGATTTGAGTGCAGGCGCTGGTTCTAACAAACTGGTAGGTGGAACTTCTGTACAAACCGAGTTCTGACTCGGTTTTCTTTATGTTTTTTGTCCAGCAGTAAACCAGTAAATGTAATAAGTATTATTATGACAAACAGGGGGTGATATTAATTCAAACTACTTTGTTGTTAGTAGCTGTAATTATAGCATTAGTTGTAGGAATAGCTGCAGGATATCTTTTAAGAAGAAGCATTGCCGAGAGCAAGCTCGGTGCTGCAGAGGAAGAAGCCAGGAAACTCCTGGATGAAGCCATCAAGCAGGCAGAAACCAAAAGGAAAGAAGTACTGGTTGAAGCAAAAGATGAAGTATATCGCATAAGACAGGAAGCTGAACGGGATAACCGTGAACGAAGACGTGAGCTCGACCGGATGGAGAGAAGGCTCATCCAGAAGGAAGAGTCACTGGATAAAAAGCTGGATAATATCGAACAAAAAGATCAGGTGATTCGCGAAAAGGAAACCATGGTCGAGAAGACCCAGGAGGATCTGAAGTTGATATTGACCCAGCAGCTGAAAGAGATGGAACGGATTTCCGGTATGTCTTCAGAACAGGCTAGAGAGCTATTACTCCATAATGTGGAGCAGCAGATACGTGCGGAAGCAGCGGCCCTTATCCGTGAAATCGAGGCGGAAGCCAAAGAAGAGGCGGATAAGCGGGCCAGGGAGATAGTAACCCTGGCGGTGCAGAGGTGCGCAGCTGACGTAGCAGCAGAGACTACCGTTTCTGTTGTATCACTGCCTAACGATGAGATGAAAGGGAGAATTATCGGGCGCGAAGGACGCAATATCCGTACTTTTGAGACCTTGACCGGAGTAGATCTCATTATAGATGACACTCCTGAAGCTGTGATTTTGTCGTCTTTTGATCCGGTCAGGAGGGAAATAGCCCGAGTCGCTCTGGAAAAACTCATTATAGATGGCAGGATTCATCCTGCACGCATTGAGGAGATGGTAGAGAAAGCCTCTAAAGACATCGAGCAGGAAATACGTGAAGTCGGTGAACAGGCGGCATTTGAAGTTGGGGTTCACGGATTACATCCCGAAATGATAAAACTGCTGGGCAGACTCAAGTACAGGACAAGTTATGGCCAGAATGTACTGAAACATTCGGTAGAGGTGGCATATCTTGCTGGCGTTATGGCGGCCGAGTTAGAAGTAGATGCGGTGGCAGCCAGGAGAGCCGGTTTGATACATGATATCGGGAAAGCGGTTGACCATGAAGTTACCGGTTCCCACATCGAAATCGGAGTTGAATTGGCCAAACGTTATCGGGAGAAAGATGAGATTCAGCACGCTATAGCCGCCCATCATGGTGACATAGAACCGCTGAGTATCGAGGCAGTTCTAATTCAGGCGGCAGATGCTATTTCAGCAGCCCGACCGGGGGCCAGACGGGAAACCCTTGAAACTTATATTAAGCGTCTAGAAAAACTTGAAAATGTGGTAACGGAGTTCCAGGGAGTAGAGAGGGCCTATGCTATTCAGGCCGGACGCGAAGTCAGGATCATGGTTAAACCTGAGGAAATTGACGACCCCTCAGCTATTAACCTATCTCGCGAGATCGCTCGGAAAGTAGAACAAGAGTTAGATTATCCCGGACAGATCAAGGTCGTCGTTATCCGCGAAACCAGAGCGGTTGATTTTGCTAAATAACCAGAAAAAATCAGGGCCTCTTACGGGAGGCCCTTACTTATGTTACGAGCGAAAGACTGGAAAACGCGGGTATACATACGCTGATATCGAGCAGGATCTGCTTACCCATACATAAATATACAGGTACAGGTTAATCGGCATAGCGTGCGGAACCGAGAGGTTTAGCTTATGTATAAATTTCCAGCAAAATGGGAGAATAATATCTGGTAATAGGTACCATGTTCCAGATGGCTGGCGGTGGAGTGGGGAGGCGTGAAATGGAAATGAATATTTTGTTTATTGGCGATATCGTAGGTAGACCGGGCAGGAGGACGGTACGGAACCTGCTGCCGCGGATAGTAAAGGAGCACAATATTGAGTTTGTTATAGCCAATGGTGAGAACGCGGCCGGAGGCAGGGGAATAACCCGGGCAGTCTGTGATGAACTATTGGGAGCGGGTATTGACGTCCTTACTATGGGTAATCACGTCTGGGATAACAAAGGAGTTTTCGAATTTATCGATGACCAACCGCGCCTGGTTAGACCTGCTAACTATCCCGGGGATGAATGTCCAGGACAGGGCTATCATATATATACCTCAGGTAGTGGTGCTCGTATTCTGGTAACCAATGTCTCGGGGCGCGTTTTCATGCCTGCTTTAGACTGTCCTTTCCGGGCCATAGATGAGGTTTTAGAAGTGGCCGGGAATGAGGCAGATATCGTAATCGTTGATGTACATGCGGAGGCAACGTCGGAAAAACAGGCTTTGGGCTGGTACCTGGATGGGCGAGTCTCGGTGGTGGTCGGTACCCATACCCATGTTCAGACTGCAGATGAACGTATCCTGCCGGGTGGCTGCGGATACATCACTGATGTAGGGATGACCGGCCCCATGGATTCGGTGCTGGGGGTAGTCAGGGAGGAAGTTATAACCAGGTTTCTGACCCAGCGTCCCGTCCGTTTCAACGTGGCCAAGGGAAATACTCAGCTGAATGCGGTTGTATTGCAATTTAAGCCAGATAACTATTCTTTGCTAAGCATTAGGAGGCTTAAATATATACTGGAAATATAGTAGAATATATACAAGGTTATCCAAAAAATTTTCATTAAAGCAGGAATTAGAAGAACTACTTAGAATATAATGTATTAGAGCAGCCTTGTAGCATTGAATTAACCATAATTTGTAAGGAGGTTATCGAATGGAGGTATTAAAGGTTTCAGCCAAGTCGAGTCCTAATTCTGTAGCAGGAGCACTAGCAGGAGTTTTACGTGAAAGAGGCGCGGCAGAGATGCAAGCTATCGGAGCAGGTGCTATCAACCAGGCCGTCAAAGCTATTGCTATCGCACGCGGATTTGTTGCACCCAGTGGTATGGATTTAATTTGTATACCTGCATTTACTGATATTTTGATCGATGGTGAAGAGAGGACTGCAATTAAACTAATAGTGGAGCCCAGATAGTCTGAGTGGTTGCTTTTCTGGTAATTTGATGCTTCAAACCTGCTTGTATGAGATATGAGCAGGTTTTTTGTGTTTGAGCAGGGGGGTGTGAGGGTGTATGGGGATTGTAGACTGCCACTGCGACATTATCTCCCGTTTATGGCAGAGCCAGGAGTCGCTTTATACCAATAGTGGTCAGTTTGATCTGTATCGGGCCAGGCAGGCAGGTGTGGTTCTCCAGTTCTGTGCGTTGTTCACAGCGGAAACAGGTGATGGAGCTCTTCGTTCGGTACTCAACCAGTGGGATTACTTTTATCAGGAACTGGCTCAGAACCAGGATCGAGCCTACAGTATTCGCTCCTGGGAAGATATCGCTCGCGAGCCCGAAACCAGAATAGGTTGTTTGATCCACCTGGAAGGTGGTGAGGCCCTGGGGCGGGATGCTGGCTTTTTGCGGCTTTTTTATCACCTGGGGTTAAGGAGTATTGGGTTAACCTGGAACCATCGTAATCTTTTGGCTGATGGCGTGATGGAAGATGCCAGTCAGGGAGGTCTGAGTCATCTGGGTCGTCAGGTGGTTGAACTGGCACAAGAACTGGGAATGGTGATCGACCTGGCTCATATTTCTGAACGTGGTTTTTTTGATGTCCTGGATCTGGTTGATGGCCCGGTTATGGTCAGCCACAGCAATGCCCGCAGGATCTGTGACCATCCTCGTAATCTCAGTGATGGCCAGTTACAGGCACTGGCTGAAAATGGTGGAATTGTGGGGTGTACCCTGGTTCCAGGTTTTGTGGGGCCGGGAGAACCGGGACTGGATGAGTTTATCGATCATATGGTGCATATCAGTTATATGGTGGGGGTGGAACACGTGGCCCTGGGTTCAGATTTTGATGGAGTTGATACAGCGGTGCTGCCAGATGTATCAGCGTATATCGCTATCCCGCCGGCTTTGCAGCAGCGGGGATTTAACCAGGAGGAAATAGACAAAATACTAAAGGATAATGTTCTTAACCTGCTGGAGAAAGTATTGAAATAGGGGGCGAACAAGGAGAGTAATAATGGGATATGACCTGCATGTTCATACCACCGCTTCGGATGGGAGATTAACCCCGGATGAAGTGATAGAGGAAGCTGTTTCTCTGAGATTGGAAGGGCTGGCTATAACCGATCACGATACGGTATTGGGGTTGGAGCCTGCCCGGCGGTATATTGCTGAAAACCGGGTGCCTCTGGATTTAATACCCGGCATCGAGATGAACACTGATGTTGACAGGTACGATGTTCACGTGCTCGGGTATTTCATTGATTACCATAATGACCAACTCATCCATCGGCTGTTGGAACTAAGAGAGGCTCGGCGGGAGCGTACTCTGAAAATGGTGCGAAAACTGAATGGGATGGGATTGAATATCAAAGCAGACAGGGTGAGTGAACTGGCCCGGGGCGGGTTAATAGGCCGGCCTCATATAGCTCAGGCTCTGGTGGAGAAGAACTATGTTTTTTCTATCCCGGAAGCTTTTGAAAAACTGATAAGTCGTGGAAAACCGGGATATGTGCCTCGCTATAAATTTTTACCCGAGGAAGCCATCCGTCTTATCAAGGGTGCAGGAGGGGTTCCGGTCCTGGCTCACCCCGGTCTCATAGGTAATGATCAACTGCTTGAACAGCTCCTGCCCCTGGGATTTGAAGGTATTGAAGTATATTACCCCGAACACAGTGAAGCTGAAATAAGAAAATATCATCGATTAGCCCGGGAAAATGCTCTGCTGGTTACAGGTGGTTCTGACTATCATGGGACTCCCAGAGTTTACCATGACGAACTGGGCGGTGCTGAAGCTACCAGGGAACAGGTCGACTTATTACGCCAGCGGGCCCTGGAGCATAAAAACAAGAATATTGGGCAGGAGGGTCGGTAGACCATAAAAGTAAATATTATGACAATTTTATAGTCCAATGGTCTCATTTCCAGAAATGTTGTCTTTTAAAGCAGGATTCCAGGAAAATTTGTGGAAGTCTTATTTTCGGCAGCAGAAAAATGGAAAGGAATACGGAAATGAGTAAAAGATTTGGACTAACTCTGGCTTTGATGGCGCTGTTTATTCTGGCACTACCCGCGGCAGTACTGGCCGACAGTTACTATACTGTACAGCCAGGCGATTCATTGTGGAAGATTGCACGTTCGCATAACACTACGGTGGACAAGCTTAAAGCCTGTAATGGGCTGACAAGTGACCGTTTGCAGATAGGGGATAGGCTGAAAATATCGGGGAATCCCACATCTTCCGCCCCAACGGGTCTTACCGGGGTTCAGAATCAGGTCAGTCAGGGCGGACAAGACTCGGCAGCAGGAGTATATGTGGTATCATCGGGTGATTCCCTGTGGAGTATAGCTCGCCGCCACGGTATGACCGTAAATGAGCTGATATCTTGGAATGGGCTCCATTCTGATAAACTGCAGCCGGGGGACAAGCTAACGGTTAAGAAAAAGTCAGCCGGGACTGGCCAGCCAACACCGGCGCCAACATCTACTCCATCGTCACCGGTCGAGGTGACAACCTCCCGGGGCATCGGGGATACGAATCTGGTGCGTGATATCATCGCTACTGCCAATCAGTATCTGGGCAGCCGTTACCGCTATGGTGGAAGCAGCCCTAAAGGATTTGACTGTTCAGGCTTTGTCATGTACGTCTTTAGTCATCACGGTTTCAATCTTCCCCATAGTTCACGTTCACAGGCGACTTTAGGCTCGGCAGTGAGTAAGGCGGAACTACAGGCAGGAGATCTGGTGTTCTTCAAGACTGGTGGATCCAAGCGTATAAACCACGTCGGTATTTTTATAGGAGAGGGTAAGTTTATTCATGCCAGCACCAATCGGGGTATAACCATCGACACTGTTAATAGTGGTACTTATAACCAGTGCTACTGCGGCGCCCGTCGGGTGCTTTAAGAATTGCCTGAGTATTTCCCCGCTAGAGTTCTGGGTTTCTAGATTCGGATATAGTACATAAGCATTTTCTAGAAAGCACCGGGATATTCCCGGTGCTTTCTTAGATGGCTCTGTTGGTTAATTCCTGCTTCCGGAGGGTAAAATAGATCCCAGATTAAGGAGGCGAGGATCAAATGAAATCGGGAACAAGGCATGAGGGGCAGGGGAGTTTTCCTCCCTGGAGCCGCATACCTTCTTTAAAAGAAATGGCCGAAGAACTGGAGATTGATCACGATGCGTTAATCCAGAGCTTTGCCCGGGATAAGAGCGATCAGGAGCTGGCCGAACAGTTTGATATCAGTTCCGAGACTGCGGCCAGCCTGCGGGAGCATTTCATGAAATACGGGATAGGCTCAGTTATGGGGGGAGACTGACTTGGAAGTAAATCCGGGGACTGCCCCCGGATTTATTTTACCCTCCCATGGCGCAAAAGCGCTGCAATCCCATCAGATGGCAGGCAGCAGCCCCGGTGGTACCGAAGAACAGGGCGGGTTTCTCGTTCAAGTAATTGATTATAGTTGAGTTTACCACCGTGCTGCCGGTAGCTACAATGACATCACACCACTCCAGTACCTCATTTGTAGTGTCGTAACCTTCCACTTTAACTCCTGATTTGACCTGACCGATATTATCCGGATCCAGGTCCACCACCCGCAAGGCGAAAGACCCGGCCAGTTTTTCCATCATAGCTGGTTGGTAACCAATTAAGGCCACCCTCGGGTTGCCGTATTCTCTGGTCAGGTATTGAACCAGTTCTGCAGCACACTGTTCAGGCTCTTCATCGTGGCAGTGAACAGTTTGATCAATCAGACCCAGGTAACGACAGACTGCGTTCATGGTGGCGATTAAAACTGCCCGATCAAAATTGTTTTCCAACGGGTTTTCCAGGACCTCCCGGAGGCTGCCCTTAAAGTCCCCACCCATATCAGTAAAGGCTTGTCCTTTGACTCCTTTAAAATCAGCCTGCATGAGCTTTTCTTTACCTTTTACCAGAGGGTAATCCTGGCGTTCCGGATTACCTATGGCTTCTTCTACCGATAGGGAACGGCCAGTGATAAGCACTTCTTCATCCAGTAAATTGTTCTTGTCCACTATTTCACGGAATCGTTCTAAAAGCACATCATAAAACTTGTCATCACTCATAACCAAAAACCTCTCTTTACAAAGTTAATCATTGGTAAGTTAAGCAGGTCGCTGCGCCGGGTTACCACACTCACTCTAAGAGTTATTTTATATCTTCAGCATATTCATAAGTTTTCTGTGTTCTCTGCGTCTTATTTTGATAACAGTTGGCTAGAATACATGTACAGCACTGGCCTTGAATGTAGCCCAGACTTTTTGGCCCGGGCGCAGGGCCATCTCTTCTACGGCTTGCTTGCTGAGCAAGGCGGTCAGGATAACCCCGGAATCAATGGTTATTCTAAACAGGGGTCCCTGATTATACATTTTAAGCAGGGTCCCGGGCAGACTATTCTGGGCACTACAAGTGAGCGGCTGGTGGGATATGATTATATCTTCCGGTCGTATGGTCAGATTAACTTCACCCTGTTCAGGGCTGACCGCATGGATATCTACGCCAGGACCTACTTTAATCACACCGTCGGTACATTGACCACTCAATATATTTTCGGCCCCAACGAATTCAGCTACGAAACAGGAAGAAGGATGGTGAAACACCTCGGCGGGAGTTCCTACCTGAACTATGGCCCCATCCTGCAATACCGCAATACGGTCACCCAGGGCGAGCGCCTCGGAAAAATCATGGGTGATATGTATGGTGGTGGTACCCAGCATAGCATGGATATTCTGTAATTCTTCCTGAAATACCTGCCTGGTTCGCGGATCCAATGCACTCAAGGGCTCATCCAGCAGCAGTATTTGCGGAGAGGTGATCAGAGCCCGGGCTATAGCTACTCGCTGCTGTTCGCCTCCGCTAAGAGTTGTCGGATAACGCTGCAGCAGGTGTTCGATTCCCAGCAGGGTTACCATATCCTGCAAACTTTTTTTGATGGACTCCTGACTAATATTCTGTACTTTCAACCCAAATATTATATTTTCTTCCACGCTCAGGTGAGGGAAAAGGGCATAATCCTGATAGACAAAACTAATCCCACGCTGCTCGGGATACAGGCTGCTAATTTTTTGGTTTTTGAAATAAATTTCCCCTGAGTCCGGTCGGTACATACCGGCTATTACTTCCAGAATGACTGTTTTACCGGTTCCGGTTGGCCCCAGAATAACGAAATACTCGCCTTCGTTGATCTCCAGATTAATGTCTTTAAGCCTGAAATCCCCCAGCTGCTTGTTTATTCCCTTAAGCTCTAACAAGCAACTACCCCCTTCCTATATTTCCACCCGGGAGATTTCGAACTGTTTATAGCTGGCTCCTAGAAGTTCGAAAACAAACAGGGAAGTTAGTGAAATAATTATTAGTATGCTGGCAGCAGCCATAGCCAGGTCGAGCTCACCGGTAGACATATTAAGGAACAGGGATATGGGCAAGACTTCGGTTTTAAAACGGGTGGCTCCGCAGAGCATCAAAACCGCCCCAAACTCTCCCAGGGCCCGCGCCCAGGTGATAACACTGGCAGCAATCAGGCCGTTCCGGGCCAGGGGCAGGGTTACACGAAGAAAAGATTGTAGTTGACTGCAGCCCAGGGTGCGAGCTACAAATTCCAGGCGGGGGTCAATATCCTTGAAGGTAGAACGCAGCACCGTCATCATATAAGGGGCATTGACAAAGAATTGAGCTACAACAATTCCCTGGGGAGTGAAAACGAATTTTAATCCTCGGGCAGCCAGCTCATTTCCCAGTGCAGTGGTTCCGAAAAGCAGTAACAAAGCCACACCCGATACCACGGGAGGAAGGGCAATGGGAATATTCAATACGGCATTGACCACGCCTTTACCAGGAAAATCGAAACGAACCAGTCCGTAAGCTGCCGGCAGCGCAAAAGCAAAACAGAGCAGGGTGGATATTATAGAGGTACTGAGGCTAAGTTTCATAGCAAATTGAATCTCTGGACTGGCCAGGCTGCTGGCCAGTCCAGGGAGTCCCTTTAAAAGCACCAGGGATATAGCGGAGATAATAAATCCTGCCAGGAAGGCGATAGCAACAGCCACCAGGGCTATGAAAAATATATTCTGCCCCGGTGCCCTGGTTTTTGTCAAGATAAACACTCCTTTGTTAGAACTGCTTGATTTGAACTGATTAAATTTCTTCTAGTGCTATCTATTCCACCGGCTTAAAGCCGTGCTTGGCAAAGATGGCCTTTCCCTCAGAGGAGAGAATGAAGTCAGCAAATTGCTGGGCCAATTCAGGCTTTTCACTGCACTTGAGTACACAGACCGGCACAGTTTTTATGTCGTTTTGTTCAGGTGGGATCTGAATAATTTCAATACCTTCTACTCCCTGAGCATTATCTTCCCAAATAATAGCGGCATCACATTGTTTCATGGTCAGGTAGGTTACAATTTCATTAACCGTGGCGGTGTTGCTTACCAGGTTTTCATTAACCGCCTCCCACAGACCGGCATTTTTCAAAATCTTGGCCGAGGTTTTGCCGATGGCCGGGCCTTCCGGGTCGCCCAAAACCACTTCAACACCGGGACGAGCCAGGTCTTCCAGTTTGGTAATACCCGCCGGGTTACCTTCAGGGACACCTATTGCCGGGATATGGTAGCAAATATTGTCCATGCTGCTCACAAAGCCTTTTTCTTTAGCTGTTTCACCATAGGAAAGAGCACCAGGTATATACAGGTCACCTTCCTGAGTCAGTTCCAACTGGGTCAGGTTCTGAGCTGAACCAGCATAATGATATTCGATTTTGACATTGTTCTTCTCTTCAAATACCTGGGCTATGTCATCAGTAGCAGTTCGGAGACCTGCTCCGCAATAGACCAGCAGGTTTTGCTGCTCAACTGATGTCTGGTTGTCCTGGTCGTTGGGTGTATTCGCATTATCCTGGCCGCATCCAGCCAGCAGCAGAGAGAATGACAGTAAAAATACCAGCAAAAGAGACGGTTTTTTCAACATCTTATCAACCTCTTTCTGTAAAAATAAGGGCCTGTCAAACCGGGTAGTTATGTACCGGCAGGCACCTGGCTTAAAATATCTGTGACCTTCTGACCTCCTTTCCCAGATAAAAATAAAGGCAGTTACCTGTACATAGAAAGGTAACTGCCTGCTTTACTTCTGAATGCTCAGTTCCTTTCCAAACACGGGAGGCATATCCGTTTCCGGATATACCCTGGCGGACCACACAATCGTAGCTGAACAGCGTTAGATGGAGGGTCTCGGAACCTGGTTATGGTAACGCTATACATTTTTTCAGGGCACATTACTTAATTTCGACATTAAGAGAGTTTTTTCCTGCCATAAACCTATTTCCGGCTCAAGCTGATCAATGCTGGGAAATAGATGCAGATGACGCTGATAATCATGAATAGCACTGGAAAATATAAAATAACTCCTACCAGAGTCTATTTTCAGAAAGAAATGGAGATCGTCGGTGTTTTGCTCGCCTTACCCCTCACTGTTATCTGTGTCCATCAGCGTTCATCTACAATTTCAATCTTCAGAGCAGTTGTGATCACGTAGATGGTAAACCCGGGTCCTGTCGCTTATCGGAGCAGTTGTGATATAATAACCATAAAATTTCGATGAGGAGAGCTGTTCATGAATGACAAATTTGCATCCATAAAAGAAGGCTTAACATTTGATGATGTCCTGCTGCTGCCAGGACGTTCAGAGGTATTGCCCCGCGATGTCGATGTTTCTACGCGTTTGAGCCGGGACCTGAAACTAAATATCCCGGTTATGAGTGCTGGCATGGATACGGTTACTGATGCCCGGATGGCGATTGCAGTTGCCCGGGAGGGCGGTATCGGGGTGATCCATAAAAACATGTCGATAGAGGCCCAGGCTAAAGCGGTGGATCGGGTAAAAAGATCTGAACACGGAGTTATAGTCGATCCATTCTATCTCAGTCCACGTAATAAAGTAAAAGATGCTTTAGAAATAATGGAGGAATACCATATTTCTGGGGTACCCATTACCGAAGGTACCAGGCTGGTCGGGATCATCACCAATCGTGACCTGCGTTTTGAAGATGATTTCGAACGGGAGATCTGGGAGGTAATGACCAAAGAAAACCTTATCACCGCTGCGGTAGGTACTACTCTGACCGAGGCCCGGGAGATACTGCGTGAGCATAAGATTGAGAAGCTGCCTCTGGTAGATGAAGAATTCAACCTCAAGGGACTTATAACTATCAAAGATATCGAGAAAGTACGCCAGTATCCCAAGTCCGCCAAAGACTGTCATGGGCGTTTGTTGGCAGCAGCCGCCGTGGGGGTAAGCCATGATACCATGGAACGGGCGGAAGCTCTGAAAAAGGCGGGTGTGGATGCTCTGGTGGTAGATACTGCCCATGGGCATTCGGTGGGAGTGCTGCAAACCGTGGCAGATATCAAAAAGAAGTGGCCTGAGATTCAGGTTATTGCTGGTAACGTAGCCACCGGTGAGGCCACCAGGGATCTTATTGAAGCGGGAGCCGATGCCGTGAAGGTAGGAATAGGCCCCGGTTCTATCTGTACTACCCGGGTAGTCGCAGGCATTGGGGTACCACAGATTACCGCCATCTATGATTGTGCCCGGGCTGCTCGGCCCTACGATGTCCCTATTATTGCTGACGGCGGTATCAAGTATTCCGGTGACATTACCAAGGCCCTGGCTGCAGGGGCAGATGTGGTTATGCTGGGCAATCTCCTGGCTGGAACCGAGGAAAGTCCAGGTGAGGTAATAATTTTACAGGGCCGCAGTTATAAGGTGTACCGGGGCATGGGTTCGCTGGGAGCCATGGTGCAGGGCAGCAGCGATCGCTACTTCCAGGAAAATGAACCCAAGCTGGTACCGGAGGGAATCGAAGGCAGGGTACCCTTTAAAGGTCCGGTATCGGAAACCATCTTTCAGTTAGTAGGTGGATTGCGGGCTGGTATGGGGTACTGTGGGGTAGCCAATGTTGAAGAACTTAAGACCAGAACCAGGTTCGTTAAGATTACTAATTCGGGGCTGATCGAAAATCATCCCCATGACGTTACCATTACCCAGGAAGCTCCTAACTACAAAATCTAAGGCATGATCTACTACGAAAATTGAAATGGACGCAGATAACTGCGTCTAATCTTAAATCCCGGGGCATGGTTTATAGGAGATGATTTATCATGTTCCACGAAATCCGATTAAGAGTGCGTTATGCTGAAACCGATAGAATGGGGATTGCACATCATTCCAACCACGTTATCTGGTGGGAGATGGGGCGTACGGCTCTGTTTAGAGAAATTGACCTCCCCTACAGCTGGATCGAAGCTCAGGGAATCGCCTGTCCGTTGGTGAAAATTTGGTGTCATTATCGCTATCCAGCTTATTATGATGATGAACTGATAGTTAAGACCGCCATCGCTGAAGCCAGTCCGGTCAAAATAAGGTTTGCCTATGAAATAGCAAAATCGGCCTCGGGGCAGGAGGTGGCCAGCGGGGAAACTTTACAGGCGTTTGTTTCACTTGATACAGGCCGACCGTTAAGGCTAAATAAGTCTCACCCGCATATCTGGGAAAAACTAAAGAATAACGGCAAATCCTATTTTGTGGATGGACATAAGCCATAATGGATTCGTATTTTATAGGACGTTTTATCATACAATTACTGGCCTGCGTCGTGGTCGGTGGTGTAATTGGGGTGTTCAATCATGCTCGAGGTAAAGATACCGGCCCTCGTACCTTTATTCTTATTACCATCGGTTCAACCCTGGTGACCATCACTTCTATAGGTTTTTTTCAGAATATGGGACATCCCTGGCAGGCTGATCCAGCTCGTCTGGCCGCCCAGACTATTTCAGCTCTGGGTTTTCTGGGCAGCGGTGTAATCTGGTTGGCGGACGACCGTCAAGTTAAAGGGCTTACTACGGCTGCTGCTCTCTGGCTGAGTGCCATTCTGGGCATACTCATTGGGGCGGCTTCATTCAGTAATGTTGCTGCAGCGGTGGCCGTCTTAATGCTGGGGTGGCTGCTGGTAGAATACTATCTCTGGTACCGGAAAAAAACCAGGCAGCCATAAATGTCCATGATTATCGAAGGTACGAAGGTGTCACCAATAGCATGAAAAGTGTGGTTAACCCGCTCGCTCCCCGACTTGTCGACTGCCGTATATGAATTTACGCTGAGTTCTAACCCGTAGGGGAGGCTTCAGCCTTCGCAGGAACCGCGGTAAGAAAATAGCTTTCGCGGGGAGATTGAAGCCTCCCCTACTGCCAGCTCGCTTCGCAGGTCGCCGGGCTACCATATCTCTTTTATATTATTAGTATTATCTGCGTCTGTCTGCGTTCTCTGCGTCTAATCGTTCATATCTGACCGTGATTTTTCACGGTCTTTTTTTATGTAAATCGATTGTGATTCATAGAGCAGCAGGGGTTCGGGCACAATAGATGCAAGAAAATGCAATTCCTTCTATAGAGAGGAGTAAGGGTTATTTTTTTCCGCCGCATAATTAAGAGAAAAAGAGCTGCTACCGGTCCCAAGCAGGTTCCTCTTCCTCACAATTACCAGGAAATAAACCCCAAATTACAGGAAAACGAGAAGTATCTGCGTCAGGAATTCGCCAACACCACTGACATAGTTTTTCGTGAGTTTTATATGGGAGACATCAAATGCCTGGCGGTGTGGGTGGATGGTCTCATTAATAATCGAGTAAGTCACGACCTTTTTCGTTCCCTGATGCTGGATATCCCGGAGGAAAAACTGCGCCGGGTGCCCAAACCCGAATTGACCGATTACATAAACCAGCATTTTCTGCCGTTCTATTCTACTGCTCGGGTAACCGACCTGACGGAACTGAAGCGCTGGATACTGATGGCCAAAATGATACTTCTGGTAGATGGCTGTCCCATCGGTCTGATGTTGGACGCCGAAGCTACCCCCATGCGGGGCATCACCGAGCCGGTACTGGAGTCGGTGGTGGCCGGCCCGCGTGATTCTTTTGTGGAATCACTGCGTATCAATACCGCTCTTATCCGCAGCCGATTGGGAGATGTACAGTTGAAGTCCGAGAATTTCATCGTAGGGCGCCGTTCCAATACCCTGGTGACCCTGATGTACGTCGAAGACCTGGCCAATCCTCTCATCATCGAAGAAGCCCGGCAGCGCATCAGCCGGGTGGATATTGACGGGGTAATCGATAGTTCTTACCTGAAAGAGTACATCCAGGATCGAAAACACACTCTTTTTCCTCTGATAAAGGCCAGTGAACGGCCGGACAAGGCGGCAGCAGATCTGCTGGAAGGACGGTTTGTTGTAATCGTCGACGGTAGTCCCCAGATCCTCATTGCTCCCACCCTTTTTATGGAGTTTCTCCAGAGTGCCGAGGACTATTATCTTAACCCCCTGGTGGTCTGGATGATCCGGGTACTGCGCTATCTGGCCCTTTTCATAGCTACTAACCTGCCTGGTCTTTATGTGGCGGTAACCACTTTTCACCAGGAGTTACTGCCTATACCTCTGGTATTTGTCGTGGCGGGGGCCCGGGAAACTGTACCATTCCCCGCCTTTGTAGAAGCCCTGACTATTCTGGTCATCTTCGAATTACTATGGGAGGCCGGCATCAGGCTGCCTCAGGTGGTAGGGGCCGCCATCAACATAGTCGGAGCCCTGATTCTGGGACAGGCGGCGGTGCAGGCCGGACTGGTATCTCCGGCCATGGTCATCGTTATAGGGGCTACAGCTATATCCAATTTCGCCCTGGGTTCCGGGTATGAACTGGCCTCAAGCCTTCGGCTTATAAGAGTAGTCTTTCTAATTTTCGGGGCGGTCCTGGGCTTGTATGGAATAGCTCTGGTTTTCCTGGCCTTACTGGTCCACCTGGCCGGACTCCGCTCCTTTGGAGTTCCTTATCTGGCCCCCCTGGCTCCTATGCGCCCGCGGGAATTGAAGGATGCCATGTTTCGAGCTCCCTGGTGGGATCTGGCGTACAGGCCAGCGTTAATAGCCGGAAAAGATTTGACGGTATCCAATACTGCTCCCCCGGAACCCCCCAAAACTCCAGTACCACGTAAGCCTGAAAACTAGATACGAAAAATGTTTTACCAGGAGGGATGGGATTTGGAACCGGGACGTATATCAAACCGACAGCTGGCATTTCTGATGGCCACCGTATTATTGGCTACAGTGATCTATTTCATGCCCCAGGTGGCAGCCCGTGCAGTTCAGCAGGATAGCTGGATTACTGCGCTTCTGTCCACAGTATGGGCAATACTGGTGGTCCTAACTATAATTGCTCTGTCGCGTCGTTTTCCTGGTCTCACTCTTATTGAGTATCTGCCCCTCATTCTGGGAAAACCCCTGGGTAAATTGCTGGGCCTCTTCTACGTTTTCTGGTTTCTGGGGGTAGGGGCTTTTGTACTCCGACAGTTCGCTATGTTATTGAACATTGCTGTTATGCCTGCCACCCCGGTAGCGGTATTCATGGTCACCATGATGGTTCTGGTTGTTTATGCCCTGCGCGGGGGCCTGGAGGTATGGACCCGGGTCAACGAAATACTGCTACCTATAATCATCGTGGCGTTATTGATGATAATGGTTCTGCCCTATGAGTCGATGGACTTTCGTCGTCTCCTGCCGGTAGCCAGCCACCCGGCCGGGGTTTTGATGGTTTCCTCTCTTATCGGTGCTTCCTGGCGGGGGGAAATATTTATGGCTGCTATGTTCATACCGGCTCTGACCAGTTCGAGGCATACCTCGCGTAATCTGATGCTGATGGTACTGATTGTAGGACTGATACTGGCAGCCATGGAGGTGGCTACCGTGGCCGTATTCGGAGGAGTTAATGCGGGCGAACTGGAACTGCCGATTTTTTCCCTGGCCCGAATGATAAGCTTGGCCAAAATCTTTGATCGGCTGGAGGTGCTGATCGTATTTACCTGGGTTTTGGGGAACTTCATCAAGATATGTGTATTTATGTACTGTTCAACCGTGGGAGCGGCTCAGGTCATGGGATTTAAGAAATTTGACTTTTTATTTTTCCCCATCGCGGTGTTGATGGTGGCGTTTGGTGATAATTTTCTGGAGAATGTAGCTGATTTCACCGATTTTCTAACTCATGTTTGGGGAGCTTATGGTTTACTGTCCTTTGAACTGGTAATTCCATTTATACTGCTGCTCATTACTCTGATAAGAAAACCTGAAGTGAAGCGTGATACAAGATGAAGAAATTACAGGTGTTATTGCTCATAGGGATAATGTTATTGACTGGAGGCTGCTGGGATCGGACCGAGATCAGCGATCTGGGTCTCATCGTGGCTACGGGAGCGGATCTGGTAAAAGAAGATGGCGAAGATAAGGTATGGATGACGCTGCAGATGGCCAACCCGGTGGCGATGGTACCCGGAGGTGGGGGAGGTGGAGCCGGAGCTCCCCGGGCTTTCTGGACTGTGTCAGGTATGGGAAGATCAGTCCGGACTGCCTCCATTGCGGTAGCCGAGCGGATTCCTAAACGGTTATTTTGGGGGCAAAATCGGGTGTTTATCGTCGGGGAGGAAGCGGCTCGCCGTAATATCATCCCGTTTCTGGATCGGCCATTGCGGGGTCATTCCACCCGGCGTAATACCTATCTGGTGGTGGCCAGAGGTACGGCCAAAAAAGTTCTGGAAGTGGAGATGCCCACCTTTCGAGCTTCCGGTCTGGCTCTTAATAATATTCTTGAACTGGAGGGGGGAACCGAAGCTATAATGCCGGTTACCCTGAATGATTTTGCCTATCGCTTGGGTAGCAAAGTAACCGCGCCGGTGGCACCCGTGGTAAGCGTGGTACCCCAAACCAGTCTGACGGTGGAGGATATCAAGGTTCCGGGCGGTCCTTCACCCACCATTGATATATCGGGCATTGCGGTGTTCAATCCTGAAGGCAGGCTTTTGGATTTTTTAAATAAAGAAGAAACCCTGGGGTTGATGTTGGTACTGAATAAATCCAAAGAGCGGGAAATAACGGTGGCCTGTCCGGTAAAAGGCCCGCAAGAACCGGTTATCATGCATCTTGTACGCAGTAACAGCAGAACAGTGGTACATATGGATGAGAAAGGCATTCCCAGTATCGAAGTTAAGATCAGAACCATCTGCGATCTGTGGGAACACTTTGGGTCTCATCCTGGGATGACAGGAATCCCCTATGTGCAAAGCCTGGAAAAAAGGGTGAATACGCACATCGAGAAGGAAATTAAGATGGTGGTAAGCCGGGCACAAGAACTGAATACGGATATTTTTGGTTTTGGTGAAGAAGTAAGACGGCAGCATCGCGATGAATGGCTGCAATTAGGGAATCATTGGTCAGAAATTTTCCCCGGGTTGGAAGTCACTGTATCCGCCGAGACCAGTCTGCGTCACCGGGGCTTAACCATTGAAGCTCCCGGGGCCCGCAAAGAACATCTGCTGTAAAATAGTTTTGAAACCGCAGATAATGCCTCTCACTTGAAGGGAGTTTCTTTCATGAAAATACTGCTGATAACATTGGTTATCCTGGGGCTGGCGGGTATTGATGGCTGGCCACTGGTTCGGGATACCAGGTGGAAAGAACTGACGGTTTACATACTACTGCTGCTGCTAGGCCTGGGTATAATTATAATGGATATGACAACTTATGAACCTTTTCGTATCACTACGGCTATTGACTACGTATTTCGACCGTATTTTGCGGTGGTTAGAGAATTTCTCCAGCAATTACTTGGTGCTGTTTAACGCAGGGACAATTGCCGTTTTGCATTTTTAGTATTATCAGGAGCCTGAATTAAAAAACAAAAGAGGCTTTTATGCCTCTTTCTTTTCAGCCATCGCTTTTATATCGGCTAATAATTTATCAACATTTACCCCGTGCATTTGAGCACCCTGCTCAACAGTCTCAAACTGAGCTCCCATTCATCCGATACAGTGAATGCCATAATTTAAGAAAACTTTTTCAGAACCGGGGATCTCTTTCAGCACATCTCTAATGATGGTATTTTTATCAACCAATGTGGTTCACCTCCTGCAGTTTCGTATACTCAAAAACCATTATAACAAAGAGTAATAATAAGTGCCAGGGGAAAAATCCCCTGGCTGAAAACGAAGGTTAGTACGGTCTGGAATTTTGCGGGGTGACCGTCTGCTCAGCACGCTGAATGGCCAATTTGACGAGGTTTCCGCAATTACGGGCGGAAACCTCACCCCAGCCCTGGGTGGCTACTATATGATCTACACCCAGTTCTTTGGCCAGTTCGTACTTCAATTCTTCAGACATGATTCCACCATTTCGTGCCATTTCCAATCTCC
>JAAZLJ010000183.1 GCA_012799365.1 Syntrophomonadaceae bacterium | reverse complement strand
CGGCTGATGGGGTGGTCATGGATATTTCGGAGGTTTACGACGATATCTACCTTAACGGTTCTGCGATTAAAATTAGTATTTTCCTGAGTCTTTTTAATGTTCATATTAACCGCATTCCTATCGATGGAGAAGTGGAATATGTTTCCCGGGTCAAAGGTAAATATCTTCCTGCTTTTTGTCCTCAGGCCTCTGCTTATAATTCCCGTAATCTGGTGGGAATACGGAGTCCCTGGGGAAGGGTACTGGTGGTACAAATTACGGGTATAGTCGCTCGCCGAATTGTTTGTAAGGCAGCAGTTGGCAGCCAGTACAGAACAGGGGATGTTTTTGGTATGATTAAGTTTGGTTCCTGTACCGAGATATACCTGCCCCCAGATACGGCACTGTATGTGGCGGTAGGTGACAAGGTAAAGGGCGGGGAAACCATCATCGCCAATGTGAATGCAGCCGAGAAAGTCGAGGGTGTTCCTGTTTTTTCATAAACCTTTGAAACGGTATTGGTGCTGATTATTTACCTGTCCTGTTTCCCGCCAGGTCGGCCGTTATTGGGAGGTGCTGGCCCGTGGGGTATATTCCTAATATTTGTACCCTGCTCAATCTAACTTTTGGTGTATTATCCTTACTTTACGCGGTCCATCAGGACTATCTGGCAGCTGCTGTTTTTATACTGGTAGCAGCCCTGCTGGATGGGGTTGATGGACGCATCGCCCGCCGTCTGCACGTATCATCAGAACTGGGAAAACAGCTGGACTCTCTGTCGGATCTGGTATCTTTCGGGGTAGCACCGGCTATGCTCATCTATTTGAGCATTTTTGACCCACATTATGGTGCTTTTTGGAGTATGCCTTTAACCGTGGTCTATGTACTCTGTGGGGCTTTTCGACTGGCCCGGTTCAATACGGTTAATATTCAGGATTATTTTATCGGAATACCTATTACCGCTGCCGGGGGTATGGTAGCCCTGCTCAGTTTATTCGACAGCTGCCTATCACCGGGCTTTTTTCTGATCCTCATGCCTCTTTTATCCTATCTGATGGTAAGCAGCATAAAAGTACCGAAAATGTAACCCGGAATCATGACCACACCCTCATAACTAAAGTGTAAGCAGGGAACTATATGTAAAAAACACTGGGGGTGTAGCAGTTGGATGCGAGTAGAGCTCAGCAAGTTATTGATTCACTTGGAGTCATAGAGGTACGGCATCAGGGTGAGTCCGTATGGATAGAAGAGATCGATGGCAAAATGGCGCAGGTAAAGTACCTCAATACCCGCAAACATGCACGAGTACCGGTTACAGAATTAGAAGAAATCGACTCCTATCTGTAGTTGGTTCGGGAACTCACGGGTTCTGAGATTACCCAGAAAGTGTTTCAGGCCCCGGGTGCGAACAAGCCTTTTACGATTACGAAGCCTGATACTATAGTATCAGGCTTCTGCATTACCTGATTGGTTCGAGGCCAGCTGTCCAGGGAAAATCAGGCAGGACAAATGGGCGCCAGGCTTGAACAAATATCATAGGGAGTGATTGATTATGAAGTGGCATACCGAATATCACTGGTTTAATACCAGGAACAAAAGAGAGTTCGTTAATATAACCGATTTGGTAAGAAAAGCGGTCAGGAAGGTCGAGATCCAGGAAGGCATGGTTTTGGTAAGTGCTATGCATATAACCGCGGGAGTCTTTGTTAATGACGAGGAAGAAGGCTTGAAGGCCGACCTGATGGACTGGGCGGAAGAGTTGGCACCCTTTAAGTCTGATTACCGTCATCACTACACCGGGGAAACCAACGGAGATGCCCACCTGAAAAGCATCCTCTTTCATCATGAGGTCATAGTACCGGTTACCGATGGTAAGTTGGATCTGGGCCCCTGGCAAGAAATTTTCTATGCTGAATTCGACGGTCAACGTCGTAAACGGCTGCTTATCAAGGTGATGGGGGAATAAACCGAGGAGGGTTATTATGCGAATTGGTGTAGTTAGTGATACTCATGGAGAACTGGATAATCTGCGGGAGGCTGTCCGCCAACTGCTGGACAGATGGCAGGTATCCACCCTGGTTCATCTGGGAGACGAGTGTGAGGATCTCCACGTTTTACATGAATTTCCCGAGTTAGATCTGATCCAGGTACACGGAGTTTACTGCCAGCATTATCAAGACCCGAACATCGTCAATCGAT
>JAAZLJ010000182.1 GCA_012799365.1 Syntrophomonadaceae bacterium | reverse complement strand
GGCCATTTACTGGTAGTTTATTCGAACAGCAGGGTTCAAGTTACCAGTTATGGTATAGAACGGGGAATCGGAGGCCAAAATAATCGCATAACTAAAACCGTATAATTCTACTACCAATGATCGCGGACTTGACATTCACCCCGCATATGGATAGTAGAAATTACCGATGGGGTGAACCGGGAACAGCTCTTGAATATAATCATGAAATACTAAGATTTATGGAGAAATCTATTGATGTATGTTTCGAATATTGAAATAGGAGGGTAAACCAATGTACTTTTTCAGTCGGGTCAGGCCAGTATGGTTCCTGATCTCAGTGGTAGCGTCCCTGGCCCTATGGGCGTTTGTACTCTGGGGACTATCAGTGTCTTTTCTCCTATTAGTGGGAGCAAAGTGAGCAAAACAAAACCCTGCGCCCGCAGGGTTTCTCTGTACTTAGTTTCTGGTGAGGTTATTCCCTATTATCTAACGTTATCATAATATTCAACGTTGTCTGTGTCTATTTACCAGCTGCTTTTTGTTACCCGTACTTTATACAAATGTTGGTAATAACATCGCTTACATCCTCACAGTAGTCCACCGCCGTCTCAATATGTTCATAGGCCTCTTTGTATTTAATCACCTTGATAGGGTCAGTCTCGGTCTCGAAAAGCTGGGCCAGCCCATTGCGGTACAGGCCGTCCTCCTCCCGTTCCAGATTTTTGATCCGTTCGCAGCATTCCAGAATGTCATACTTGCGCTTGGGAATACTGTCTAACATGTTAAAGGCTTTTTCCTGTTCACTCAGGGCCTGTAAAAGCAGATTCACCATTTCAATCACCGTTTCATTGGGCTCGGCAGCTTTGTACAGGATCATACGATCGATAATACCGCTTATATAGTCCAGCGTGTTATCCAGTTTCTGAGCCAGTTCAAAAGCATCTTCGCGATCAAAGGGCAGCACAAAGCTGGTGTTTAATTTTTCCATCAATTCCTGAATGATCTTATCGCCTTCATGTTCCAGGGCAGTTAATTTGGCCATCTTGGCATCCAGATCGGTATAATCCTTAACTACATTGTCCAGAATTTCTCCACCCCGGGTTACAATTCGGGCACTATCTTTGAATAGCTGAAACAACTGTTCATCTTTCCTGCCGAACAATCTCATTGAAGTCACCTCTGCTGAATACCTGAAATTCTTCAGACTACGATATCTAAATCTAACTGGCAAAAAATATAGCAATAGCACCTGGACCCACATGCGAACCTACCACCGGTCCGATCGGGTTCATTATTACTTCTTTGACATGGTATTTGTTGAGAAAATCATCACGAAAAATGCTGGCTTCCTCATAGCAGGCGACATAGCTTATACCCACCGTCTGCCCCGCCAGTTTCGCACTTCGCTCATTAATCAGCCTGACCAGGCGCCGCAGAGCACCCTTACGGCTCCTTACTTTCTCCAATGGCTCTATAAAACCTTCTGGATTCACGTGCAGCACCGGCTTGATATCCAAAATACTGCCTACCAGGCCCGCAGTTCGGGAGACGCGTCCCCCTTTGACCAAGTATTCCAGAGTATTAATGGTAAAAAGACAGTTCATTCGTTCACGAAGGGCAAACATCTCCTCTACTATTTGTTCCCGCATGACATCCTGTTTTGCCAGTCGGGCCGCTTGTAAGACCAGGAGGCCCTGACCCAGAGAGGCTTTACGGGAATCGATGATGGTCAAGCGCTCCTTACCCTCCAGCATATCCCAGGCCATTTGCGCACTCTGCACAGTACCCGTCATTCCAGACGAGAGGTGAATGGCGATGGCTTCAGAACCATCAGCCAGACATTCTTCATAAACATGCAGGAGTTCTTCCATGGTTGGTTGGGAAGTGGTGGGAAGCTCGGGTGACTCCACCATCATTTTATAGAATTCATCAATAGAAAGTGTATCAGGCTGGTATTCCTTGACTCCAAACCTGACCAGCATATGAATCATTTTTATGTCATATTCATCGATTATGTCCTGGGGGAGATCACAGCAATTATCGGTAATGATCTTTACTCCCATGAGAACCTCCTAACAACTATAACCCACGCATATATTCAGGTCGCAGGAAACGGTCATCCTGGTTCTTCAGTACACTGTTGATAAGGCCCAACATCTTTTCCTTATCCTTTTGCAATCTTCCTTTTATCGGTAAATAGTTGGATGCATGGTTACTGCGCCATTCGCAGTTATCCACCTCCAGGTTTTCAATTATAACCTTCATTTCTTCCAGTATTTCGAAAGGTTCGGGAAGTTCAAATTCACCTTTCTGAGCCCGCCGATGGAGTACGGTTCCGGGAACCAACATCACTGTTAGAGCCGCTGCGAAATCTGGTTCGATATCATTGATGATACGGGCGGTGTTCCGTGCATGTTCTAAAGCTCTCTCTCCCCGACCCGCCAGACCCAGTAATACCGTAACCGACAGCTTGATTCCGGATCTAACTATCTTGCGACCAGCTTCCACCATCTCCTGATAAGTAACCCCTTTTCTTATCTCCTTGAGCAGTTCCTTATCACCGGTCTCCACTCCCAGATAAGCGATGGTTAGTCCGGCTTCGCGCAGGGCCTGCAGCTCTTCATCGGTCTTTTTTAGAATGCTGTCTGGCCCGGCATAAATGCCCACATGGTATAAGCTGGGGAACTGCCGGTAAAGTTCAGGAATTATTTTTAACAGATTCTCGGTATCCATAGCCAGGGCATCGCCATCCGCCAGAAACACTTTGTTAAGATCACCGAAATAGAGTTTGGCCATACGAATATCGGCCATGACCTCCTCCAGCTCTCTTATCCGATACTTCTTATCCTTGTACATACCGCAAAAAATACAACGGTTATGTGAACAGCCAATTGTACACTGTAGAATATAACTGCGTGCCTCGCTGGGAGGCCGGTATACACTGCCTTCATAACGCATAAATAACACCTCAAATTCAGATAATGTCTCCCTACTATCTTACACAACTTCTCTTCATTTGGGAAATAATTAAGATGTAGAAAAATTATCTTGTTTAAACTTTATGATTTCCTAGAATAATAATACCGGAGACGAAGGTTGTAAGGAGGGAGATTGGAAATGGCACGAAATGGTGGAATCATGTCTGAAGAATTGAAGTACGAACTGGCCAAAGAACTGGGTGTAGATCATATAGTAGCCACCCAGGGCTGGGGTGAGGTTTCCGCCCGTAATTG
>JAAZLJ010000181.1 GCA_012799365.1 Syntrophomonadaceae bacterium | reverse complement strand
TTCGGCGGTGATATCAGCTTGTTCCCGGCTGACCGAGAGTAATTTTCCGGCAGACCAGAACTACACCCGTATGGGCGGTACCAGCATGGCGGCGGCGGTGACCGGGGGCGCGAGTGCTTTATTATGTGAGTACCTGGAATCGGAAGGAATCAAGCAGGCTTCGGCGGTTCTGCTGAAAACCCTGTTGATAAACGGTTCCCGGGTCCCGACGGGGAAAAAAGAAGCCTTTGGGTTTGGGGAGCTGGATATAGCCGGGACCATTCTGGCTCTGAAAGAACGCACCGTTTCCTATATTGATGACTGGTACGGTCTGGCCGAAGGGGATACGGCTGAGTACCGGTTCCGGGTTACAGATACCCGGCTGCCGGTAGCCGTCACTCTGGCCTGGACCGATCCTGCGTCGTCCTCCGGGGAAGGCGGCAATAAATTAGTTAACGACCTGGATCTGGTAGTAGAAACTCCGGGTGGTAAACAATACACCGGCAACCACTGGTTGGGCATAAAAGGGACCGACCATCACAATAATGTGGAACAGATCCGGATTACGGAGCCGGTTGCTGGTGAATATGTGGTGCGGGTCAAGGCCGACCGTGTAGTTGAGAACACTCTGCGCGGTTCTGCCACCCCGATGCAGGATTTTGCACTGGCTTTCGGACAGAACCTGGCCACAAACACCGTATTTGCTGGTGAGCGGGAGACCATTCATCTAATAGATGGAGATACGGTACCGCTGCAGGATAAGAAGGTAGAACTGGTAGTGGACGGTCAGGCCCGGTCCTGGGGCTCTTACTCGATTTTGCCAGGAAGTGATGTCTACATAGGAGAGAAGACCGTCTATATCTTCAGCCGCAGCTGGCACAGCGGCGGGGTGCAGGTTCTGCCTACCTCGCGGGGGCTGCAGTTTTTGGAGATTAACCAGGAGGTAAGAGCGGGAGGTTTCTACCTGGATGCGGCCGCGGCCAGGGACCTATCTTCCTGGGTCAAGATAAACGGCCAGTCGGTGCGCGGTGTGGAGCAGATACCTGCCGGGGTAGAGGTTCACGCTGCAGTCAGCCCCAGCCGCCAGACCTTGTGGCAGGTTAAAACCGGTTATGATAAACGTGATGGGGTGGTGAGTCGGGTAGATCTGGAGCAGAAAGAGCTGCAGCTGGAGGGAAACAGCCAGAGCTATCGGTTGGCACCCTGGGCGGCCTTCTCATTTGTAGATGAGGTAGTGGACACTGGGCTGGATGATGCCCCATATGGTACGGCGGAGCCTACCGAGTTGGAGCGTATCATGCCCGGGATGCCGGTAACCTTATGGCTGTCACCGGAAACCGGGGAAATACAGTATATCACGGTTCAGAGGCAGGTGGCCCAGGGGCAGTTGACCACGGTCGACCCCTCCCTGGCCCAGGTGGTACTGGAAACCGGCAGCACCTATCGTCTGTTCCCCGGGGCTCCGGTGTCCCGGGATGGCCAGCAGGCCTCCCTGCGTGAACTGCAGTCCGGGGAATACCTGAAAGCCCTGCTCTTACCGGACAGCAACCAGGCCCTCTACCTGCAGGCCCAGAGCCGGGTTCTGTATGGACAGGTTATTTACATCAGCGAGAAACATCGGCAGCTGTATCTGACTGACCATACCAATCGCTTTCAGATGATGGATATAACTCCTGCTACCCGGGTGTTCCGTTGGAACCTGCCCGTAGATACCGGGTCAGTAAGTCCAGGTAAATGGGTACGGGTGATTTTAGCACCGGATGAGGATAAAGTAACCCGGATAGATATTGCGGAAACAGCAGCAGAAGAGATCGGAACCCTGACTGGATACAACCATCGGGAGCGGACGCTGACCATCGATGGGGTCGGTAAATATAAAGTAGGCCGTACTACTCTGGTGAGCAAGTGTGGTTATGCTGTGGGACCCGAGGATCTGGTGGCGGGAGAGACCCTGGAACTGGTTACCCTGTCACTGCCCTGGCCGGGACGGGGATTCCCGGTGTTGGTAACGGCCGAGCCGAGGCGGGACGCGGGGGAACCCTCGATAGCCGCCACTGCCCGGGAGTTGGATGGGGTTCTCGTTGTGCAGGGTAGAACCTCCGGCCAGCGGGTGTATCTCTACCGGCAGGATGGCAGCCGCGAGACTTTGCAAGTAGAATCTGGAGGCAGTTTCAGCCGCCTGCTGCCACTGCTGCCGGGAGAAAAGAGCCTGCAGCTGGCAGCGGTAGACACCAGGGATGGTGGTATCGCTGGTCTTAAGGTTGAAGTTACCGAGTACAGCGCACCAGGACAGGAAGCCGGGCATGGGTTCAATGATATAGCAGAACACCGAGGACATGAGGCGATCGAGAAGTTGGCATCCCGGGGTATCATAGGCGGCTATAATGATGGAACTTTCCGTCCCCAGCAGCCGGTTACCCGGTTAGAACTGGCGGTTATGCTGGTTAAAGCGGCCGGATGGGACGAGAATGGGACCGAAAAAACTATAGGGTCCATGTCACACAAAAGACTCCAGGCCTTCCGCGATGAAGATGGTATCCCCGCCTGGGCCCGCAGTATGATAGCAGCGGCTCGGGAGCAGGGTCTGGTTATCGGCTATCCCGACGGTACCTTCCGTCCCCATCAGCTGGCCACCAGGAGCGAAGCCGCGGTAATGTTCGACCGCTTGCATGATCCGGGCCAGGATGAAACGGAAGAGACCTCGTATCAAGATTTCCAGGAGGTACCCTGGTGGGCCCGGCCCGCCGTGTCCCGCGGTTCCAGCAGCGGTATTCTGAGTATACTCAGTGATTTCCTACCCACCCGCTTCCTGCCCCACCGGGCGGTTACCCGGGGTGAAGCGGCTATGATGCTGGATCAGATGATGAACGAGTGAGATGCAAATAGCAGACGCGGAATACGCATAAAACTATGAATAGGCTGAATGAAAAATTAGACGCAGATGGATGCTTGGACGCTGATGGACGCAGAATACACAGAAACTTATGAAATACGCTGAATGAAAAATTAGACGCAGAGAACGCAGAACAAGTTTCATAAAATATTATGAAAATGCTGAAAACA
>JAAZLJ010000180.1 GCA_012799365.1 Syntrophomonadaceae bacterium | reverse complement strand
TACCTGCCT
The DNA here is from genome assembly GCA_012799365.1 of Syntrophomonadaceae bacterium. Taxonomy (GTDB): domain Bacteria; phylum Bacillota; class Syntrophomonadia; order Syntrophomonadales; family Syntrophothermaceae; genus JAAZLJ01. The sequence continues at coordinate 8,735 of JAAZLJ010000180.1, read as the reverse complement.
GAACCTCTTCCAGAGCCAGATACAGCAGGGGCGAAGCAGCAAAAATAGTAGCCGTGGCAGCAGCGACAATTCCAGAGTCATTAAACACCAGAGCTACAAAAGCTCCTGCTACCACCCCGATAATACCCTTCAACACATAAGGGTATTCAACCCTGATGACTTTGATTACTCCCGGCGGACGATAAAGCAGTATGGCCAGGGTAACCAGAGTAGCCAGAAAAACCCGACTCCAGATAGTATAGCGGATCAACTTGAGATTTATAGCCAGCTTACGAGCAATTATCTGATAAGCCTCCTGCCATCCCCCCGTTACTATCATATTAGCCGCCCGGCCAATATGAGACTGTAACGCCGGAGGACGGTTCATATCAAAAACAGCTACCACCAGCAATAACAACGCTACTGCGGTGGCGATACCTAACAGGCTCCGGCCCTGAATCTTCCAGTCGCTGAGCAGCAGAAAAGTCAGAAGAAAAGCGGAAGCCGCAGCAATAGTGCCCCCGGCATTAGCTCCCAGAGTAGGAGTAGCGAACATAAATACCTCCAGGGCAAACAATACCCCCACTACAGCCAGTACCCCCTTATTTCTCCATTGCTGGCGCAGAAGCGCTCCGGTAAGCACCGTCGTACCAAGCAAAACCCCCATAAACTCATTGCCAATTCCATAGTACCTGGCACCCGCCGCCAGGTCATAGCCCAGAACGGAACTCTTGATCAGATGGGCACCAGTTGCAATATCAAGATTCAGTAAAACCACGGTAGTAAGCATCGCAGCCAGAAACATCTTCAAGGCTGATTTATCAAAAATATAATAGAAAAAAGCCGTAACTGCCGCGATAGCAGCCAGAGCTATCATTACGTACTCCACAAACATCCGCACCGGTACCAATGCCATCAGTAGAAAAACCAGTGGCACAACACTGAGGGAATAAACCAGCGGTTTGACTGCACCTATATAACGACGCTGAAAAAACATAATAAACAAGACCATGAGCAGCATCACGATCTGCACCCCAACATACCCTTTAACCAGGGGAACTCTTAGTTGATTGGTAAATGCAATGTCCTCGTAGGCCGATACCACCTCTCCCAGTTTGTCATCTCCGGTGTAGACTTGATTATCAATCAACTGCCCCGTCATGGCTGGATGATCCGTAATGTGGAAAAAGTCCAAAACAGTAGGAGCCAGGTCGATGTTGGCGCAAATATAGTCTCGTTTGGTAGTAGGCGAATTTAGAACTCCCTGCCGGAATTGTTTCCCGTAGATTATAAGCGGTGTCAGAGTGTTTTTGCACTCCCGATCCATAATAGACGCAGTCGGAACCACCAGCATTAGAAGATCCTGCTGCGGATGCATAACCGTGAGTACACTGCCGATAAAATCATCTATTTCCCTGACAATCCTCTGCCTCTGAACAGAAAAAACTCCTGGAAACGTTGTTTCTCCCCGTTCCAGTCTGCCCAGATCGGGAAGTTCCACCACTATGAAGTCAGCCCGGGACTGGTACTCGTTAAATTTGGTCAGCAAAAAAGGGTAGTTAGTTTCCCAGATTCCGGGGCTCCCGGGCTCGGAAACCCTGCAGTCTTCACCCACCTCCCCGTAATCAACCACCCCTCGACTGTTCATACATATGCCCACCGTATTCCGGCGAAACACGCCCGGAAAATCGCTATTACCCAATACACAGGTTTTCAAATCGGCGCGCTGCAAAGCATCCCCCAGCGCCCCGGGAATATTGTTAACCCTTTCCTGCTGATTAGCAGCTACCACCTGAGGCAGGTTAACCAGCACCACTTCACCCTCTCCAGGGTCATAGCCAGTTACGCCTTGATAGACATCAGCAGCTCTCTGGGTACTGTTTTTGTAATTATCGTCCACGTTGAATCCCATGAGCTTGCTGCGGCACGACCTGGCTATGGTTCCCGCCCCTATGGTTATACAAGCATCATCGGTATCTTTGGAGCCCAGAGTACGGGTATTCATTAAACCCAGGGAACCTTGTTCCAGTAAATATGTAATATTCGGAGCGTCAACGGACTCGAATTCCTGAACTGATAACCGATCTACCAGCAGCATATACACCCGGGGACTATCGCCGTCTTCCACCGCATTCGCCCATCCCGGCAACAATCCGATTAAAATTAAAGCTGCCAGCATCACCAATGCTGTCTTTTTCAACCCTCTTATCCCCTTTACTGAATTAAGCATGACCTATGCAGGTTCATTTTACCATACATGGGTCAGTAATCCACCCACAAATTTAGCAGACCCCATGATACCGCGCAGCTTATCCAAGAAACCACCATTATGGATAGCTTGAAACCAGATGTGAACAGGTTTCTTGGGCTGCGCCAGGCGGACCCCTCAGGATTCGGCGTCCATGCACCTCGGTGCTCAAAACGTCCTGTTTCTCGCTCCGCTTCACAGCCCTCAGCTTCGCTGTATACTGCGACGTCGCCTTCGGCCGGCGCTCAGGCTTCGCCTTCGATATGCCCGGCATTTGCCGAAACATCGTCGGCTTCGTAGGTCGCTTCACCGGGTTACCACACTCCCGTATAGAGTTTTTTTATCATCTGCGTCCATCAGCGTTCATCTGCGGTTCCAAAACAATTTTCATATTCATGGTATCGCCCCGACTACTCCCTTTACCGGTATTAGTTCTTCCAGTTTAGTCGTAATACCGATTTCCCCGCTGCGGTATTCCGATTTAACCAGACCCATTCCCCTGACGTAGTATTCGTACTCCACCGCATCCAGGTGCCGGTACTGCTTTTTTACCTTGAGTGCTTCATACCTGCCACAGGAGAGCTCGACAACTTCATCAAGTGCCACTATCTCCCGTTCAGTGTATTTGTCCCGCCAGCGGTTCCCTAACCGCAGGGGAGCCTGTAACACCACCTCCCTGATGTTACTGCGCTTCCAGAGGTGGTTTTCATAGGGATAATTCTCGCCATAATATATTAATTCCAGTCTTTGCGGCCTCCAGCGATAAACCAATGCCGCTTTCGCTCCCCGAATGGTCTGTACAATCTGCACCCGGTTTTTTTCTTGTTCGACCACTTCCCAATCCATCGTGGCCAGAAGACTCCCGGTACCATGAAAATGATAACAATTCCCAACTTTATGCTGAAAATACTCTGGCACAAACTGCTCTCCCGGAGCGATTTTTCCCACAGCATAACCGACAACCAGGCATCCCACCACAGCTAACACCAAAACCAGGCGGAGCCACCGCATAACCCGACACCTCCCGGCTATGAAATAGGCTTTGAAACCACCGATGAACCTGTTAGCCAGTTAACCTTACAAAATGACTTCTGGACCGGCATTGGCAGGTAATTGGGCCCGTTTCTTACGTTAATCTATGCCGCTTGTAAAAGCAGGCCTTTTTTTAGAGCATGCTAGTTAAGTATTCCATAGACGGTCAGGAGCTATACGTTAAGCACCAATACCACCGGCATCATTCCTCCAGTCCCGGTACCAGTGTCAACTCATCATCTTTCATTGTCAAAGTATAAACTGCCGAATTTCCCGGAAAATAGTCCCAGAACCGGGATAACGGCTCATCATTGAAATGGCAGCCCAATGCCATCATATTTCCACCATGGGTCACCAACAGGGTCCTCTCTTTAAAATGGCGAGCCTTAATCTTTTCGATACCCGCCAAACTACGGGCCAGAAGTTTTTCCAGGGACTCCCCTCGAGGAATTGGTATTACACCGGGATCTTCCTTCCACTTCCGGTAAAGGTCGGCCCCATAACGTTCTGCAATCTCCGACTCAGAAAGTCCCTCCCAGTCTCCAAAACTGATTTCGCGCAGCTCAGGGAGAACCGAAACCTGCAAACCATGAAGACGGCCAATTATCTCTGCGGTTTGATAAGACCTGGTAAGATCACTGGCATAAACCGCAGCCAGGGAAATATCCTGAAATCTATCTGCCAATACCGCTGCCTGCTCTAAACCCCGCTCATTCAGGGGCAAATCGGTCGACCCCAGGTACCTGTGCTCCACATTCCAATCCGTTTCCCCATGGCGCACTATATATAAAACCATAAAAGCTAACACCTCCGTAAGTACAATCTCTTTTACAACCCGTACACAGACCAATGCAAAATCTAAAATAACCCTTACTCTCCTTCTAAATGGACTCTACCATCATAAACTGATCCCAGGATAGGAGGAAAGGACTTGAGAATAGTAGTCATCAAAAAGCAATCCCTGCTCTTGTTGACCTTCGCTCTGCTGCCCGTCCTCGGATTATGGGCAGCCATTAGCAGTGATACCATCAACATGGTGCTTAATCACGGCTACAAAACAGTACAAGAGATGTCTGAAGATACCAACAATGATGGCCATAAGGAAATCATCAAAATACGGGCTGACCTGCGTAAAGAATCCTACTGGGTAGAAATAGTACACAAAGACGGTAAAAACTATACCTTGAAGCCAGATCCTAAAATAGCATCTCTCGGTACCTATAAGGAATGGTACCCCCTGAACCTTACCGTCCTGGACATTAACCTGGATGGCCAGCCAGAGATACTGGTAATGGGCAGCGGCTCTCATGAAAAGCCGTTCCATATTTTTCAGTGGGATGGCACTGACTACAGGTTGATATTCGCACGATTGATCACCGGAATTGATTTTCACGATGTCAACGGTGACCGTATTCCCGAACTCATCCTAATTCAGCGTATCTACGGCTCAGGGTTTGAGTACGTTGCCTATCAATGGCAAAACGACCAGTATGAGCTGATTAACTACAGCCTGGAAGCCAGTTCGAGAGGCTTTGTTGAGATTACCATGCTTCTGGAATACCTGGATCGTCCCTTTGAGTCCCGGGTAACCTTCCCCCCGGAATTTATCCCCACCGTATTCACTGATCGCTATAGCCGTGACTCCCGTGAACTGAACCAATTGACTAAAAAATTCCATAACACGGTGAGTATTCAGATTCTGTGCTATATGGGTGAAGACCTGGAATGGGGCCGCCACCGTTATCCAGAAAACAGCGTCTGGAAGCTCCAACTACTGCTGTTCACCAAACAAGGAACAAAACTTAAACACGAACTGGTTAACGTAGAGTTTACCACCAAATTGGTTGATGCCCAGACCGCCGCCTACCGCATTGACAAAATCCGTTTCAAGTAGATAAGTATTGCCGGTCTACCTAAACCGTTTCCTGCCGCTCAGGCCGCCGCCGTGCCATGAGAAAAGAAACGACCGCCCCCATACCCCACCAGATGGCAAATACGGAAAACAGCCTGCCTGCATGCGGTAAATTAGTCAAAAGGATAACCAGGGAAAGCCCCAGTAAGAAAAGCCAGAAAGGATGGAAAGAATCCTGCCAGCCCAATACCCGTCCGGCGATATTTCCTATTACACAGCCGGCAATGATTCTACTGAGATAGATGAGAAATAAATAGCTCACTCCCAGCATCAAAGCCAGGGGCACCCCTATAATGGATATCAAAAGAAGCAGGCCTAATATAGGCAAACCAAAAAACGTCAGGACACCCACTACCAGCGTTTTCCAGGGCGCAGAGGCAACTTCCCCGGCCAGACCATCCCAAACCACAGGAAACAGTGCCTTTATCACCAACCAGACCAAAAGCAATCCTAAAAAGCTCATGAAAACCACCAGGTACTGACTGAAAGCCGTTGTTTTTTCCGGAGCCGACGGATGCCACTTCTGTCGCCCCTCGACCACCGCCCCGGACGCCACCGACGCTTGCTCCGGGCTGGAATATTCTAAATCCCCTTTGATATGCGCCTTTTCGCCCAGCTTGAGACTGCTGACCCTGGCCAATCTCATATTACCGTTTATATTTCCGTCAATATAAACGTTCTGTCCGGTCGCACTCAGGTGCCGGTTTACCTGTCCGTACAGACTAAAATTATTGGCAGCGAACTGCAAATCCCGCCCTACGACACCGCCTTCTTCCAGGTAGAGGGTATCACTTAACCCGGTAACCGAACCCTGAACCCGGTTCCTTATGGAAGCATCGCCGGCCATCAACCTGATATCCCCCTGTATAGGACCGTTAACCGTGGTCTCCCCACAGAGAACTATCAGATCCCCCAGCACCTTCCCATTGACCAGGAGAGAAGAAGCCAGAACCACCAGATCCCCGTCAACGGTTCCATCAACTCTCACGTTCTGCCCCACCATACAATAGGGACCTTCCAGCGTCTTGCTCGGTGGAATATATACATTTTCCTCGCTGATGACTTGAAACGCCTGAGCCTGTCCCGATAGCACGGTTAAAAATATAAAAACCGTAACCACCGCCAGTGCTATTCTTCTCCCCAAAGCTATCACTTTCCCTTTTACCAAAGTTTAACTGAATCCCACATGATCCCAAAGTCCAATGGGAAGCACTTATTTTTACTATGTACGAGGAAAAACCCGGCTGCGCCATCAAAACCTTCCGCTTATCCACTCCCGGAACCTTTTTTCCCAATTCCCCTGAACACTCAGATAAACCAGAATCAAAATCACGGCCAAGATAACCGTCACCAATTCAAAACGATTCTGGAGAAAATACACTATTCGCTGCCCAAATAAAATAATCAGAACCGCCTCGGCAAAAAAACGGATACCTCTCCCTACCAGTGATGCCACCATAAAAGTAGCCACTCTTACCTTGAACAATCCGGAAGCTATGGTGAAAACCTTGTAGGGAATAGGCGTCAGACCGGCTATCGCTACCGCCCAACCCCCATAGCGGGCGAATAGAGCATCGATTCTATCAATGGTCTCCGGCCTGGCCAGCCGCTGTAACAGCGGCTGGCCTGCATACTCACCGATAAGATAGCCAAAATAGCCCCCACCGACAGAAGCAGCGGTAGCCACCAGAGCGTACCCCAGGGCGGCCTTATGATTAATCAATGCCATAGGAACCAGTAAAACATCGGGAGGGATAGGGAAGATAATCGCTTCAATAAAAGCCAAAAAAAATAATCCCCAAACACCATACTGTCCCAAAAGCTCAACCGTATAGGCCCATAAATCCATAAAAATATTCCCCTGCAGTCAAATTATTGCCAATCACATCCAGGCTATCCTTCTTATTATGAAATTCCACCGTCAACTCGTCAAGGCTTATACCCAACAAAAAAAGGACTCTCCCTTACTGAGAAAGCCCCCGATTTACATGGTCGGAGCGACTGGATTTGAACCAGCGACCTCTACGTCCCCAACGTAGCGCTCTACCAAGCTGAGCCACGCCCCGAATCATATACATGTGCGCCAAGCTGCCCGCCCAGCGCATATTATATTTTACGACTGAACCGTTCCAGTGTCAAGACATGACTCCCAACCAGGCTCTGCTATGAAAATAACTTTGCAACCGCAGATATACGCTGATTGACGCAGATAACGCAGAATATTATGAAAAAGCTGAAAAACATAAAAATATCCTAAAAGGGAGTGACTCCATAAATATGCAGTTTTCATGTCCCTGATGGTGATACCATCGGCAGCATGGATTCTATCTAAACCTGATCCAGCTTGAACTTCTGGTGCAGAATCTGTACCGCTCGCTCTATATCTTGAGATTGAACTACACATGATACCTTGATTTCAGAGGTACTGATCATCTCAATATTAATATCTTCGTCTGCCAGAGCTTCAAACATATCAGCTGCCACCCCGGGATTACTCTGCATACCGGCTCCCACAATAGATACTTTGGCTACATTTTCCCCATGGGTGAAGCCTCCGGCCCCAATCTCCTGGTACACCCGTTCGACTACCTTTAGCGCCCGAGGAAGATCATTTCTGGTAATGGTAAAAGAGATGTCGTTATGCTCATTACGATTAGCGCTCTGTACAATCATATCCACGTTTATATCCTGAGAAGCCAGGCTCTTAAAGACAGTACGAGCAATACCTGGACGATCCGGTACATCAAATAACGCCAGCTTCGCTACATTCCGATCATGTGCTACTCCGGTGATTATACCTGTTGTCTCCATTTCTTCAACCTCCAGTATGATGGTACCCTTCTCCAAGCTAAAACTGGAACGCACCTGCACCCTTACCCCGTATAATTTGGCTAACTCCACCGCCCTAGGCTGGAGAACTACGGCTCCCAGGCTGGCCAGTTCCAACATTTCATCATAAGAAACCTGGGCCAGTTTGCGGGCATTTGTAACCAGACGGGGGTCGGCTGTGTAGACTCCATTCACATCGGTAAAAATATCACACATAGAGGCATCCAGCACAGCCGCCAGGGCAACCGCCGTGGTATCTGATCCACCCCGCCCCAGAGTGGTAATATCCCCATCAGGATTAATTCCCTGGAAACCAGCAATCACGACCACTTTACCGGCGTCCAGTTCTTTCACCACCCGGTCGGGTTCGATACGGCTTATCTGGGCCCGACTGTACGTACCCCTGGTAGATATGCCGGCCTGCCACCCGGTCAAAGAAATAGCATCATAACCTGAATTCTGCAGCGTAAGTGCAAGAAGAGCCGCCGACTGCTGCTCGCCGGTAGCCAGCAGAGCATCCATTTCTCGGTCGGAGAGGTTCCGGCCAGCTTTTTGGGCCATTTCAATAAGTTCATCAGTAGTATCACCCATAGCCGATACCACCACCACTACTTGATTACCCCTGTCCCTCTCGGCCTTGACACGAGCGGCGACATTCTTGATTTTATCCATAGAAGCTACCGAACTACCCCCGAACTTCTGCACAATCAATCCCAACACCTGTCAACTCCTTTT
>JAAZLJ010000179.1 GCA_012799365.1 Syntrophomonadaceae bacterium | reverse complement strand
GCCGGAGCTCGGCAAGCCTATCTCATCGAAGAACCATTGGCCGCTGCCCTGGGGGCCGGCATCAATATTTCTGATGCAACGGGTAACATGGTGGTGGATATCGGAGGAGGAACTACCGATGTGGCAGTCTTGTCCCTGGGAGGCATTGTTTGTCACACTTCTCTTCGAGTGGGAGGGGACAAGTTTGACGATGCTATAATCAGGCATTTACGTCGGGAACATAAGCTGCTGATTGGAGACCGTACGGCAGAAGAGCTGAAAATTAGTATTGGAACAGCGTACCCGGGTGAACATATCGATAATGAGTTCATGGAGGTACGGGGACGGGATCTGGTTAACGGCTTGCCCAAGACGGTACGGGTAAGCGCCGAAGAAAGTTGGCATGCCTTACAAGAACCGATTCAGGCGGTGATAGATGCAGTCAAGGAAGTTCTCGAAATAACGCCGCCGGAATTGGCAGCCGACATCTTAAATAATGGTATCATGATGACCGGGGGAGGTTCTCTGCTTCATGGTATGGATACCTTGCTGTCAAGTGAGACCGATCTGCCGGTTCATATAGCCGAAAATGCTATTTCCTGCGTAGCACTGGGTACCGGTAAGGTATTGAGCAGTATGTCGGTGTTGGCCCGGGCCAAGAATCGGGGAGCCCGTCGGATAATCTAAGATATGAGTTTAAAGATTTTGTCTATAGTCTCCGATAATTGAAAGGAGACTATTTTTTTGGTCTAAAATTAGACGAAAGAACGCAGATGGACGCAGATATAATAATCGACACAGATAACGCAGAATATTATGAATACGCTGAAGAAACCAAGTAAGCTTGCAGTAGGGGAGGCTTCAGCCTTCCTGGCGGGAGCTAGCTTTCACTACAGTTACAGTGGAGTGTAACACAGGTTATAATCTTTTATTAACCGCGGGGGAGGCTTTAGCCTCCCCGCGGAAGGTCCCTGGTGGGAAGGCTATTCTCTTACCGTGGTTCCTGCGTTCAGCCTTCCCTACGGGAATAGAAGTCGGGGAGCGAGCGGGTTAACCACACTCCATAAATATGTAGTTTTCATGTCTTTGATGGTGATACCATCGGTATCATGGAGGTAGGTTATAGTTATAAAGGAGGACTTACTAATTTGATTCGTGGATTATATACGGGATGCTCGGGTATGATGGCTCAGCTGGCCCGGCAGGATGTTCTCGCGAATAATCTGGCCAATGTCAGCACCCCGGGTTTCAAGAAAGATGTGACAGCAGGGCAGGCTTTTCCCCAGATGCGGATAAGAAGAATCGGTGATATATCAGACCAGGGTAGGGCACAACCGCTACGACCTCCGTTGGTAGGTACACTGGGTACGGGAGCGGCTATAGCAGAAATAGCAACCGACCACTCTGGTGGAAACCTGCAAAAAACAGAAAACTCGCTTGATTTAGCACTGAGGGCAGATGGTTATTTTGTGGTGGATACCCCCGGGGGTGAACGTTACACCCGCAATGGAGCTTTTAAACTCAACGATGAGGGGCTTTTGACTACCGATCAGGGGTACCCGGTTTTAGGATCAGCAGGGCCTATACTGCTGGCTGGAGAAGGCGAACTGACCGTGGATTCACAAGGCAACTTAATGCTGGGAACCGAATTGGTCGATACCCTGCGTATAGTGAGATTTGCAGATTCGCGTCGGTTGGTTAAGATCGGTGATAATCTATTTGAATCTGGCGGGCAGGAAGATGAGGATGTTCTAAATCCAAGGGTTATGCAGGGTTTTTTGGAAACATCCAATGTTAATGCCGTTCGAGAGATGGTTGAACTAATCACAGTAGTAAGAGCTTATGAAGCGAATCAAAAAATAGTACAGGCAGAGGATCAGATGTTAGACGCAGCGGTCAACCGGGTTGGTTCTTTGTAGTGATTGAAAGTCAGGTAGGAGTTGGGTCTGGTTATAGAAAACGGTTATAGCATCCAGCAGTAAAATTAAGAATAAAATCGAAGTTGAACGTAAATTCAATAGCAGGGCTTTGGGCAGAGTTAACCTTCTTCCATAATATAATTTTCAGGAAGGGGGTTTTTTTATGAAAATGCATCGGGTGTTGGTCCAGGAAGGTTCTTTTCGTGACTACCAGAATGCCGATAAAGGTTGGCGTCGATTTTTGGTCGGCAGGTTATTGGTGATAGAAAGGACGTGCTATAATTGTCAAGTAGGCGGATACGTATTATATTAAGTGTGTACTCGAATCTGTCGAATGGTGGAGAATGATGATGCAAGTAAGTCAGCCAGCACCCTGGCTCGACATTCTGGGCTGTCGGGTGCACCGGGTGGACATGCCTACAACCCTGAAAATCATAAACCAGTTTATACTGGAAAAGCATCCACGGCACGTAATTACGCTTAATGCCGAGATTATCTATACTGCGCTCCAAAACCATGAACTACAGCAGGTCATAAATCAAGCCGACCTGGTGACTCCGGATGGAGCGGGTGTGGTCTGGGCTTCTCGTTTTTTAGGATGTCCGCTACCGGAAAGGGTGACGGGTATAGATCTGATGGTGGCCCTGAGCCGCATGGCATCAGAGAAAGGCTGGAGAGTATTTCTACTTGGTGCCCGACCGGGAGTAGCCCAGAAGGCTGCCAATAACCTGGAGACAAGCTTTCCCGGTCTGCAGGTGGTTGGTACCCACCACGGGTATTTTGCCGAGTATGAAACCGAAGCGGTCCTGACAGCTATACGGAAGAAGCAGCCGGATTTACTTTTTGTAGCTCTGGGAGCACCGTACCAGGAATTCTGGATCCGGCGTTACCTGACGGGGTGGGAGGTACCGGTAGCGATAGGAGTGGGTGGAAGTCTGGATGTTCTGGCAGGTGAGGTGGCCCGGGCTCCGGATATATTTATTCGGCTCAATTTAGAGTGGTTGTACCGGCTTTTCCAGGATCCCAGGCGCTGGCGTCGACAGTTGGCTTTACCACGCTTTGTTTTTCAGGTATTCAGACAGAAGTACAGACAAGCTGAAAGTCGGAGGTATTAAATTGAAGAGGCTGTTTACGCTGGTAGGAGTATTTGTTATCTGCTTTGTGGTTGGTGTCACGGCCAGCGCCTTGATAAATAATGATCATCCTTTACGAACCACGATTTCAGGTCTTTTCAAACCGGCGAATAAAACCATATTGCTCATCGGAGTAGATGCCCGTAATGCTGGGGAACCATCGCGTTCAGATACTATTATGGTGGCTTTCTGCAATCCCCGCCAGAATCGGGTGGACATTATATCGGTGCCCCGGGATACCCGGGTGCTGATCAAGGGACAATCCCGTCCCTATAAGATAAATCGTGCTCATGCCCTGGGCGGGCCAGAACTGCTGCAGAGTACAATAGAGGACCTGCTGCATGTTCCCATAGATGGTTGGGCGGAAGTGGATTTTGAGGGTTTTGAGAAGATGATAGATCTCATGGGTGGGGTAACCATTGATGTCGAAAAACGCATGTATTACCCGGCCGAGGGTATCAATTTGCAGCCTGGTGTCCAGAAGTTAGATGGGTCGGATGCTCTGGCTTATGTACGTTACCGTAGTGATGGGCTGGGTGATATCGGTCGGGTCGAAAGACAGCAGAAGTTTGTTAAAGCAGTGAGTGACCAGGTATTTTCTGTTCGAGGTATTGTGACCAGCCCGGCTTTGTTAACCGAGGGTCTCAAGTATACTGATACCAATCTAACGCACCGGGACATACTGGCTTTGGCGGGCCAATATGCTGGCAGCGAAGACATAACTATCAACACCTACACTCTGCCCGGTAAACCCCAAATGATAGGTGGTGGCAGTTACTGGGTGGTGGATGAAGCTAAAACCAAAGAACTCCTAGATAACATCAAGGAAAACCGGTAATACAAGGGATCTCGAAAATGCTTCGATTATTAAAATGTAGATGCCGGGCTCTGGACGCCAGCAGCGACCGGAGGTTATGATTATAAAGAGAAAATTTCAGGAGAAAAGGATATGCGTGTTGTACTTTCTGGATATTATGGGTTTGATAATGCGGGGGACGAGGCCCTGTTGACGGCTATAACTTCGTCTCTAAAGAAGGTTAATCCTCACATCGAGTTTATAGTCTTATCAGCCAACCCGGACCGGACTCAGATGACGCACGATTTGCCGGCCGTAAGCCGGGTTAACCCCCTGGTATTGATCAGGGAATTACGCCGAGCTGATCTGCTGATCAGTGGTGGTGGCAGTCTGCTGCAGGATATCACCGGTCCCTTCTCTCTTCCTTACTATCTTGGCATTGTGTTTCTGGCCCAGTTATTGGGAACTCCTGTGGTATTCTATGCCCAGGGGGTGGGGCCCATAACTCGGAAATTAAGCAAAAAGATGATACGGGCGGTAGTAAACCGGGTAAATCTAGTCACTTTGAGAGATCAGGCTTCGCAGGAATTGCTGCTGAAATGTGGAGTTACAAGGCCTCCCCTTCGGGTGACGGCAGATCCCGTTTTTGTTCTGGAACCAGGACCAGCAGAATTGGAACGCGCGGATGCAGTCTTGTGCGGGATGGGACTACGCCCTGATTCCAATCTTATTGGGGTTTCGGTGCGGGAATGGGAGCAAATGAACTGGGAACCAGGTCTGGCTCGGGCGCTGGATAATTTGGCTGCCCAGGGGTATCAGGTAGTTATTGTTCCTTTACAGTATACTCAGGATATCGAGCAATCTCATCAACTGGCATCTTTGATGGACAACCAGGCCCTGGTAGTAGAGGAGAACCTTACTTCCCTGGAGACCATGGCTCTGATTTCCCGCTGCCACCTTTTGATTGGAATGCGGTTGCATTCACTGATTTTCGCTGCCTGTACCGGTATACCTTTTATCGGTATTTCCTATGACCCTAAAGTAGATCATTTTCTCAGACTTTATAACCAGGAACCGGTTCAGGTGGGAGATGGGCTTGACGATGCCCATCTGGTACAGGCTATCAGTGCCATACTCAACAATTGGCAGGAGGAAGCCGGTCATGTTGTGGCTCGTACGGCGGTATTGAAAGAAAAGGCAGCACTAACTGCTCATCTGGTCATGGAAACCATTTCTTCGCGGCATCCGAGTGGGCAAAAGTGAGCCCAATTTCCCTTCGCAACCTCCTGTTTCTCGCTCCGCTTCACAGCCCTCGGCTGCGCCGTGGGTTGCTACGTCTCGTCGGTCGGCCTTCCGGCTGCGCTTCGATACGCCCGGCACTGGCGAAACATTGTCGGCTTCGCAAGTCACTCGACTCGGTCAATACTCTCGGAGCAGATTGCCGCATCTTCGATATATATTTTTAGTATAATCTACGTGCATCAGCGTGTGTCTGCGGTTCCAAATCATTTTAATAGCAGGAGATGACTGCTTTTCAGCGAATATAAAGCTAAAGACCGGGAGGGAAGTGCTATGCAGGACAGTGATCTGGTTTTTGCACTTGATATAGGAACCCGTACCGTAGTTGGGGTGGTAATGGAACGCAAATCATCCGAGGTAAGGGTACGGGCTGCTCGTATTATGGAACATGAAACTCGTGCCATGTATGATGGGCAGATCCATGATGTGCAAGCGGTGGCAGACATTATCTCTCGTATAAAGGATGAGCTGGAGGTTGAATTAGGAATACCCCTGGTAAAAGTGGCGGTAGCAGCTGCCGGCAGAGCCCTGCTAACTTCTTCGGCCCGGTTGGAGAAGGAGCGTTTGGATTGGGGAGAGATCAGTCGGGAAGAAGTACATGCTTTCGAAATGGAAGCGGTGCAGCGGGCTCAACAGGAGCTGATTGCTGCTGCCGGAGAAGAAGGAGATAGTGACAAATATTTCTGCGTGGGCCATAGTGTGACCAACTATTATCTGGAGGGCCAGCCCATCGGCAGCCTGATCGGGCAGGTCGGAACCCAGGTAACCATTGAAGTTATCGCTACTTTCCTGCCGCGAGTGGTGGTGGATAGTTTGTTTTCGGCTCTGAGACGGGCGGGATTAGAAATACATAGTCTGACCTTGGAACCCATTGCCGCCATGACGGTGGTTATCCCGCCCCGTATGAGGTTATTAAACCTGGCCCTGGTAGATATCGGGGCCGGGACATCTGACATCGCCCTGGTAAGTGAAGGCAGTATCCTGGGGTATGCTATGGTACCGATGGGCGGAGATGAAGTGACGGAGAAGATTGCTGAACACTATCTACTCGATTTTGACACCGCAGAAGCACTAAAATGCCAGCTGGCGGAGAATCAGGTAGTTGTGGTTGAGGATATTTTAGATAACCAGCTGGAGATTTCCGTTTCTGAGGTGGCAAACCAGGTACGGGAAATCCTGCATCACTTGGCCACGGGTATAGCGTGCGAGATACTAACGCTTAACCGGAAAGCACCGGATGCCGTTCTCTGTATAGGAGGAGGAAGTCTTATTCCCGGACTGATGTCGGAACTGGCCCGGGCTCTTGAGCTTCCTACCAACCGGGTGGGAATACGAACGCGGGAAGCGGTCGCTGAGATTAGAGGCGATTTTAGTGCGCTGCAGGGTCCTCAAGGAGTGACCCCGAAGGGAATAGCTTTCAATGCCTTACAGGGAGAACCGCTACCTTTTATTCGGGTAGTGGTCAACCAGCGCGAGGTTCCCTTATGGAGTCTCAAGGAGACCACGGTAGCCACGGCACTATTGGCAGCGGGTATCAATATGAGCAACCTTTATGGCAAACCGGGAATGGGCTTAACTTTGGAGATTAACGGTCAGGTGCAGGTGGTCAAAGGAGAGTTGGGGAAACCTCCGACCATACAATTAAATGGGGTTGACGTATCTTTGGATACCGTGGTAAGCGATGGGGATGTTGTTACCTTTACTCGAGGTACCGATGGGCAGGATGCCTGCTGTACGCTACAGGATATTATTACTGAGGCTGGTGGTGAGGTATGGGTTAATGGGGAAAAAATAGTATTGACCCCGCGAATTCTGGTTAACGGTCAGGAAATGGAGCTGAACGCAGAGCTGCCTGATCGGGCCTGCATAAACTATGTGCTGGCCCAGCGCCTGGATTATATCCTGCTTCAGGCCGGAGTAGCAGACCATTTGATAAGAGAAAAAATCCTTAATTATCGGTTAAACGACGAACCCCGGATTCTGCATTGGAATCCAACGGAAGTACTGGTAAACGGCATAGCGGCAGGTATGGAAGAAATGGTGCCCTGGGGCAGTTCAGTGGAATACCGTGTCAGGTCTCACCTGCCTCGCGTACGAGAGGTGCTTCCGGTGGGGGATCTGGATCAAACTATGCGGGTGCGGGTTAATGGTCAGGAGGTAGAGATTCGTCATCGTAAAGCCTATATACATATGAACAACCAGCCGATATCGTTGGATGATTTTCTGGTTGATGGAGCAGATATCAGGCTGTTGCAAGTAGAGGAGGGACCTATTTTAAGCGATGTCCTGGGCCATGTTGAGTTGGACGTATCTACTGGTGGAAGGCTGGTGCTAAAAGTGGACGGTCAGGAGGCGGGCTATACGACCCGGATACATCAGGGAAGCGAAATCGAGATCTATTGGGAGTAACGATAGGTTAAAAATAGTCAAAAGAAAGGTAACCGCAGCCTTATTTGCCAGGGGCTGCGGTTTTTAATGTTTGAAAACCGTTTTAATTAGCTTAGAGCGGGAAAGAATAAATAAGACCGAGGAAATGGGCGAAAATCGCATTAAGATAAGCAGCGGTGTTCAATGTGACCTGAATATGGCAGTTTGACTTTATGTGATCCAGACTGTAAAATATTATTAAAGTCAAAGAAAGTCAGAGAGGGGAGGCCTATGAAAAGTCTTGCCGATCGGATCGAGGAATATCTACGGTATTTGATCGAGAGGAGTGAAAGCAAGACCCTCCAAATGCAGAGGACGGAGCTGGCTGAGACCTTTGGTTGTGTACCATCACAGATTACTTATGTGTTATCTACACGGTTCACCATTGAAGAGGGTTTTATTACGGAAAGTCGGCGGGGGGGTAAGGGATACATCAGGATACGCCAGATAGACAGCAGTCCAGACCGTATCAATCGGGGCTATAACCAGCGAGAAGCCCTGGCGATAATAGAGAATCTATGGAGGGAAGGGTTTTTAGATGAGGGAGAAGCCGAACTGCTCAAGTGTTTGCTGAATCGCCATGTGCTGGGATTGACCGATCATGAACGTCACCTGCTGCGAGGTAGGATGTTAAGAGCGGTATATGATTTATTGGGCGATAATAAGGGGTGATTTATATGTATTGTGATAATTGTAAGGAACGTCCAGCTACAGTGCACATAACTCAGATTCACAATGATAAAAAGGTAGAGATGCATCTCTGTGAAGCGTGTGCAGCGAAAAAAGGGACTTATGAAATGAATTGGGGTCAGGGGTTAACCGAGGGGTTTACTCTACCCAATCTGTTGAGCGGGTTCTTTGGTGGAGCCATGCCTTTAGTCAATGGACCGGTAGATACCCAACCGTCGCCGACATCTTGTCCCGATTGTGGGATGAGTTTCCATCAGTTTACTCAGACGGGGCGTCTGGGTTGTGGACAATGCTACGACAGCTACGCCAGCCAAATAGAACCGATTCTACGGAGAATCCATGGTAATACCCGTCATTTGGGCCGGGTACCTGCTCGCAGTGGAGAGAAGGTTAGACTGCAGAAGACTATAAAGGATTTGAAGAAAGAGCTGCAGGATGCGGTAAGTCGTGAGGAATATGAGCAGGCCGCTGAACTTCGAGATCGGATTAAAGCCCTGGAAAGAAAAAAAGAAATGGAGGAAAGGGGGTAGTGTGGGATTGAGTATTGCTGATATACTTGACCGGAAAGACGTTAGTTGGATGGATGGCTCCGGGCCGGATTCTGACATAGTCATAAGCAGTCGGGTGCGATTAGCCCGCAATTTATATAAGTTTCCTTTTCCCCACCTCCTGAATGATACGACCGGGGCTGAGGTAATGCAGCAAATAAGCCAGGCAGTCAACAGGAGTAAGGATAAAGTCATAAAGGGCTTGGAACTGGTTACCCTGGATACTCTTTCTGCCTTGGATAGGAAAATTTTGATGGAGAAGCATCTTATCAGTCCGGAACATGCCATCGCTTCAGAGCCTTACCGGGGACTAATGGTAGATAAGAAGGGGTCACTGGCAGTTATGATTAATGAAGAGGATCACTTGCGGATTCAGTGTCTGTTATCGGGGCTGCAGCTTAACCAGGCTTATAAATATGCTCAGACGGTTGATGATGCTTTGGAGAAGCTGTTGGATTATGCTTTCAGTGAAAAAATGGGGTATTTGACCGCCTGTCCTACCAATGTGGGGACAGGGATGAGAGCTTCGGTTATGTTACATTTACCTGCTATGGCGCTTGCCAACCAGATTAGTTCGGTGGTTCAGAGCATAACCCAGGTGGGTCTGACGGTACGGGGCATGTATGGAGAAGGAACTGAAGCGGAAGGCAATCTGTACCAACTGTCCAACCAGGTAACTTTAGGACAAACTGAGGAAGATATCATAAACAACTTGTGGGTTATAACGGTGCAGTTAGCCACTCAGGAAAGAAATTTACGAGAGCGGCTGCAGAAAGAGATTAAATATCAAATAGAGGATAAAGTGATGCGTTCTTACGGGTTATTAACCAATGCGCGTCTGCTGACTTCCGCTGAGGCACTGTCTCTGCTGTCGGATGTGCGCATGGGAATAGAAATGGGGATCCTCTCTCCAGTTAAGCGAGAGGTACTTAATCAACTGATTGTAGCTATCAATCCTTCCCATGTACAGAAAGCGGCTGGACGGGAACTGGAACCTCGGGAACGGGATATAAAGCGAGCGGAAATAATCAAAGAAAAGCTGCTCGCCAGTTAGAAGGAGGGAGTATAATGTTAAGAAGATTTACGCAAAGAGCTCAACGTTCAATTATTAACGCTCAGGAAGAAGCCCGCGCTATGGGTCATCCAGCTGTGGGAACCGAGCATATCCTGCTGGGGCTTATTCGAGAAGGAGAAGGTATTGGGGCCAGAGCTATGTTGGAGCTGGGAGTGGATCTGCAGCGGCTCAGAGATGAGGTCCAACGAGTACTGGGTACCGGGATGGTTAGAAGTGAAGGTCAAGCAGGAGACCTGCCCATCACCCCCAGGGCTAAAAGAGTGCTCAATCTGGCTTTTGATGAGGCCCGCCTGCAGGGGGTAAACTATGTGGGGACTGAACACCTGCTTCTGGCTTTGCTCCGGGAAGAACAGGGGGTTGCGGCCCAAATCTTGACGGCTATGGGCGTAAGATTGGAGGATGTTCGCGAACAGGTTATGCTGCTGTTGGGAGCCGAGGGACCTGTGAGCGGACCAGGTGAAGGCCTGATGGGGCCAGGGAAGAATCAGGCTCACGCAGCGGCTCCTAATTCTCGTCGCGGTCGTAGTCGGAGCAAGACTCCGGTATTGGATAATTTCAGTCGGGATCTGACTCAAATGGCGCGAGAAAACAAATTGGATCCAGTAATTGGTCGAGACAAAGAAATTGAGCGGGTAATTCAAGTGCTATCCCGCCGGACCAAAAATAATCCGGTACTGATTGGGGATCCAGGAGTAGGTAAGACTGCAATTATTGAAGGACTGGCAGCTCGTATTGTTGATAATACCGTGCCCGAGATACTGGCGGATAAAAGAGTGGTGGCCTTGGATCTTTCGGGTATGGTGGCCGGGACCAAATACCGGGG
The DNA here is from genome assembly GCA_012799365.1 of Syntrophomonadaceae bacterium. GTDB lineage: Bacteria > Bacillota > Syntrophomonadia > Syntrophomonadales > Syntrophothermaceae > JAAZLJ01. The sequence goes on along the minus strand of JAAZLJ010000179.1, from coordinate 7,968 downwards.
TGAATTTGAGGACCGGTTGACCAAAGTGATAAATGAAATCCGGGGAGCGGCTGATATTATCGTTTTCATTGATGAACTGCATACCATCGTAGGTGCAGGAGCAGCGGAGGGAGCCATAGATGCAGCCAATATTCTCAAACCGGCTCTGGCCCGGGGCGAGTTACAATGTGTTGGTGCCACTACCATTGACGAGTATCGCAAGTATATAGAAAAGGATGCGGCTCTGGAAAGGCGTTTCCAACCTATCATGGTTGAGGAGCCTACTTTGGAAGAGACTATCGATATTTTGAAAGGTTTACGGGATCGGTACGAAGCCCATCACGGGGTCAAGATAACTGATGAAGCTATCGAGGCAGCTGCCAAGCTATCTTCGCGGTATATCACGGATCGATTTCTTCCGGATAAGGCGATTGATCTTATCGACGAAGCTTCTTCCCGAGTAAGGCTGAAGAACTATGTTTTGCCCGATGAACTCAAGGAAATTGAAACCAGACTGGGAGAGATTGAAAAGGAAAAAGAAGAGGCCATCATGGGGCAGGAATACGAAAAAGCGGCTGCTTTGAGAGATGAAGAACAAAAACTGAAAAGTGATTTTGAACAGCAGCGTCAGGAATGGATTAACCGTCGCAATCTGGAAAGCGACGTGGTTACGCCGGAAGAAATTGCCTGGGTAGTGTCCAGTTGGACCGGGGTTCCCCTGGCTCAGGTGGCAGAGGAAGAAGGCGAAAGGCTGGTTAATCTGGAGGAAGTGCTGCACCGTCGGGTTATCGGGCAGGATGAAGCGGTGAGCACGGTGGCTCAAGCAGTGAGAAGGGCCCGGGCGGGTCTCAAGGACCCCCGACGCCCGGTAGGTTCTTTTATTTTCCTGGGGCCGACCGGAGTGGGTAAGACGGAAGTAGCCCGGGCCCTGGCCGAGGCCTTATTTGGCAGTGAAGATGCTCTTATCCGGCTGGATATGTCTGAATATATGGAGAAACATGCGGTGGCCAGGATTATCGGTTCACCTCCAGGTTATGTAGGTTATGATGAAGGTGGACAGCTTACAGAAGAGGTAAGGAGAAAACCCTACTCGGTTATCCTGTTGGATGAAATTGAAAAAGCCCATCCCGATGTATTTAATATACTGCTGCAAGTGTTGGATGACGGCCGGCTTACCGACGGCAAGGGTAGAACAGTGGACTTTCGTAACACGGTTATTATCATGACTTCCAACCTGGGAGCGGAAACCATAGGCAGAGACCGCAGTATGGGCTTTGGCAGGCAGGAGGAAGAGGTACAGAATTATGAAAAGATGAAGGAACGAGTAATGGAACGGATCAAGACCGCTTTCCGGCCCGAGTTTCTTAATCGTCTGGATGATGTTATTGTTTTCCACCACCTGACCAAAGCAGAACTGGAGCAAATATTCGAACTGCTTATTACAGATCTGCGTAAACGGGTAGAAGATCAAGGCTTCAAACTGGAGATAAGCGATGAGGCCAGGGAAATGATTATCCAGCAGGGATATAACCCGGAATTTGGAGCCAGACCGTTAAAGCGGGCTATTCAGCGCAATATCGAGAATTTGGTGTCGGAAGAGATACTAAAGAAAACTGTAGTGCCGGGTGATACCTTGAAGATTGTAGTCGATGATGGCAAGATTAAGGCCCAGAAAGGTTAAAAATGATGCACCGGCCATGAACCCGTACCAGCCGGGCCCGTTTATGGGCCCGGCTTTGGTTTTTAGACGAAAAAAAGGAAGTTATAAGGTAGAAGTTGGATTTATGACGTTAGTCGTAATATAATTTTAATTAGGTGAGGAAATGGGTAAAGATAAAGTAAAGTATGTGTGTACGGAATGTGGGTATGAGGCGGCCAGGTGGCTGGGGAAATGTCCTGGTTGTGAAAGCTGGAATTCTATGGAAGAAGAAATAGTCCCCGGCGGCCGGAATAAAGGGAAAGAACCCACGGGACATTTAAGGGCTATTCCTTTATCGGCGATAACCAGTGAAGAAGCAGCTCGTTTTAGCAGTGGATTGGGTGAACTGGATCGGGTGCTGGGAGGGGGAATCGTTCCGGGTTCTCTGGTTCTCCTGGGTGGAGATCCGGGCATAGGTAAATCAACGCTGCTGCTGCAGACCGCGGGTAATTTAGCCCGGGGGGGAGAACGGGTGATATATCTTTCCGGTGAGGAGTCACTCCATCAGATCAAGATGCGTTCATCTCGCCTGGGGATCAACAGTAATCGGATTTTCCTGGTAAATGAACAAAATCTTGATTACCTGCCTAAATTGGTCGAGGAACTGAAGCCCCGGGTTATAATTGTCGACTCAATTCAGACCGTGTATACTGGACAGGTATCTTCTATTCCCGGTACGGTTACTCAGCTCAGGGAATGTACCGCCCGGTTGATGGAATTGGCCAAAAAGGACGGGAGGACAGTTTTTCTGGCCGGCCATGTTACCAAAGAAGGTGCCATAGCTGGTCCCAGAGTGCTGGAGCATATGGTGGATACGGTCATTTATTTCGAAGGTGATAAGGAGCATACGTACCGAATCCTGCGCTCAATTAAGAACCGCTTCGGTTCTACCAATGAAATAGGGCTGTTAGAGATGTCGGGTCAGGGCTTGAGAGAAGTGGGCAATCCCTCACGGGTGTTTCTGGCCGGACGTAATCAAAAGAACAGCGGCTCAGCCGTAGTGGCCAGCTTTGAGGGTACCAGGCCTCTCCTGGTAGAGGTACAGGCGTTAGTGACTCCCTCGGGCTACAGCTATCCGCGACGAATGGTATCCGGGTTGGACCAGAACCGTTTGGCCCTGATTGTGGCAGTTTTGGAGAAACGATGTGGGATAGGTTTGTCCAACTGTGATGTTTATTTAAAAATAGCCGGGGGTGTTTTTGTCCGCGATCCGTCAGCTGATCTGGGAATTGCCGCTGCTATTGTATCCAGTTTCAGGGATACACCCGTGCCGCCTGATACTATTTTTGTAGGGGAAGTAGGCTTGTCAGGAGAAATTCGTGCAACCACCGTTATGGAGGCGCGGCTGCGGGAAGCAGTGAATCTGGGTTTTTCTCGGGCGGTGATCCCGGCTAACACTGCCAGGAACGGGTTAACCGGGATTGATGTGGTGGAAGTACATACGATAGATGAGGTATTGGAGTTTATTCAATAACCGGGGGGAATGCAGAGTGAAGGCAGATGAGATTTACGGGGCTGGCTTTCAAAAAGCATTGCATATGACTGCACCGGGTACCATGCTGCGGCTGGGATTGGAAAATATAGTAAAGGCCAAGACCGGGGCCATGATCGTGGTGGGGGACAGCCCGGAGGTTATCAGCCTGGTAAATGGCGGCTTTCGGCTGGACTGTGAGTATACACCGGCCAACCTGTACGAGTTGGCTAAAATGGACGGTGCGATTATCATGAACTCGGATGCCAGCCGTATTTTAATAGCCAATGCTCAGCTGGTTCCAGATGTTAATCTGATTTCATCGGAGACTGGAATCCGTCATCGGACTGCAGAAAGGGTGGCCAAACAGACCGGAGAACTGGTCATCGCTATATCTCAGCGACGGGGTTTAATTACTCTTTATCAGGGGTATATCAGCTATGTACTCCGGGATATAAGCAGCATTCTGGCCAAAGCTAACCAGGCTCTGCAGACTTTGGAAAAATATCGCAGCGTCCTGGAAAGGGAGTTGGCTCGCCTGGGTGCGACCGAATTCGAGGATATGGTTACGGTCAGTGATATATGCCAGGCCCTGCGCCGGTGTGCTATGGTTTTGAAAGTGGGGCAGGAAATAGAGAATTACATAGTCGAACTGGGGACCGAAGGCCGTTTGGTTAAGATGCAGCTCGATGAGCTGTTGGCCAGTGTAGAGGAAGAATCCTATTTGATAATCAAAGATTATTCACGAGCAGAGGATCGCCCGGTTCAGGAGATACTGTCAGCCATACTACGTTCTTTTGAGGAGGATATCTCGGATGCTCTTACTATAGCCAGGACCCTGGGATTTGGCGGTTCCAGCAGTACTCTGGAGCAGCACGTATCCCCTCGGGGTTATCGAATTCTGCAAAAATTGCCCCGTATACCCGGGCAGGTGATTGACAATCTGGTAGATACTTTCGGTAATCTCCCCATCATAATCCATGCATCTATTGAGGAGTTGGACGAGGTAGAGGGTATTGGAGAAGTGAGGGCCCGCTCGATCAGACATGGACTCAAGCGGATGCAGGAACAGCTTATACTGGAGTTTATGGTTTAGCTGCCACGAAAATTTTTGGAACCGCTGATAGACGCTGATGGGCGCAGATGATAAAAAATAGATGCAGAATACGCAGAAAACTTATGAAAACGCTGAAGATATAAAACAATCTTTGGGGTGTGGTAACCCGGCGAAGCATACACGAAGGCGACGGTGTTTCGGCAGGTGCCGGCGGAATCAAAGCGCAGCCTGAAGGCCGGCCGCAGGCAACGTCGCAGTACATACGCTGCTCCCAGGCTCGCGAAGCGGAGCGGGTGCTTAATCTTAATAGGTCAGACACAAATAACGGAGTCCGAACCCTCCGGTTCGGACTCCGTTATTCCTTCCCATCAATCTCTAGGTCTCTAGGTCAAGTTAAATATCCCCAGCGTGCTGGCCTTTTTATATTCCTCGATGAAAACATCATATAAGTTCAACCCTAGCAGGTTACAAAGAGCTGCTGTGTAAAACAGACAACTGCCGATTTCGGCGACGATGATTGCTTCGCATTCCGGGCAGAGATTCCCTCGCAGGTGGTCATCCAGGCATTGTTTCAGCTCATCGATTGTTTGCATATCATCGGGAAACTTTATCTTGCTGGCCTCCACCGTCAGACAGCCGCAATTGGTTACCGCCTTACAACAAGCCCGGTTCACTCTGGCAGAGGACTCAGAAAGTTTGGAAAGGACATCAAGGATGCTATGGTGACGGATGAGAAGCTCACTAACTATATTTTGAAACTCATCACAAATCAAATCCTTCACGAGGTATCCTCCTTTTCCCTGATTATGCGATTTTTATTAAATTAATTATAGCTTTGTAGACAACTCCTTGTCAATTCGCCCCCGGTGACATTATTTGACATCGTGCCCAGATAAAATGTATAAGATTAGGGGAAGAAAATCAAGCGTGATTGATAGGAGTTTCAACAGATATGTATAATATTACAAATATATTACAAAAATAGCTAAAGGAGGTGTTACACGATGTACCGTACCCAAAAAGTTAACAAGTTCCTGGTACTTATTTCGATTTTGGCAGGAGTTTGGCTTGCCTATCTAATAGGAAGTTTCTATCGTTTTAAACCTGGACTATTGGTAGTCGTTGGGGTCTTATTTTCTCTCATGTTTGGCTTAATTGCTGGCCGCATCTGGAGAGTTACAAGGCAAAAGTGGGAAATATTTAACAGTTTTTTGGAGAACACTGCCGTAGAAGTCCTGCTGGGGAGTATTGCTGGCCTTTTCCTGGGGCTGGTGATTGGCTTTCTAGTAGGTTACCCGTTTTCCACTATCCATGGGGTTGGTATTTACATTAGCCTGGGTTCTTTTTTTACTTGTGGGTATCTGGGCTTGAAAATAGGGCGTAAAAGAGGAGCAGATATCATTGAGCTCTTACCCAGGGGCTATTGGGCACTGGACAAACAAACGGAAGAGAAAAACAATGACACCGATATCAAAGTACTGGATACCAGCGCCATCATAGATGGGCGTATCTATGATGTGTGCCTGGCCAACTTTTTAGATGGACGACTCCTGGTTCCTTCCTTTGTCCTGGAGGAATTGCGCCATATAGCTGATTCATCTGATTATGTTCGGCGCAGCAAAGGGCGTCGGGGACTGGAAATACTGGCTAAAATGCAGAAAAATCCGCGCATCAACCTGGAAGTAATGGAAGGAGATTTACCCGAAGAGAAAGAAGTAGATAACAAACTACTTCGCCTCTGCCGGGAGCTTAATGCCAGCATTATAACCAACGACTATAACCTCAATAAGGTGGCCGAACTTCAAGGCATCAAGGTTCTCAATGTTAACGAGCTTACCAACGCGGTCAAGGTCATCGTATTTCCGGGCGAAACCATGAGGGTTAATATACTCAAACCCGGGAAAGAAGAAGGCCAGGGCGTGGGTTACCTGGAGGACGGGACCATGGTGGTAGTCGAACAAGCGGTGAATGATATTGGCCATGAGGTGGAAGTCATGGTTACCAGTGTGTTCCAGACTTCGGCCGGCCGAATGATATTTACCAAGAAGATACGGGAATCTTCGGATAATTCGGGTCAAGCGATGCAGAGGCTGCAAGAGGTGAACTTTTTTGGCTAAGTCTCTGGGAGTCGTCGTTGCTGCTGCTGGACAGGGTACCAGGATGAAAATGCCCGTTAACAAACAGTATGTTGAACTGGAGGGTAAACCGGTTATTTGTTATTCGTTGGAACTGCTGACGGGAGTCGAGGGAGTTATCCAGATAGTGGTAGCAGCTCATCCCGACGAGGTTGAGTATTGCCGACGATTAATGCCGGCAGACCGGCGCATAAAGGTGGTCCCAGGAGGAAAGCAGAGGCAGGATTCGGTCTACAATGCGCTGAAGTATTTACCGAAAGATACTGAATTGGTGGCCGTGCACGATGGTGCACGGCCACTTCTGTGTGAGAAGATGGTGAAAGCTTTGGTTGAAGCTGCAGTCCGGTGGGGGGCAGCGGTGCCAGGGGTACCGGTCAAGGATACCTTGAAAATGGTAAATGAATCCGGTTTGGTAACAGCTACCCTGGAGCGCAGCAGCATTTACAGCATTCAAACCCCGCAGGTATTTGACTACCGGACATTACTGGATGCGTACCGCCAGGCTTATGCCGAAGGGGTTTACGGCACCGATGATGCGTCTCTATATGAGCGTTACTGTGGTTCGGTTAAAGTGGTGCCAGGCGACTATCGCAACCTCAAGATAACCACTGCTGAAGACCTGGTCATGGCGGCTGCTTTGCTGAAAAGTTAGGACGGTTAATCGAAGAGGTATTCTGCCACGAAAATTGAAACCGCAGATACACGCTGATAGACGCAGATAACGCAGAATATTATGAATATGCTGAAGAAACTAAATAACCCTTACCAGGAGAGTCTTAACCGAGTCGAGCCGATGGGTTGCAGTCGAGGAGTATTGGAGCGAGCTGCCGGCTATAAATAAGTGCCGGTCTGACACAGCAGAACATTGCCCGAAGCAAGCTTGCAGTAGGGGAGGTTTCAGCTTTCTCTACAGTTGAGTTTGTAGTAGGGGAGGCTTCAGCCTCCCCGCGGAAGGTCCCGGCGGAAGCTATTCTCTTACCGTGGTTCCTGCGAAGGCTGAAGCCTTCGCCGCGGGGATAGAACTCAGTGTAAATTCATATACTGCAGTTCGACGAGTCGAGGAGCGAGCGGGTTAACCACACTCCATAAATAAACTATTTTCATGCTTTTGCTGAAGATGCCATCGATATCATGGACGTCTGTTTCCGTTATGGTTAAGATTACTTGGAAAACAGGAAAATAGGAGAGGAAATATGCGAGTAGGAATAGGTTATGATGTACACCAGCTGACCCGTGGCCGGCGTTTGGTGTTGGGAGGGGTATACATTCCTTATGAAAAAGGCCTGCTGGGTCATTCGGATGCGGATGTCCTGGTTCATGCGGTATGTGATGCCTTGTTAGGGGCGGCCGGTATGGGGGATATAGGACGACATTTTCCCGATACGGATGAGTGTTATGACGATATCAGCAGTATGATTTTACTGGGAATGGTAGGGCGCATGCTGGATGATGCCGGGTATCGGGTGGTCAATGTGGATGCGGTAATCGTGGCTCAGAAACCGCGTTTGGCACCCTTTATTCCGGATATGGTTCAGAACTTGGCCAAAACGTTGGGTATCGATAGCACCAGGATTAATGTCAAGGCTACTACTACCGAAGGACTGGGTTTTGCCGGTCGGGGTGAGGG
>JAAZLJ010000178.1 GCA_012799365.1 Syntrophomonadaceae bacterium | reverse complement strand
CACATTTGAAAAAGGCGACCGCTTGGGGCGGTTTGGTATCTTCCCGATGAGAGCTCCACTCTTTAAGTTGAGCTTCGAACTCTACCGCATTTACTACCCCAGGATAAACCCCATACCCGTACTCCCCATACTGGCCGACATCAAAGTAATTAAACCCGGTGGCCAGAACCACAGCCTCTACTTCCACACTCTTCCCGCTGCTGAGCTCTACCGTAAAACCCTGGCTGCCATCGTGGCCGGAAACCACGGTGGTATCGGTTAGCAGAGTAACTCCTCCTATTTCTTCTACCTGTGACAGCTTGTGCCCCAATAAATCCTGCGGGTTGTCCCAGCGGGGGAAGGTGCTGCACAGCTGGTTGAGATATCCTCCCGGCCTCGATTCCTTCTCCACCAAAATCACCTGATACCCAGCCTGCCCAATCTTGATGGCTGCTTCCAACCCGGCCGGCCCTCCACCTACCACCAGCGCGGTTTTGCCTGCTTTGCTCATGACCTGACCCCCTTTCTATAATCCTAATTTTCTCAATACCCCGTCCATTTGGATGGTATTGGCTGTAAACCCTAACTTTTTCACCGGTACTCCCAAACACAGTGCAATCAGCTGTCCCAGGTCCATAACCGGGATATTAAATTCGCCCCATCCTTTTTTAACTAAATTGGGCTGCTCCCGATCCAGGGCCACGTTGCAGCCCGGACAAACCGTGGTAATCAACTCCACTCCCTCATCACTGGCACTCTGTAATTTTTTAGCCAGATGGGGCTGTACCGTAACCTCTTTATGGGTAAAACCTCTACCTACCGAATACCCGCAGCACATTTTCCGTTCTTTGTAAAAAACAGGTGTGCCACCAAGTATCTCCACAATCTCCTCATGAAAAGTAGGCAGCTCTGCATCATCAATAACGCCGTACAACTGGGCCAGGTAGTGACACCCATAGTGGGTACCAACCCTCAACCCGTTAAGCGGGTAAACCACATTTTCGGCAATTCGGTCCTTCAAACGATAGTAGAGTTCCTGCACATGGTGTATCACAGTCTTTCCCTGGTACTCGTAACCAAACTGCCCGATCAGCTGGTTGGTTTTTTTCAGGTTCTGGGGACTATCCAGCAGTATGTGGGAAAGTTCCTTGTTGTAGCCAAAACACCCATTGCAGAATACATAAGTATCCATGCCCTTTCTTTCAGCCAGTGCCAGGTTCCGCGCCGTAGCCGCCAGGGCAACTTCAGGCAGGTACCCGGAACAGGTCAAAAGGTAACCTGCACAACAGGTCTGATCCGGGTCCATAAATGCTTCTACCCCCAGTATCTTCAAGACTTCCTTGATGGCATTCTCGGTTCCCGGATACTCCATGCTGCCGGTACAGCTGCGAAAGAGAAATATGGTCTCGGGTATCTCAGGTATGCGCTCTTCCACCGGGAGCTGACGCTGCTTAATCATGAACAATCCTCCCCTCCCGATAGGTGTATGACGCCGGTATTTCCGCCTCCGGGTCAATGGCCTCCAACCACGCAGTGGTACCGGTCAAATCAAACAAAGCTTTGTACTCCTCGCGAGCTTTCTCCGATATTTCCGGCCACGGTGTCATCCCCGCCTCGGATCTGATGGCCATGATCCTTTCTCTCCCCCGAGTACTACCCGCAACAAAGGTCATTCCATCATCCCTGGCCCGGAGAGCAAACTTCTTAAAAGGGGCAAAGTACCTCAGTCCATAGTTATTCTCTATAGCCAGGTAGCGAATCTGCATCATCAATAACGGAAAATGAATTCCCATCGGACATGACTGGTAACAATATCCGCACCAGAAACACTGCCAGATCTCCTCGCTTTGCAACAGCCTGGTGGCATTACCTACCAACACGTCTCGAATCATCTGCCGAGAGTTAAATGATGGATTGATAACTGCTACCGGGCAGTTCCCTACGCACTTACCACAGGTCAGGCACGCTTCCACGTTTGGTACCAGTCCGTAGTGGTCAATTTTTTCATACAAGTTCTTGTCCAGGTCTCGTTCTTTTTCTCGTGGCACGTCATCAATCCTCCTTCCATGCCTGGTAGTGGTATGTAGCTTTCACCCTTATATAGATGCAAGTCTCGTGCCAACCTTTTCCCTGGACAGGATTTCCCGTAATAATGGGCCTTTGCCGATCACGAAAAACAAAAAGGGTGTCAGTTTCTTGTAATCTGTCCAAGAAACCGACACCCTTTGCTGACAGTATTCTGACACTTATGATTAATGACCGGGTACAACCCGGTCATTTCCGTATCCAAGTCCGCCACT
>JAAZLJ010000243.1 GCA_012799365.1 Syntrophomonadaceae bacterium | reverse complement strand
TATACCCGGACAGGTGATTGACAACCTGGTGGATAATTTTGGCAACCTGCCCATCATAATTCACGCATCTATTGAGGAGTTGGACGAGGTAGAGGGTATTGGAGAAGTGAGGGCCCGTTCTATCAGAAATGGACTCAAGCGCATGCAGGAACAGCTTATATTGGAGTTCATGGTCTAACTGTCATGAAAATACAACAATTCTACTTAGGAGAGTATTAACCGAGTCGAGCGCCTTTGAAGCCGACGATGTTTCCGGCAAATATCGGCGTATCAAAGGCGAAGCCTGAGCACCGACGAGACGAGACGTAACAACCCACGGCGAAGCCAAGGGCTGTGAAGCGGAGCGAGTGTAAATCTTAATAGGGTCATATAAATAACGGAGTCCGAACCGTCAGGTTCGGACTCCGTCTTTCCTTCTCATCAGCCCCTAGGTCAAGTTAAATATCCCCAGCGCGCTGGCCTTTTTATATTCCTCGATGAAAACATCATATAAGTTCAACCCTAAAAGGTTACAAAGAGCTGCTGTATAAAACAGGGAACTGCCGAGTTCAGCAACGATGATTGCTTCGCATTCCGGGCAGAGAGTCCCTCGCAGGTGGTCATCCAGGCATTGCTTCAGCTCATCAATTGTTTGCATATCATCGGGAAACTGTATCTTGCTGGCCTCCACTGCCAGACACCCGCAATTAGTTACCGCCTTGCAACAAGCCCGGTTCACTCTGGCAGAAGACTCAGAAAGTTTGGAAAGGACATCAAGGATGCTATGGTGACGGATGAGAAGCTCACTAACTACATTTTGAAACTCATCACAGATCAAATCCTTCACGAGGTATCCTCCTTTTCCCTGATTATGCGATTTTTATTAAATTAATTATAGCTTTGTAGACAACTCCTTGTCAATTCGCCCTCGGTGACATTATTTGACACTGTACCGAGATAAAATGTATAAGAATGGGGGAAGAAAATCAAGCGAGATTGATAGGAGTTTCAATAGATATGTATAATATTACAAATATATTACAAAAATAGCTAAAGGAGGTGTTGCACGATGTACCGTACCCGGAAGGTTAATAAGTTCCTGGTACTTGTTTCGATTTTGGCAGGGATTTGGCTTGCCTATCTAATTGGGAGTTTCTATCGTTTTAAACCTGGACTGTTGGTAGTCGTCGGGGTCTTATTTTCTCTCATGTTTGGCTTAATTGCTGGCCGTATCTGGAGAGTTACAAGGCGAAAGTGGGAAATATTTAACAGTTTTCTGGAGAATACTGCAGTGGAAGTCCTGCTGGGGAGTATTGCCGGCCTTTTCCTGGGTCTGGTGATTGGCTTTCTAGTAGGCTATCCGTTTTCTACTATTCATGGGGTTGGTATTTACATCAGCCTGGGTTCTTTTTTTGCTTGTGGGTATCTGGGCTTGAAAATAGGGCGTAAAAGAGGAGCAGATATCATTGAACTCTTACCCAGGGGCTATTGGGCACTGGACAAACATACCGAGGAGAAAAACAATGACAGCGACATCAAAGTACTGGATACCAGTGCCATCATAGATGGGCGTATCTATGATGTATGCCTGGCCAATTTTTTAGATGGGCGGCTTCTGGTTCCTTCCTTCGTCCTCGAGGAACTGCGTCATATAGCTGATTCATCTGATTATGTTCGGCGCAGCAAAGGGCGTAGAGGGTTGGAAATACTGGCTAAAATGCAAAAAAATCCGCGTATCAACCTGGAAGTAATGGAAGGAGATCTGCCTGAGGAGAAAGAAGTAGATAACAAATTACTTCGCCTCTGCCGGGAGCTTAATGCCAGCATTATAACCAACGACTATAACCT
>JAAZLJ010000177.1 GCA_012799365.1 Syntrophomonadaceae bacterium | reverse complement strand
TTCATGATGTGAGCCTGGTATTCCCTATCTGCATCATATTCTTCTACCAGTTCGAGTTTTTCTGCCTCCTGCAGCGAAAGCTCGTATACCTTATGGTTATCCAGCGCCCGATGTACTTCTGTTTCGAGCTCTTCAGTCGCCTCAGGCAGAGCCGGACCCGCATATTCGGGAATGAATTTGAGCCCCTGATATTCAGGCGGAGTGTCCCCACCCGTAAATATAATGGCTCCTCCCGCCTCCCGCGCCCGCACCGCGTAAACCGTTACCGGAGTAGGGGTAGGTTTCCGTAATAAAATAACCCGTACCCCATTCCCTACCAGTACTCGCGCACAGGTATGGGCAAAACGCTCTGCTAAAAAACGATTGTCATAACCGATAACTATACCCCTTTTATTCAGATTGTGGCTGTTGACATAAGCAGCAATCCCCTGGGTAACCATCTTAACGTTAGTAAAAGTAAATTCATCGGCTATGACCGCTTTCCAGCCGTCTGCATCAAACTGTATATCTGACATTATGAACCCCCATTTTTACAGCCATCCGACTTCAGGGCCCTGGATTCCCTTGGACCCCGTGCCATCCAGCTTCGGATGTTCCCAGCAACCAAACGGTTTACCACAGCCTATCCCCCTGCTCCCAGCCCGGGTCAAAACTGTAGAAAACCGTTCTCTACTACTCACTATATTCCTTATATTCGGCAGCGTACCCATGATTTCCTTTTTTTGTATTTAATCCGAAATATCGCTCATATGCGCCATTTTATCTTCCTTTTCGTCAATGTAGAGATTCCCATCCACATCCAGACTGGCATACTTTATTTCACGCGGACTGTTGTAGCCCCGATTCTTCAGTTCAGTGATAAGCCATTGCTCATCCAGATTATTTTGCTGCAAATTCTGGTAGACCACCAGCCCATCCACAATTATTTCGGAAGGAAGGCCTTCATATTTGGTTGGTATACCAAGGTCTTGCGGAGTTACCGGCCGCTTCTGCGATTTCATCAAGACCGAAAGACCTCCGTTGGTCTCCGCTACCGCAAATTCTACATCGGCGATGTTAAAAACGTTTCTTTCCCGCAGCTGTGCCAGCAGATTCTCCATATCATACCGCATCCGGGCCATATTATGTTCCAGAATCTTGCCGTTGTGAATAACTACCGCAGGTTCCCCTTCCAGGAGCTTGCGCAGTGGCCGACTCTTCACTGTAAGCTTTCCCGTTATCAAGTATAGTAAGGCAAAAATTCCTAACGCCCACATCCAGATACCGGTATTATTACCCCGGTCAATGCAAACAGCCGCAGCGATGACCCCCAGGACGATGCCAGCTGCATAATCTAAAAAGCTCATCTGACTCATCTGCTTCTTCCCCAGGAGCTTAGAAACCACCAGAATACCAATAAAGGCCACAACCGTTTTCAGCAAAATTTCTATATACTGCTCCATAACTCTGCCTCCCTCGGGCTAATCTTTTATTATTCTCCCAGAGCGGCAGGGTTTTATTCCATTTAACACATATCCATCATGTATAAATTCGCCATGAGAGGAAAATCTCCTCCTACCTTATGAATACGCTAAACGTTAACCTTCTTACACAGGAGTGTGTTAACCCGCTTGCTCCCGGACTCGTCGACTGCAGTACATCAGCTTGCTTCAGTGTAAAGCGGACCGGTCGAAATTCGGCGTCCATGCACTCAGTTCTCCCTGCTCGAAACCTCCTGTTTCTCGCTCCGCTTCACAGCCCTCAGCTTCGCTGTGTACTGCTACGTCTCCTCGTAAGGTCGCTTCACTGGGTTAACACACTCCACAATATGCATTCTGTTTTCATCTTCGCTATAAGGCTGGCCTTTCACCCTGGTTATTACTAACACTGGCTGATTGAACACACAGGGTTCTCAGCTTATCGTTACCCCTCGTTTCCAGAATAGCGAGCATGCATATAGTCACGAACAACTTTAGCGATGCGGGAAGCGGCCTGGCCATCACCGTACGGATTCACCGCCCGGGCCATCTCCTGGTAGGCCCCCTCATCCTGTAGCAGCCGCCGTGCCTCCTCATATACCCGACCGCGATTGGTTCCCACCAGCCGCACAGTACCTGCCTCCACCGCCTCCGGGCGCTCGGTGGTATCCCGCAGCACCAGCACCGGTTTACCCAGTGATGGAGCCTCCTCCTGCAGCCCGCCGGAATCGGTCATCACCAGATAGGAACTATTCATCAGATGGGCAAAAGGCTCATAATCCAGCGGCTCAATAAGGTGTACCCGCTCATGTCCTCCCAGTATTTCCTCTACCACCTTCCGCACCACCGGATTCTTATGTACCGGAAACACGATGCCCACATCCTCGAACTCATCCAGGATATCACATAGAGCCAGGTAGATCTCCTTCATCCGCTCCCCCCAGTTCTCCCGCCGGTGGGTAGTTACCAGAATGAAACGGCGGTCAAAGTCCAGGCCCGCCAGATCACCAGTAAAATGATAATCAGGCTTAACCGTCTGGTAGAGAGCGTCGATAACCGTATTCCCCGTCACCCAGATATTAAACGGAGCCAGCCCCTCTGCCAGCAAATTCTTCTTCGCCGTCTCCGTAGGAGCAAAATGCAGGTCTGCCATCCGTCCGGTCAGGAGCCGGTTCATCTCCTCGGGAAAAGGCGAATGCTTGTTGTGAGTGCGCAAACCCGCCTCCACATGACCTACCACAATCCGTTGATAAAACGCTGCCAACGAAGCAGCGAAGGTGGTGGTAGTATCACCGTGCACCAGCACCATCCCCGGCCGCTCCCGGTCGAAGATATCACGCATACCCTGCAGAACCCGGGAAGTAACTCCGTACAAATCCTGATTTTCCCGCATAATGTTCAGGTCATAGTCAGGCACGATCTCAAACAGCTCCAGCACCTGGTCCAGCATCTCCCGGTGTTGAGCGGTCACCGCCACCTTTACATCCAGCTGCTGTATCTTTTTCAATTCCTTGACCACCGGAGCCATTTTAATTGCCTCCGGCCTGGTCCCAAATACCACCATTACTTTATTCTGCACCAGGCACCCTCCTTAATTCACCAGGTCTTACTTCAAATATCGCTTGTTTTCTCACGATTTTATTTCGATTGCACCCATCCCACTCTTATTTGTTACATCTTGGTGTATTTATGGGTGATGGTGGGCAACCCCCCTGACCCCAACCAGCCTGATACACCGGACTAAATCCGGTTAATCCTGGTCCCCGACCTGCTCTCGCTTTAGCATGGACACCGGAAGAATGTTGGTTATCTTGAACACCAAACAGTTCTTGAGTGGGAATCGGCCATAGCGAGTAGCCTCCAGCCGGGCCTTGATACGGTCGTAGTAAGGTCCTTCCGTAAGATCGTCCACCAGTTCCACATACACCCGGATACCATCCTTGGTCTCCTGATTGTCGGTGATCAGAACCAGAAACACCCCTTTACCGGTTTCCTTCAAATTAGCGTAAGTCTTATCCGCTCCAAAGCGAGCACAAAGTATGGTCTCATCATCGATCATATCCAAAATGGAAATAACCGCAACATTCACATTGTAGTCCTGATCTACTGTACTCAGAGTAGTACTGATCAGATTCCGGTTCAGCAGCTCTCGAGCCTTTTCAATCAGCTTGCGTTCCACATTATACCTCCTCGTATGATATAGTTTTAAAACCGCAGATTAACGCCGATACACGCAGATAGCTGCGAGGCGTGAGCATACGGTTGCTTCCAATGTTATCCAATGATAAAATTAACTTGGGTTCTTGTATATAATATCACCAACCGCAGGCGATGATAAGCATGTGCAGATAATCAACGGAAGGCAGACTGCAGCAAAATCTTTGAGGACCATGGAGAGCCAGACATCTGGTTTCTCGCATCCGCCCGGCTGAATAAGCCAGCAATACCAGAGTCCGTCAGAGGCTGGCATCAGGAAAGGAGCCGTCATTTTGGCACTAACCCTTCTAGAGAACATATGTAAAAAATACGATATCATGCTTTTTTACCTCTTCGGTTCCCAGCAGGCTGCCGGAATGCGCCTGCTGCAGGGGGAAAAGGTGACGGTCACCGACCCCCTTACCGACATAGATGTGGGAGTGGTGTTTCGAAATGAACTGCCACCACCTTATCCCCGGGTCAAACTGTATGCCGACCTTTACAACGACCTGGTGGACTTCTTCGTTCCATTTCATCTCGACCTCACTCTACTGCAGGAAAACCACTCCGTCTTCCAACTGGAAGCTGTAGCTCGAGGTACCTGCGTCTACTCCGCTGATGAAGACTGGCGGGAACACTACGAGATGAACATTATGCGCCGAGCCGCAGATTTCCAATGGGTGCTGGACAAATTCTATGAAGAAAAGCTGGCCGATTATTAAGCAGCTATTATAAAAGGGGGTCAGGTACAATGTTTAATCAAAACTTGGTTTACCAACGCCTGGGATGCATATGTGATGCTGTGAACCGACTGAAAACATTAAGCCAGACTGATGCGAAAACCTTTCCTAACTCCATTGAGGCAGCTGCAGCCGAAAGTTACCTGCGCCGCGCCCTGGAAGCCATATTTGACATCGGACGGCACCTGCTGTCCCGCCTGGGGGAAAAAGAAATGGCCGCCGAGTACAAATCAATTGCCCGCGGTCTAGCCGACCTGGGCATAATATCCCCCGAATTGGGTCACAAACTGGTCCAGATGGCAGGCTATCGCAACCGCCTGGTTCACCTCTACCACCAAGTAACCGATAATGAGCTGTACCAAATACTGCAGCACGATCTCCAGGATATCGAAAATTTCCTTTCCCATATCAAAGCATATGTTGATTTCTAAGTTATTCAGAGTTATTTAATATTTTTGGTATTATCTGCGTCCATCTGCGTTCTCTGCGTCAAAACCAGATTAAAAATCAGCGCAAATCATAATAATCAGCGTTAATCTGCGTCTAACTATTCATTCAGCGGCTCGGTCGCGAAGACCCGGGAACCGGCTGGAACTTCCCCGTCCGCCGGCACCGTACAGCCGCTGGCCACCACCGCCCCCGGGTTAACCACCGCACCTGCTCCCACCGTACACCCGGCCCCGATGACCGCTTCCCGTATCACACTGCGGGCCTCCAGCATCGTATCCTCCCAGATAATGCTGTCCTCAATAACCGCACCGTTCCCGATGTGACAGCCAGAACCGATGACCACACACCCCTTGAAGGTAACCCCTTTACCCAGCTTGACCCCCTCGCCCAATAACACCCGTCCGCCCAACGTACCCTCCAGGACCTGACCCCGCACCTGGTATTTCACCTGCCCGGCCAGAATATCGGCATGGGACCGGCGATAGGTCTCGAAGTTCCCTACATCACACCAGTAACCATCTATTACGTGCCCATAAAAAGGTGCTCCCATCTGCACCAGGTCGGGAAACACCTGGCGCCCAAAATCATAGAACTGCCCCTCTGGTATGTAACGAAATACCTCCGACTCAAACACATAGATACCGGAATTCACCACCCGGCTCAGTGCCTGTTCCCGTGGCGGCTTTTCTTGAAAGCTCTTGATGCGCCCTTCCTCATCAGTGATGACCACCCCGTAGTTTTCTACATCCTCCACTTCCTTCAAAGCAATGGTAGCCAGGGCTCCTTTCTGCTTATGAACCGCCACCAACTCGCTCAGGTCCACATCAGTCAGAGCATCCCCGCTCATCACCACGAAAGTGTCCCCTCCCAGGAACCACTCACAGCGCTTGACCCCCCCGGCTGTACCCATCAGTTCCGCTTCCTCTGAATACTGCAGGCTAACCCCGAACCCCTCTCCCCCACCAAAATAGCCCTTGAGCAAAGGACCCTGGTGGTGTAGATTGGCAATTATTCCAGTAAATCCATGTTTACCCAGGACTTCCACGATATTTTCCATCAAAGGACGATTGGCCATGGGCACCATCGGCTTCGGTACTGCCGCCGTCAACGGCATCAACCGTGAACCCACTCCTGCCGCCATAATCATAGCTTTCATACTTTACCTTCCCCTTCTCCCAATAAAATGTATTATTAGCATTATATCATTATCCCTAATAATCCTCTTATCTCCCTCCAACGCAAAAAAAGCGAGGTCCGCCCGACCCCGCTAGCTGTAACTGTGATAAGTACCGAAGGCTATGAAGATAGTTTTGAAACCGCAGATTGACGCTGATTTACGTAGATTGATTAGAAAATAGACAAAGGAACACTGAAAACATAAAAATATCCTGAAGGGCGTGTAATATACCCGTAGCGGAAGCTTCAGCTTCCTATTTTAATTTTATAGAATTCTGCGTCTTTCTGCGTTCTCTGCGTCAAAACCAGGTTGAAAAAATTAGTGTAAATCATAATAATCAGCGTTCATCTGCGTCTACCCTTTAGAGGCCGGTGGCCTTCCACAGCTTCTCGGCTTCCCTCTCCAGAGTTTCCCGATCCTCCAGCAGTTTCGGACGCTCCAGGGCCAGTTTCTGACGTTCCTTCCAATCCTCGCTGTAGTACGCCTTGTCAATGGCCTTCTCGTTTTCCCAGGCCTTATTGTAAGTCTCTAAAAGATCCCATGCCTTCATCTCATACCGTTTCAAATCGCCTGACAGCTTACGATCCCAGACCTTACCTCCCATATCACCTATGGTCACCAGATGGGCCTCCGCCTGATCAAGCCGCGCCTGCCGCTGGGGATATACCTCTTTTTCCAGATACGCCTTCTGCGCTTCCCAGGACATCAAAGAAAAATGTTTGGGCAATTCTGGGCCGGGCTCAAACTCTTCCAAAGCCGTGCTAAAATCCTGATGTGCCTGCTGTATTTTACCCTGCAGGTCTCGCTCTCGATACATAACCCCGCCATACACCAACCCGGCTACCACGATAATTCCAATTATCCATATAAGAACCTTGCGCATAATACCTTCCTCCACCCTCATTATAAATAACAGTATTCCCTTTTCGCAAGTTCTTAAATGCATTATCCTGTTATACCTGACAAAATACGGTTCTCGTATGGGCCGGATTCTTCCTCGCCCGTCCCCTAGCGGGCACATGGCCCTGCCCTCAGGGAAAAAATAATGTTCAGATGCCAGGGAGCCGACTGGTTAAACAGCCGGCTCCCTCTCAGCAGCATCATAAGTCATGGTTTAAAAATACAGGCTCGATATTACTGCAAAAAACCGTTTCCGTCCTTTTTTTAATAGACCCCCGTGATACCATCAGAGACATGAAAGCAACATATTATTTGTAGAAGTATTAACCGGCTTACTCCGATACTCCTC
>JAAZLJ010000176.1 GCA_012799365.1 Syntrophomonadaceae bacterium | reverse complement strand
GAACATAACCGCTATCCATGGTATGAGTGGGGGCAAAAACAGAGTTTCTGCAGTGAAATCAGCCGTCAGTTTCGCTATGGTCCTCGGTCGGCGCCCGGGCTGTACATTGATTCCGCTGAAGCTCTGGTAGAGTTCAGGTCCGGGTCAAGTCCAAGGCTGCCGGGCGGGCACTTAAGAGTCTGAAGACGAAACATCGTCGGCATCTTGTGGTCGTTCGCCCGATTCATACTCTCCTGGTGAGGGTTAATTTGTTTCTTCAGCGTTTTCATAAATATTCTGCGTTATCTGTGTCTGTTTTAGGAGGATTGATCACTACGCCGGTTTAAACTTGAATCTACGGTACTGGAACAAACGGATACAGGCATCGACTACCATGGGGTCGTAAAGGATACCGCGGTTCATGGTCACTTCTTCCAGGGCCTTATCTATCCCCAGGGCCGGGCGATAAGGGCGGTGGGAGGCCATAGCTTCGACCACATCAGCTACGCCCAGGATTCTGGCTCCGGCGATGATATCAGAACCGGAAAGGCCCAGGGGATAACCGGAGCCATCCATTCTTTCATGATGCTGGAGTATCATCTGGGCTACTGGTCCTGCAAAGGGAACGGTCTCTATTATTTCATAGCCAATCTGTGGGTGGGTGCGGATAAGCTGCATCTCCAGATCAGTAAGACTGCCGGGTTTGTTTAGTATATCAGTGGGTAGATGAATCTTGCCCAGGTCATGGAGAATAGCGGCGATGCGAATATCCTTTATTTTCTTGGAGGAAAAGCCCAATTCTTGGGCAATAGCACAGGCCAATTGGGCCACACGCCGTTGATGGCCGGCTGTATATGGATCCCGTTTTTCGGTGGCAATGGAGAGGGCGTTGACAGTACCCTCCAGCAGCTCTTGCAGGCTGTTGACCGTTTGGCGAAGCTCTATTTCACCTTGTTTGCGAGCGGTTATATCCCGGGCGGTTTCGATGGCTCCCATTACTTTGCCGTGGCTGTCATATAACAGGGTTGCCTTGACCCACAGCCAGGTTTTTTGGCCGTTAATACGGGGGACCGAAGTCTCGGCGATGAGCATGCCGGGTTCTTTTTTTATAAAGGAGTAACCTGGTTCCAGGTTAATATCTGGATTCAGAACGAAGTCGATCAAGATCGGTCTTCTGGTTCCGTAGAAAGCCCGGGAGTATTCGTAATCTCCTTTCCCCAGGATATTATCGGCTTTTACGCTGGTTA
This sequence comes from Syntrophomonadaceae bacterium, assembly GCA_012799365.1. GTDB lineage: Bacteria > Bacillota > Syntrophomonadia > Syntrophomonadales > Syntrophothermaceae > JAAZLJ01. Next base: position 277 of record JAAZLJ010000176.1, on the reverse strand, counting down.
TTTCCTCCATAGCCTTATTCCAGGTAATCACTTTGCCCTCCAGGTTGATAACAAAGGTGGCATCAGGTAAAAAGTCGATAATATCGGCCATGCGTTGTTCCGATTCCTTCAGGGCTTCTTCCGCCTGCTTGCGGCTGCTGATGTCGGTAACCGTAGCGTAGTAATACATGATATTCCCCTGCTTATCACAGACCCGATCCAGCAGTATTTCGACCGGAATCCGGGAACCGTCCTTGTGCAGGCATTCTTGTTCGTACCGCTGGCGCTGGCCGGTACG
>JAAZLJ010000175.1 GCA_012799365.1 Syntrophomonadaceae bacterium | reverse complement strand
GGCTGTGAAGCGGAGCGAGAAACAGGAGGTTTCGAGCAGGGAGAACTGAGTGCATGGACGCCGAATTTCGACCGGTCCGCTTCACACTGAAGCGAGCTGATGTACTGCAGTCGACGAGTCGGGGAGCGAGCGGGTTAGCACACTCCAATAAATATGTAGTTTCATGTCCCTGATGGGATACCTCCGGTATCATGACCTTACCCAACTGTATCCAGGTATGATAAACTAATAGAATAGGTAAAGGAGGGAACCAAGTGGCGCAGGAACAGGCTATTAACCGCATTGTTGAACTGTTATCCCGTTCGAATAATACAGTAGTAGTTACCGGAGCCGGTATAAGCACTGAAGCCGGAATACCGGACTTCCGTGGGGAAAAAGGCATATACCGCACTCTGGGTGAAAGATATGTATTGGGTATACTTAATATAGATACCTTCAGGCGCGAACCTGATACATTTTACGAGTTTTACCGTCAGTATTTTATGTTTCCCCCGGTAGAACCCAGTCCGGCCCATTTTATGCTGGCCAAAATGGAGAAAATGGGCCTGATCAAGGCTGTCGTTACCCAAAACATAGATAATCTGCATCAAAAAGCCGGTAATAAACGGGTAGTCGCTGTACATGGTAACGCAGAACGCTTCATCTGTACCGGCTGTGGCACCAGGTTCAAGAGCCAGTATGTGGTGGAATTTCCGGAACTAATACCTACATGTGATAAGTGTGAACAGATTCTGAAACCTGACGTGGTGCTGTTCGGGGAACACATTCAAAATTACCTTGATGCCCGGGATCTGATTACCGGGGCCAAGTTACTGGTGGTCATAGGCTCCTCTCTGACAGTCTACCCTCTGGCTGGGTTTGTCAAAGAGTTCAGCACTTTCTACCAGGATTTGGTTATAATCAACAAGGGGCCTACCCAACTGGATCATGCCACTGCCGTTAAACTTAACACTGACTCCACTGGCGAGGTCCTCGAGGAAATCGTTCGCCGCGTGGAATTACATCGGAGGTGATTATATGTACTGGGAACAACCAGGAAGCTCCAACACTGACCGCACCCTGGAACTGGCGGTGCAAAAAGCTGGAGAACTGAACCTGACCAACGTGGTGATAGCCTCTAACAGCGGGGAGACCTGCAAAAAATTGCTCGGTAAGGGACTGGATCTGGTCTGTGTCACCCACCACGTCGGATTTTCCGGGCACGGTAAAGATGAGATGGCAGCAGAAACTCGAGAAATGCTGCAGCAGCAGGGAGTAAAAATCCTGACCACCACTCATCTTTTCGCCGGAGTCGATAGAGCTATTCGCAACCGGTTTGGCGGTGTCTATCCGGCCGAGATCATGGCCCAGACCTTACGCATATTTGGACAGGGAGTCAAGGTTGCAGTGGAGATCGCCTGCATGGCCCTGGACGCCGGTCTCATTCCCTACGGGAAAGAGGTAATCTCTATTGCCGGTACGGCTTCCGGTGCTGATGCAGCTGTTGTGGTTTTACCGGCTCATTCCAACCATTTCTTCGACACCGAGGTAAGAGAGATTATCTGTATGCCCCGTCAAAAAACCAGGTAATTAACCGAATCCAAGCTGGCCCTGTGACTCTTTATTTTCTTCACCCGTCCAGCAGGGAAGTTAAGTCCGTATAATTGTGTAAAAAGGTTTCTCAATTTTTAAACAAGAGGAGCCATTTTCAAAATTCTCGGTTAGAATGGAGTTGCAAAATACTACATTCTAGAGAGGAGAAATTTTGAAATGGC
>JAAZLJ010000174.1 GCA_012799365.1 Syntrophomonadaceae bacterium | reverse complement strand
TACCACTTCTATTCTCCGGATGGCTTCCCGCAGCCAGTTCAGGGAGGTCTCATAATAGGCCATACCCCATTTGACCAGCGGAGCTACAACAGGAGATGATTCCAGGCCCACCACCCGGCCCGTTTCTCCCACCAAGTAGCTGGCAGCTATAGCATCCGCCCCCAGTCCCAGAGTACAATCAAGAAACTCATCGCCGGTTCTTACCCCCAGCACTCGTGCCATAATGTCGGTGGAGCGACCTTTACGATGCTGAACAAGACGGTTTTTGCCCATGTTAGGATGAAAAAAGAATTTGTCGTTACCCAGGTATAGGACTGGCCCTCCCGCTTCCCATACCACTACCCCTTCCGCTACGTTATTCCGGGCCAGAGTTTCGATGCTCAGTTCGGCCCGGGGAACATACTCCCATCCGGTCTCTGCCACCAGAGCGGCTACCTCCGAACCTGGAATTCCCTTACGGGTAGTAGTTACTATTATCTTCGTTCCTATTCCCGACATTAACATGCTCCTTTTAACCAGGAAATTTCGGATTACGGCGTGAAGATTGTTGCATAGCGCATTGCTCGGAGAGTACTAACCGGCTCGCTCCGGCTAATACTCTCCTGGTAAAGATTACCGCGTCTTTAGTGTATATTTTTATTATCTGGCGTATATCTGCGGTTTCAAATATACTGTTTTCGTCCGTGCTAATAGTTTACTGTCTCTTAAGACGCCGGGCCAGTTCATCAGCGGAAATAACCACCATCGCCGGGCGCCCATGGGGACAGTGGTGGTAGTCTGAGCACGACAGCCAATCCCGTATCAACTGGTTCATCTCCGGCAAATGCAGTGATTCGCCAGCTTTAATAGCACTTTTACAGGCCATGAGGGCAAAAATTCGCTCCCCGAGCAACAGGTCTTCCGGCCGCCCTTCCCGGAGCAGTTCCAGCATTTCCTCCATAGCCTCTCTCTCCTGTCCCTTGAGTAAAGCTGGTGCCCCTCGCAGGGCTACGGTATTACGCCCCATTACATCCAGGTCAAAACCGAACTCGCTATAAACCCCCAGGTAGTTTTCCAGTACCTGCATCTCTTCCACCGGCAGATCAAATGTTAACGGCAGGGCCAGAACCTGTGACTCCGGAATTCCTCCGCTGGAAACCAACCGGTCATACATTACCCGTTCGTGAGCGGCATGCTGATCCACCAGCCACAACTCGCTGCCCACCTCGAGCAGTATGTAACTGTTAAGCCACTGTCCCAGCACCCTCAGTTCGCCAGTGGGTTCCTGTCCGCTATCTGCAAAAGCGGTAACCAATGGGCTGCTAACACCAGCTTTTCCCGTCAAGGTCAGGCCTTCCCCTGCCTGGAACAAGGGGGAAGCCGTTCGGTAACGGGAACCAGTTTCCGCCGCTCGCCATTCGTATCCTGGATCCGTACCCGCCGACAGCGGAGCCATCTCCTGCCCCAGTAGTACTGACCTCACCCCCTGCCGGATCAGGTTAAAAATATCTTTCTCATCCCGAAAGCGTACCTCGGTTTTCTGGGGATGTACATTTACATCCACCCGGTCGGGCGCGATAGTCAGGAAAAGAACCGTAGCCGGGAACTCCCGGCTCACCATCAGCCCTTTATAGGCTGCGTCCATGGCTCCATAGAAAAGCGGACTGCGCACCACCCGACCGTTAACCACAAAAACCTGATCTCGACGATTGCCCCTGACCAGGTCGGGATGGGAGGTCAGACCGTACAACTCTATATCCTGCCTGCGGGCTTCTACCGGGAGCATGTTTTCCAGAAAATCACGTCCCCATACTGATAGCACGGTATCATTCAGGTTGTCATTGCCGGGGCTTTTAAAAACTACCTTTTTCTCATTGGCCAGGGTAAAGCTGATGGCCGGACGGGAAAGAGCCATCCTGGAAACCAGCCGATACACCCGATTGGCCTCAGCACCGGGCGACTTCAGAAATTTGCGCCGGGCCGGAGTGTTAAAAAACAGGTCACTAACGATAAGCTGGGTGCCGGCCGGGCCACCCCGGGGACCGCTATCTACCACTGCCCCACCCTCAAGTCTTATCATGCTGCCCATGCCATCCGGGCGGACGGTTATTACCTCCACCCGCGCTACCGAAGCTATACTGGGCAGGGCTTCGCCGCGAAAACCCAGGGTATGGATGGCATACAGATCCGTTTCCACCGCAATCTTACTGGTGGCATGACGAGCGAAGGCCAGCGGAAGTTCCTCGGCGGTCATACCCATACCATTATCCTTAACCATGATCTGCTCGATGCCACCCCCGGTAATATGCACTTCAATTCGGGTGGCACCGGCATCAATCGCATTTTCAATCAATTCTTTGACAATCGAGGCTGGTCTTTCCACTACCTCGCCGGCCGCAATCTGGTTGATTAGATGGTCATCCAGCACCCGAATTGGCATTAAAGAACCCTCTCTTTTCCGGTGTTAAAGTTGTATTGGCGGTATACGTCTGTCATCCGATCCTGTAAATAAACTATGTCAAAACGGCCATCAGATTGGGCCATCATCTTTTCGTACAGTTCAGTGGCATCCTGCTGGCAGCGAGGACATCCGTACATAGGAATACTGATGCAGTACACCCGACTGCCAGTACCGTCGCGATATGCACCCTGGGAATCAATAGCACCGTAACCCGGGCAATCAGGGCACATCCTCAGCATCTCCTGCTGCTGTTCATGAATATAGTCGGTATCGTAGAAAATATTCCGAGATGTCTGGTAAAACTGATCATATTTCTGCCGGGCAGCTTCCACCAGTGCCTCCCGGTTGTCAAAAATAACTCTTAACTCGTCGATTATTCGTTCCAGACGTCCCAGCCTTTCTTCCGATTCTCTAAACCTGTTTTCATTATAGTCAGGTTCGTACAAATTGGAGTAGTCGATCCCGGCCATGGCCATAATGATACCCATATTGACATAAGGAAGAGCCGTCTCTACCGAATACCCGCCCTCCAGCACCGCGATATCCGGAGCCAGTTTTTCATTGAGGGTAGCATAGCCCTGCGCGGAAAAACGCATATTGGCCAGGGGATCTGTGTAATGATTATCCTGCCCGGCGGAATTCACTACCAGTTCCGGTTCAAATTTATCCAATACGGGTAACACCAGGTTATCCAACACATAATGGATGCCCTCATCCGTAGTGCCCGGAGGCAGTGGTATATTTAGAGTAGTCCCCAGGGCCAGCGGTCCTCCCATCTCGTTAATAAACCCGCTGCCGGGATAAAGGGTACGTCCATCCTGGTGAAAAGAAATAAAAAGAACATCCGGGTCATGCCAGAAAACATCCTGGGTTCCATCCCCATGGTGAACATCGGTATCCACAATAGCTATTTTTCTTATTCCATATTTCTTGCGCAGGTATTCAACCATAATAGGTTCATTGTTGATGTTGCAGAAACCTCGGTTGCCATGAGCAACCCGCATAGCATGGTGTCCGGGGGGACGCACCAGAGCAAAGCCGTTTTTAACCTCCTGGTTTATGACCGCATCAGCCATGACCAGCGCTCCACCCACCGCTACCAGGTGGGCTTCCGTGATCTGAGCTTCAATGGAAGGTACACAAAAATGAACCCGGGCAATATCCTTCAAGTCCGCCAGCCGCGGTTGGTATTCCAGAATCTGGGGCAAATCCATTACCCCTTCTTCAAACAGCTGATCCCGGGTATAAAGCAGCCTTTCTTCTCGCTCCGGATGCGTGGGCGATATGGCCCAGTCAAAAGCTGGGAAAAATACAATTCCCGTCCGGTCTCCGCCTTTTTCTCGCGGTGCAAAACGTGATGCTCGCAAGTGTGCCTTAACCAATTATTTCACCCCCTTAAACTGTTCTATCACTCCCGGGGCAATCTGAATGCCCACATCGAATAACTTCCCGGTGGTTGACCAGCCTCGAATCATATTGAACTGTTCTTCCATGAAAAACTCGTATTCTCCCGCATATTTGCCGATACCCCGCTCCTCGGCCAGTTTTTGCATGTGTTCCTGAACCAGCTTTTTTATGTCTTCCAGTTGATCACGCTTGGACACTTTCCCGGTAATACCTTCAACATCAGCCGCATATGTGCCCCGTTCGGTGTCAGCATGCAGCAGCAAAGAAAGAGTGGGTCGGGCCACACAAGCCCCCAGAGCATTGGCTACCGGTGAATAGCGATGTACCAACGATTCACAGTTTAGACGTCGGGCCAGCTCCGGAACAAACGAGCCGGCTGCCGCCCCAATGCCAATTACCCGATCAGGCGAGACCTTGCGCTTATGCACTATTTCCCATACCTTATAAGCTGGCTCCTGTTCCCACGTTTTGAACATATCATCAACATTCCACACCAATCGGTTGGTCACTATATCTACGATTTTTTGTGCCAGTTCTTCTACTCCCAGACCGCTCTCATCGGCCAGCCGCTGCAGGGCTTGTTGGGACTGTTCAGGATCTCCGATTTTCGCTCCCTGTAAAAAGTTGAATGCATCTGTAGGAGTGGGAATGGTTCCGCCAAAACAAGCAGCTGCTCCCTGGCGATCCGGGCCCACCGTGATCTCTTGTCCATCCCACCGCACCGCGCTGTCGCCCCCCAGAGCAAGAGAACGAACCGCAAAAGAACGAACATGTGTATATCGATGGTTGATTACCGCACCTTTGGATGCGTAGAGTGGTCTTCCTTCCAGGATGAGGGCCAGATCTGTAGTAGTACCTCCAATATCAACCACTACCGAAGTCAGGTCATCTATGGTAAGAGCGTAACCTCCCATAGCACTGGCCGCCGGACCGGAAAACACGGTTTCACAAGGATAACGTACTGACACCTGCAGCGGCATAGTTCCACCGTCCGCTTTCAGGATGTCGATGGGAGCCTCAATCCCTCGCTTGCTTATAGCCTCCTGGATTTCGCCGGCAAAACGCTGCCAATGCTCGGCAGTCATGGCTGTATAGTACGTTGTTACTGCCCGACGCAGAAAATTCAGCTGTCCTGCTACCTCATGTCCCAGCACCACATCCAATTCGGGATACTCCCGCTGCAGTAAACTCTTTACTTCTTGTTCATGCTTGTTATTGCGCTGCGAAAATTTCCCTACTACCGCGGCTTTTTTGATGCCTTCTGCTTCCAGTCGGGCCGCCACCGCCTGAACCTCGGCTTTTTTAACCCTTCTGGTCTCCCGACCGCGAAAGTCAATGGCCCCATCCACAATATGAG
>JAAZLJ010000173.1 GCA_012799365.1 Syntrophomonadaceae bacterium | reverse complement strand
TGCTGCTTTCATACCTCTGATAGTGATATACTTCCGATATCATGGACGTCTATTCATTGTTACTGCTTTTAAGTATAGCAAAAGCTAGCGCAGCCGCTCCGTAACCGTTATCTATGTTAACCACTCCTACCCCGGGAGCACAGGTGTTTAACATGGATAACAGGGCAGAAAGCCCACCAAAATTAGCCCCATAACCTATGCTAGTCGGTACTGCTATCACCGGCCGTGCCGTCAGGCCTCCTACCACGCTGGCCAGAGCTCCTTCCATCCCCGCTACCACCACCAGTACCTGCGCCTGGTTCATGTCATCGATTTTGTCCAACAACCGATGCAGCCCGGCTACCCCTACATCATATATCCGCCGCACCTCAGCCCCCATTATTTCCAGACTAACCGCTGCTTCTTCGGCCACGGATATATCCGAAGTACCGGCCGTGATTACCGCCACGGTTCCACACCAAACAGGTCGGTTTTTTACCACCGTTACCATCCGGGCCGCAGGGTGAAATTCCGCCTCCGGAACCCGAGAACTCACCGCACCATATACTTCTACGTCAGCCCGGGTAGCCAGAACGTTACTACCGGCCAGCGACATTCTTTCCACCAGGATTGCCACCTGCACCGGCGATTTGCCCGGACAAAAGATAACCTCCGGAAAGATATCCCTGATACCCCGGTGATGATCAATACGAGCAAACCCCAGATCCTCATAAGGCAGGATCTGGATGCGGTTCAGGGCTTCTTCTGGAGTCACCTTCCCCTCCGCTATCTGGTTTAGCAGCTCTTGAAGCCGCTCCTTATTCATACTTTACCCCCTGTTCAGTTCCCATAAAAATAAACCTTTTACGCCGGTACCTTCATCAGCGTAAAAGGTTCATATCCCCTGGAGTATTTCTCCGAAAAATATAGCCTTAACCGGCTACCAATTATTACGAGCATACTCAACCCCGGTTAAAAAAGCCTTACGGTTACGCTCAATGGTAGCACTCTTGCGCCCCTTGAAGATATCCTCGAAACCATCTAAAACCGCAGTCATATCAACGATACCGGTAAAGGCTATATAAGCGCCCAGCATGATCATATTAGCACTGCGCGGGGCTCCTATCTTATCTGCCATCTCATTCAGCGGTAACTGCCGAATCTGCAGATCCTCTCTCTGCGGCTCCCGGTCCACCAGGGAGGTATTAATTATCAGTACTCCACCGGGCTGAATCCTTTCTTCAAAGCGATCCAGAGAAGGCCGGTTCAAAATCAGAGCATCGCGCGGAGTCTCGGTAAGTGGAGAACTTATTTCCTCATCATCGGCTATAGTCACTATGCAGTTAGCCGTACCACCACGCATCTCCGCCCCGTATGAAGGAACATAAGACACGTTCCTACCCTCGCTCATAGCTGCATAAGTTAAAAACAACCCTATAGATAATACTCCCTGTCCTCCAAAACCGGCTACCAAAATCTGTTTCTCCATCCTACCGTCCCTCCTTGTCCTTGTATACACCCAGTGGATAGTACGGTATCATGTTGTCCGCCAACCACTGCATGGCTTCCACCGGACTCAGACCCCAGTTAGTTGGACAAGTAGATAGAATTTCCACCAGAGAGAAACCCGCTCCGTTTAACTGGGTTTCAAAGGCCTTTTTAATGGCCCTTTTGGCACGGGCTGCGTTAGCCGGCGTATTAATGGCTACCCGGGCCACATATGCGGCTCCTTCAAAAGGTGCCAACATCTCGGCAATACGAATGGGATAACCTTCGCGATCCTTATCCCGCCCGTAAGGAGAGGTAGTGGTCACCTGTCCCAGCAGCGTGGTAGGTGCCATCTGACCCCCGGTCATTCCATATACCGTATTATTTATAAAGAAAACACTGATTTTCTCGCCGCGAGAAGCAGCATGAACTATTTCTGCCATCCCGATAGAAGCCAGATCTCCGTCACCCTGGTAGGTAAAGATGACCCGATCCTTCAGGACTCTTTTCAGACCGGTGCCTACTGCGGGTGCCCGTCCATGAGCCGCTTCCAGCATATCACAATTAAAATATTCATAAGCCAGTACCCCACACCCCACCGGGCAAATACCGACAGTCTTCTCCCGCACATCCAGCTCATCCATACATTCCGCAATCAAGCGGTGAATAATACCATGTCCACAGCCGGGACAGTAATGCCATTCCTTCCCGGTCAGGCTTTGGGGCACCTTGAATACAGTTTTCATGCCAGCCCTCCCCTTTCTGCCACTGCCATGATCGCTCTTTCAATCTCCTGCGGGCTGGGTATGACGCCGATACGACCGTAAAACTCTACCGGTACCCGGCCGTTTACCGCCAGCTTCACATCCTCGACCATCTGTCCCATACTGATCTCGATGGTAAGGAACAGTTTCGCAGTGTCCAAACATTTTTGAATATGGGTATCCGGGAACGGCCACAGAGTTAATGGCCTTATCAAGCCAGCTTTGACACCTCTGGCCCTTACTTCCGTTATGGCTTTTTTAACCACGCGAGAAAGTAAACCATAGGCTACCACTACCAGCTCCGCATCCTCCGTCATTACCATCTCGGCCCGCTTTTCTTCCGCCGCAATGCGAGCATATTTACTAAACAGATGCTGGTTCCTATCTTCCAGTTCTGTAGGCAGCAGATGCAGTGTGTTGACAATATTCGGTTCACGGTTAATACAACCGGTAGTTGCCCAGGGTTTTTCGTATCTTTCCGTCACCGGTTCCCTTACCTGCACCGGTTCCATCATCTGCCCCAGCATACCTTCACTCATGATGAGCACCGGGGTGCGATACCGATCCGCCAGGTCAAAAGCCAGCAGCGCAAAATCCATCATTTCCTGAACACTGGACGGTGCCAGGACAATAAGTCGATAGTCTCCATGTCCTCCGCCTTTACAGGACTGGAAATAGTCGGACTGGGCCGGTTGAATACCACCCAGACCCGGACCTCCCCGGGATATATTAGCTATAACACAAGGTAATTCGGCCTCGGCGATAAAAGAGATACCCTCCTGCTTCAGACTAAGCCCCGGGCCGGAAGAACCGGTCATGACCCGAGCACCAGCCGCTGACCCGCCATAGACCATATTAATGGCCGCCACTTCACTCTCTGCCTGGAGAAAGACCCCGTCCACCTGAGGCAGTCTGCGAGCCAAATATTCTGCTACTTCGCTCTGAGGAGTTATCGGATAGCCAAAAAAGTACCGGCACCCTGCTATAACTGCTCCTTCACCCAGTGCTTCATTGCCTTTCATCAGTACCCTTGCCATCCCATCACTCCCTTTCTACTACGATTACCAGATCCGGACACATACGGGCACAGATGGCACATCCGTTGCAATTATCCGGATTAACCGCCGCCGCCGGGTGATAACCCGCCGGGTTTATTCGCTGCTTGTCCAACCCTATGACATCTTTCGGACAGAAATAGATGCACAACTCACAGGCCTTACATCGCCCTTCATCAAAGGTAATTCTCCCCCTGGGCATCCAACCATCTCCTCTCCAACTACAACCATTCTGGCCACAAATATAATTTTATGGGTTTGACTTCAACATCCAATCCGTAAGCTTTTAAGGGTTCGTAAAAACGTTCACCCACCACCAGAAATTTCATCGGCAGCCCCAACTTCTCGGCATAAGCTGTCACCTGCTGGTGCCCGGCTATTATATCCGCAACCTCAGTACCTGCCGCCATATTGGGATTGCTTATCACGCCGGTAAACTGTAATCGCGAAGCTTTCTCCAGAGAAACCCTCAGTTCTATAATCCCTTCCAGGCTCGCGGCAAAAGGACGGAATGGATTTATTACCAAATACATCTGGTAAGACCGGGTTCGGATATGCCCGCTCAGGTAACCCAGCACCCAGGAACCTACTTCGTCACCGCCCACATCGAGAATCATCTCGTTTTCTTCCATTCCCAGGAAGCCAATTACTTCGGCGGGTACCTGCGGAACATCAGAAAACCTCAGCATTTCAATGGGCGCAGCCAACTTAACTCCGTGTCCCTGTAAAACTTCTTCCAGTTCCCGTGAACAGAAATACGGGTTGACCATATCCAGATCCGCCAGTACCACCTGGCTGTTATAACGGGACATTTCCATCGCATAATTAAGAGCGATTTCTGATTTTCCGCTTCCGAAGCCGCCGGAAAAAATAGCAATATTGCCCAAAGAATCTTCCTTCCCTGGTTATACTTTATGCCTAATATAGAATACCCCGGCTATAAATGCAATAAAAAAAGGGCAGCATGACCCCTGAACATTCGCCATGGGTTCGAACTATTTCCGGCATATGCCCGTTTCCACACAATGTATATTTTCCTTCTAAACCTGTTCTGTGTCAACCCGACACCCGTATCCGGAAATTCCTGCTGTGAAAATAACTTTGAAACCGCAGACCCTACCCCTTTTCAAACTTCCTTTCCAGGTAAACCTTGAATTCTTTGAGCTGTTCGTTAATCGCAAACAAGAGTCTCTCAATGTCAAATCGGTTTAAAAATGCCTGTTCCGGCTCCAATACCTCTACTTTGCGGAACTCTTCCTTCATAGCAAACCGTATAGCATCATCCAGACTATCAGCAGAAAAGGTTATGGTCACCGGAGCAAAAGCCACCGGTTGCCCGGTAAACTCATCGGTAACTGTATAAACATCATTACTCATTTCGATATCCTCAATAGTAACCCCCTGCACCGGGACATTCCTTAACAAAGCTACCTTCTCTTCCCGGACTTCTTCGGCTACCTGTTCCACGCTCTTGCCGCCGAAGAGCCGCCCCATGCGGGTACCCTTATAATCGAAACGAACTCTGACCTTTAGATTATGTAATACTATATCGTCACCTACTTTGACCTTCACCAAGCAGGCTCTCCTCCCTCTGTTATAAAAATAACCCTGGAATCGCAGATTTACGCTGATTTCTTTTAGATTCTTTTTAACGCTGAGAACGCAGATAGTATTAGAAGATATGGTAAACAGATGAAACCACCGCGCAGTCGACCATCCCTTTTTATTTCTAGAATAACTGACGATATTCCTTCTTCTCTGTCGACTCAAATAATTTTTCTTAAAAATGCAAAACCCAATTCACAGAAAAACAACCCCAGGGCCGCTCCCATACCCTCACCATAATTAAGGTCAAAATCAAACAGCGGTGACAGTCCCAGAGCGTCGAGCACCGTTTTATGACCCCTTTCCCGACTGAGGTGTGATACCACCACGCCATCCAGTTTTCCCATCCGAGATGCCAATAAAGCCGCTACTGACGATACATACCCATCCAGCATCACCGGTAACCCCTTTTCCCCGGCCCTTACAATGAAGCCAGTCATGGCTGCTATTTCAAAAGTACCTACTTTGCCAAGTATATCAACTACATCGGATTTACAGGGCTGATGTCTGCTTATGGCTTCACTGACTATCTCCACTCTGCGAGCCAAAACTGTATCATCTACCCCCGAACCGCGGTCTACCACCATATCTGCCGAAACTTCCAGTACTGATGCAGCGATAGCCGCCGCCGATACTGTATTGCCAACCCCAATTTCGCCCAGGCCCACTATATCCAACCCGGATAGGCGTTCGACCACCTGAGCCCCTGCCTCTAACGCCCGAACAGCCTCTACGCGGGTCATGGCCGGCTCCCACCTGAAATTATTGGTACCCCTGCGGATCGAATAATCCCATACCTGGCTGCAATCAACCTGATCAAACAGGCCAACATCAACCAGAATCTCTTCCTTACCTATACGCTGCAGGAAAATAGCCGGGGCCGCTTCACCTCGCAAATGCGCCTCAACAATGTCAGCCGAACTCATCGGGTGGTAAATGCTTATATTTTCCCGACTGATTCCATTATCCCCGGCCATTACCACCACTAAATAATTATTAATACCCCGGGAGGTTAAAATCCCTTTGTCAACCAAAAGGCTGACCTGACTCTCCAGCCTGCCCAACCCACCGCGTGGTTTTAGCTTACCTTTCCAGTTATAGCGTTCAGTCAAATTCATGACCCCCGTCCTCAACGGCCAAACTCCGCAGTTGGTCAACCTCCTGTCGGATAAGGTGTCGATAATCTCCCGGCTTCAGTCCCTGCAAGGTAAGTACCCCCAGTGCAGTTCTTTTCAGGCTCAGGACCGGATGGCCCACACTGGCGCACATCTTTTTAACCTGGCGTTTTCGGCCCTCATGGATACGAATCTCTAATCGAGTCCGACCCCGAGAACGCTTTAACACCTTCACTCGCGCCGGTGAGGTAGGACGTCCATCCACCATCACTCCGTCCCGCAGCTGACGAACCACTCTCCGAGTTACCTCGCCCTTGACCTCGGCCTGGTATACCTTTTCAATCTCATGGCGAGGATGGGTTATTAAATAAGTAAAATCCCCATCATTGGAAAGCAAAAGCAGCCCCTCGGTATCCAGATCCAACCGTCCCACTGGATACAACCTCTGTCGGACTGCCGGAAGCAAATCCAGCACCGTCGGCCTACCATGAGTATCGGTCACCGTAGAAAGATAACCGGCTGGCTTGTACAAAAGAATGTAGACTGGTTCCTCTAATTGCAAAACCCGGCCATCTAATTCTACTCGATCATGTTCTGCTTCTACATTGAAAGCCGGATCCTTGACCAGAGCCTGGTTGACCCGAACCCGACCCGCCCGAATTATATCTTCCGCCTTGCGACGCGATGCTGCCCCCGCCACCGCTAAAAATCTGGATAAACGCATAGAACCCCCTTCCCACCCGGGAACAAAATTGAAACCGCAGATGGACGCAGCCCTGTGTATCCCCTCGGTTATTATTTTCATGGAATCCGCTATATTATTCAAGCCTGCAAAAAAACAGAGAACACCGGACTGGATGGCCGGTGGTCTCTCTACTTTATTAACCCGTAAAGGGACAGGAACTTAGTTCACATATTTGGTAGTAGTAAAAGCTGAATTGAGTTCTGCCAGTGGTACATGGATAAGATTGTCCTTATCGATAACCGCCAGCACCACTACATCTTCCCCGGATAAATCTTCCCGGTACACACCAACTACGCACACCATCATCTGAACTCCGTCCAGATATACAGTAAATAAATCCCCCTTGTCCATAAATTAATCCCTCCACCTGATTCCGTCCACCATGGTCATTTCTACTCGGGATTGTGTCTCCAGGGGGTGGTGCGAAAATATAACCAAATCCGCACGCTTACCTTTCTCAATAGAACCCAGTTCATCATCTACCCCCAAAATTGCTGCCGCACTGCTGGTAATAGCCTTCAGAGCCTCCGCTTCTCCCAACCCTTCCCGTACGGCCAGGGCCGCACAGATCCTGAGGTGTTGGATGGGAACCACTGGATGGTCGGTAATAAAACAGAAATCAACGCCCGCTTCCTGGAGCCGCTTCGCGTTCTTAAAAGAAACCTTTTGCATCTCCACTTTAGCCCGGTTGACCAATAAAGGACCCATAGCGACCTTTACCTCCCGCCGGGCCAGCTCTTCGGCCACCAGAAAAGCCTCGGTTCCATGTTGGATAACCATATCAATATTAAACTCATCTTTAATCCGCAAGGCAGTTAAAATATCATCCGCCCGATGGGCATGTACCAGTAAAGGCATTTCCCGGCACAAAACCCGGTAGAGTGGACGCAGCCTGAATTCTCCCGCCGCATCTAACTGCTCATTATTCCCTAACCGGGCAGCGGCAAACAAGGCCTCTCGCAGCAGAGCGGCGTTCGCCATCCTGGTACGTGGTGTCTTTCTTTTACCTCCATAAACCCGCTTGGGGTTTTCCCCCAGAGCTGCTTTCACCCCCCAGGGGTTCCGGTAAACCATACCGGACGGATTGGATGCCAGGGTTTTCAACAGCACCGCTTGACCACCAATTATGTTGGCACTACCGGGTACCACCTGTACTCTCGTCACTCCACCTCGTAATGCATCCTGAAACCCGATATCCCAGAAGTTTATACCATCTACAGCCTGCAGCTGCGGGGAAACCGGCTCTATGTCCTCATTGAGGTCGTCCCCTTCTACCCGATATATCTCCTCACATAAGCCCAGATGGGAATGGGCATCTATAATTCCCGGACAGACATGCTTATTCCGGGCATCTATAATCTCACAGCCAGGAGGTATGTTTACTTCGTTTCCGATATCCACAATCCGCTCCTGTTCCACCAGGATGGTTCCATTCTCCAGGATACCGGTACTGCTCATAGTGTATATCCGTCCTCCCTGAATCGCCAGCAACAAAAATCCTCCCCTTTGTACTCTATTCTATGTGACCTGTACTCTACCGGTTCTCTAATTTATAACCCACTTTACCAGGAGTGTGTTAACCCAGTGAAGCGACCTGACGAGCAAACGCCGCAGTACACAACGAAGCTGAGGGCTGTGAAGCGGAGCGAAAAACAGGAGGTTGATGGTTATAAAACCGCTAAAAACGTGCGGCTTCCACCAGAGCCCGGAACAACCGCTCCGATGCCCGGTCAGTCATACATTCGGGGTGCCACTGTACTCCCAGCAAAAAACGATGCTGCACAGATTCAATCGCTTCAATAACCCCGTCCCCACTGGTCCCCGATGGTATCAGGCCCTTCCCCAATTGTTTCACTGCCTGATGGTGAAAACTGTTCACCCGCACCCTCTCTTGCCCCAAAATATTGAACAATCGAGTGTCCTTCTCTATAAATATATCATGAAACGGATGGCTTTTGGGCGCGCTTTGCATATGACAGATACCCGTTTGACCGAGATCCTGGACTACAGACCCTCCGGCAGCCACATTAAGTACCTGGATTCCGCGGCAGATACCCAGAGCCGGGATATCCTTTTTTAGAATCTGCTCCGACAGCTTCAACTCAAATTGGTCGCGAAGCGGATCAATTTCTCCCAGCCCCGGTCGAGGTTCTTCACCCCAGAACACAGGATCCATATCACCGCCCCCGGCCAGTATAAAACCATCACATATTGCTGCATAATCCCTTATAACCTCGGTACTGGTTGATGACGGCAGGATAAACGGAATACCACCGACCGCAATTATTCGGTCAATATAATAAGCCCTTAACCAGAAAGCATACTCATCTTCCCGAAAAGAACAGGTTATCCCGATAGTGGTTCCCACAAATAATTCCTCCTCCCCATGTAATTCAGCTCCCAAAATAAAGAACAGGCTTTAAAGCCTGTTCTTTAATAAGTTATGTATGTGTTAGAAGTCTGTCAGCCCCAGGCTAACCTCTATAGCCTGGTTTACCTTGACCATGGTTTCTTCATCCAGAAAAGCTATTCGCTGTTTCAATCTGGTTTTATCAATGGTGCGCACCTGTTCACCCAGAATAACAGAATCTTTATCGAGACCGTACTTCGCAGCCTTCAACTCGACGTGAGTGGGCAGCTTGGCCTTGTTAATCTGCGAAGTTATGGCCAGGATTATGGTAGTGGGGCTGTACTGGTTCCCGATATCGTTCTGTACCACCAGGACTGGCCTGATGCCTCCCTGTTCTGAACCCACTACCGGGTTCAGTTGGGCAAAATAAACTTCACCACGCTTTATATTCAATTTCATCACTCCGTTAATTTTTCTAAACAGTTAACCAGAGCCTCATGTTCCACCGGGATCGATTCGCTGGCCAGGGTAAGATTAATATCAGCCATTTCCAGATAACCCTTTTTCATCTGTTCCTTAACCAATCGCCTTTTTCGCTCCCCCAGGTAAAGTTTCAAGGCTTCGCGTATTACCTCGCTGCGGTTCTTGCTCTCGGCAACATAGATATTGTCTAATTCCAGCAGAAGACTTTCTGGAACTGTGACCATTATCTTTTTTGAGGCCGGCAAACCGAGCACCCCCTATATTTTACATATGTAATGGCTGACAATTCTATTATACATTATATCTGTCGCCGGTTTGGGTCGCAAATCCAATAATTACAATAACCACTACCGGTATATACGAGGAACCCTGGCCCCAATCATACAAACAATCTCATAATTTATAGTCCCCAAAATTCCGGCTAAATCATCAGCAGTAACGCCATCCTCCGGACGCCCGAAGAGGATCACTTCATCGCCTTCTTTTACATCGGGTACTCCGGTAACATCAAACATGCACTGATCCATACACACCCTGCCTATGAGCGGTACTCTGTATCCATTTATTACCGCCCAGGCCTTATTGGATAACAGTCGGGTATACCCGTCAGCATACCCAATAGGTACGGTCGCCACCCGAGTATTTCGGGAGGTCACATAAGTACAGCCATAGCTTACAGCCTGACCAGGAGGAAGCTCCTTCAGCATAACCACCCGGCTTAAAAGACGCATGGCGGGAATAAGATGTATGGGGGAACTACCCGATTCATCATCGGTCGGGCTGAGTCCATATACAGCTATACCGGCTCTAACCAAATTCAGGTGGGATGCAGGCATACTCAGCAGAGCCGCACTATTGGCAGCATGCTTGAGAGGAATATGAAACCCTTTCCTCTCCAACTGCCCGGTAAAGTTAATAAACCGGCTCA
>JAAZLJ010000226.1 GCA_012799365.1 Syntrophomonadaceae bacterium | reverse complement strand
GACTGCCCTACGAATTAAGTCCAGATAGCTTAATGTAGTTTCTTCTTCAACAGAATAAATCCTGGCTAAGTTTTCAAGTTCTATTTTCCATTTTTCAGGGATAGAAATGTTAATTTGAATGTTCTTCACGGTTACACTCTCCTTACATAGATATTATATCATAATATATTATCTATATATATTATCTATGCCAAAATATAGGGATTGTAACTGTAAAGTGATGCCTTCATCCCCGCAGCAAGCTGGCGGGGTTTTCGGCTGAAACACGATATAACCTTTTGAATACAGATATGGATATACCCCAATACTAAGCATGTTTTTCCGACAGATGCTATGCTAATATAGCTACCTTGATGCATGCGGGCAAAATGCTGGACGCTCATATAAATGAATTGAGCCCACCTGCCTTTGGGTATAGAATGTCAGCTACCAACAATTTTGCCATAACCTTTTGCTTCTTTATCTAACTCTACACTGTTATCAACAACATCAAAAATCTCGGGATAAGGCAATTCAGTCAATACCTTGTTTTCGGCTTCTTCTAAAGAATTGGCTTCAATCTCTACTGCCCCAGACATTCTAAACGTAATGGGAATATAAAATTTTGGCATCAAATAATCCTCCTTTGATCCTAATTTGTTGACATTACTGAACACAGATACCGGCTAAATCCGTAATTCTTGATCGCTATTTTCAAAAGAAGCACTTTGCCCTATTCAAAAGCCTCTTTTAATCGTTTTATCCTATCATCGGAATAGGGATGGGTACGAAGCAAAACATTGAACCGCAATGCTTTAGGGTTAAAATCCCTGCCCCGCTCTAATACTGCTATTAACCCATCTGAGTATCTTAATTCACCTGCAAAATGGTCTGCACTGTATTCGTCCTTGCGGCCAACTGCCAGCAATCCTAGTCTAATTAATTGATTGAACAACCACAAAAGCACTTTAAAAGATACGGCCATCACCGTCAGAACTATCAAACTCAAAAGTGTTATGACTGATTGACGACCACCCAAAAAACCAATTATTATACTAACAATCGTTACGGCAATCATGAGTGCCCAGGTAGCTGCATAGCCAGCAGTATTCATTATATTCACTATGCTTGTTTTCTTGCCATGTCCTAAAGCTAGATGTCCTAGTTCGTGAGCTAATAACCCCTTGATTTCTTCTTCCGAGCAATGATTAATACATCCCAGGGTAACCCCTATTGTCCCGGAACCTATAGCACAAGCATTTACAAACTCATGATTAGATACATAAAGGGATATTTCTGGTCCAGTATAACTGGCTTTTTGAAGAACTTCGTTTAATAGGGGGGCCAACCGAGTATACTCTTGGTCAGTTGGTTTTCTTAACCCTGTTAAAAAGGCTGCTATCTTTTCGGCTGTAGCAGAAAGTGCAAAAAGAATCAACCCCGCAACAATAACGATTGACCAAAATATTGGGGTTGAAATTGGGGCAGACTCGTAATTTAATGCGTAGCATAAAACAAAAATAACAAACCAGTTTACTAATATGTTAAGTGTTACCCAAAACATCAAATACCTCCCCCCGTGAAATACAACAAAAAAGCCACTACCTCTATAGTAGCGGCTTTGGATATAAACTATCAAGCTGTACGCGCGTCCCTTTTTCTTTATGTTGGTTTTGGCCATTTATTTTTATGGAATTAAATACATTTTTCCCATTGGAAATGAATTGTCTTATATCATTGTATAAGTATTGGGGAAAAAAGTCAAGAGGGTTGGTTTGTACATCAATGGGCAGCTATTCCCATGACATCTTCTCTACTGCGTCCTGCAGATCTTTTTCGGATGGTACAGTATATGTTTTAGTGACTTCTAGCGACGAGTGACCCGCCATCATTGCTACTTCCGTGAGTGGTACACCCATATCTATCGCATTTTTACAGAAGGTGTGTCTTAATATGTGGGGAGAAACGTCTTCTAAATGTGCTAAATAAGCATATTTGTAAATTATGTTTCGTATTGCCCTGGGGGTTAAAGCACCTTTCTCCCCAGGGAATATATAATCGGCATGTTCCTGTTCTTCAGCCCACCGGGATAATGCTTTACGGGCTGTAGAGTTAAGGGGCACTTCTCTGTATTTGTTGCCCTTGCCTGTAACGCACACTTTCCCACTACGGGGATTGATAATAACATCGTGCCATTTTAAGCTTGCCAATTCGCTTATTCTAAGACCAGTATGTAATAAGGTAATGATCACAGCTTCATCTCGCAGGTTCCCAAATTCTTTAACTGCACGAACAAGGGCTGCCTGTTCATTTCTAGCAAGCCATCTTGGTGCTAATTGTGCAGCACTGGCTACCAATTTTATATCCTGGGTTGGATCGTGTTGAACAAAACCCTGGTCCTTACAGAACCTAAAGAAAGATTTGATTGAATTAAGGTTGCGGTTTACAGTCGCCGGAGCCAATCCTTTCCCAGTGCTTCCTTCTTGCTGCATCCATGTTCTGTACTCAACTATATCCAGGGCTGATACTGCTTGGGGTACAAAAGAGCCATGTCTGCGGGCAAACCATTTTGAGAATCTTTTAACGTCTTTGGCATATTCATCAGCTGACAAACCACGATCACTTTCAAGTAACTCAATATAAAACTGCTGAATTATATCAGGTTGACCTTTTTTTGCTAGTCGTAGATGTGTCATAAGACCCTCCTTTCTCCCCTGTTTCCTACAACAATACCACAAAACAAAAAAGGCCAGGGAACTCCCCTGGCCTATAATTATTCTATCCGTTGTAGTATGCCATATTCCCAGTCATCTGGGTCAGGCTGATATGCTCCCTTTTGACTTGGATCCTGCACACGATATTTTAACCGTACTACCAATGCCTCATCACCAGGCTTCATAGCGACAATCTTTCTGTTGGTGTTCGGCATGATGCCGGATACAGCATGGATATGTTTTGCGGTATCCTGATACCCAATGTGGGATGCCCAACTGCCAGTTCGGACCCATCCTACCATTTCTGTTTCCGAAATCAAACGGTAGTCATATCTACCTGGATCGGTAATAACGGCAGAATTTAACAGGTAACGCATAAGATCCCTCCTTATTGTGCTATAGTTTCAAGGGCCAACACAGCATTAATTCTTTCTGATATGCGCTGTTCCATTTCTTCATAGGCAATTCCATGAAGAAGTAGCTCTGCCTCGCCTATCTGCCAGCGCGCATATCTTTCAATTCCATCACCCCTGTAGTGGGGAGCATGGTGTTCCTGTAATATCGGAAGCAGTTTGCCTTGATATTCTGAAGACAATTCACGATCAACAAAGACGTACTTAGCACCCGCACAGCTAACCTTGATTGGCACACGAGTATACGTATCTGTCATGCCATCAAAATAGCCCTGCTGAAATAGGTTAGCAATACTACTTACTTCCTTTTTTGCTTTTTGATCATTTTTTAGACCCCATTTTTTTGCGATCATTGAAAATAGCTCCTTTCTCTACAAAATTCTACAAATATACT